>JADHYK010000001.1 GCA_016782485.1 Candidatus Omnitrophota bacterium
GTGGCTAAATTCTGCTGGCCCGATATCGCCTTTGCTCTCGCGGCTTCGGTCTGCTGTTTAATATAGATGTTTATTAAGACAACCGCGATAATCCCTGCAGCTGCCGCGACAATTAAAGGCAGATGTTTTTTATTAATCGCGGGTAATTTGATAGGCAAGGGCATCTTGTTATTCTATTTTGTTGTCGTAAACTTCTACTTTGGTTTCCCGCGCCACCTTATCGGCAAGGTCGGTGATCGCCTTTTGCTGGGCGTTGAACAAAAGCCATGATTTTATATTGTCCCAGAGTTCAGAAAGCGATTGTACCTGCGACTTTTTTATCTCGACTAATTTTATTATATAATAACCATCGGGCCCCTTGAAGATATTGCTGATCCCGCCTGTCTCCAGGGAGGGGGAAAAGGCCACCTCATAAAACTTCTCAAACTTGCTGCGCTTCTCCGGCTCAAATTCCAAGGCAATAAACCCGAGGTCCCCGCCCTTTGCAGCGCTTGCCGCTTTGGAATACTGCCTGGCCAGAGCGGAAAAGTCGCCGCCCCGGAGCAGTTCGATATAAACCTGTTTGGCTTCGGCCTCGCTGGGGGTAACAATTTCAAAAATCCTTCTTTGTTCCGGTTCTTTCAGCAGTTCTTTATTCTGATTATAAAAATTTTCTATCTCCTTGCTGGAAACCTCTATTTTTGCGGTCTCCTCCCGCAGAAGTTCCGTAACTAAAAGGGATACCTTGGCATCACGTAAGGCGCGGGCAATCTCCGGCCTGTTCTCAATGCCCCTGTCCAGCGCCTCCTGGTAGAGAATATATTTACGCACCAGGTCGTTTTTTAAATAGGCGGTTTTCTTCTCCCTGGTATCTATTTTATTCTGGGGCATCTGCTGTGCGGTTACCAGCTCGTTAAAATTTTTAACCTCGCTATCCAGGTCCTCCTGGGTTATATACAGGCCGCCGACTTTGGCTACTGCGCCGTAGGGGGCCTTCTGGAGGCCCTGCGGCTTCTGGAAGATACCCTGCAGCAAGGGTATCTTATCGCATCCGCAGGAGACAAAAATTACGGCAGATAATAAAAATAACATAAACCTGTGCTTAGGCATTGCTTTCCTCCTTAAAAATAAATAAAAAATCCAGCCAGTAATTTTGCAAACTGCGCTGGATCTCTTAAAAATCTTTTATGCTCCTTCATCAACCCCCCTGTTATTATCTTTTTTATCACAAAGCAACTCTAAATGCAAGAGAATTTTTTTAATTGGTAGCCCCAACCGGATTTGAACCGGTGTTTACAGCTTGAGAAGCTGGCGTCCTAGGCCAGGCTAGACGATGGGGCCGCAATTTGTTTTAATTATTTTAATATAAAGAGGTTAGGAGGTCAATAATTTTATTGACCCTGTTAGATAATATGCTATGATTGGCTTTAGGGGGAGTGACTTAATGAGTATAAGCGTAAGCATCGGATTAAGTACCGAAAAGAATGCGCTCCTTGCGGCACAGCTGGCCGCCAGGCAGGCACTGTTGAATCTAAGAGAGCCAAACGCAAGCCTGGCGATTGTCTTTAGTTCGGTGGAGTTCGCCAGGGATGAGATCCTGGCTGCAATCGCCGATATTGTAGAGCCCGCCCCGATAGTCGGATGCAGCAGCCTGGCGGTTATTTCAAACCAGGGCATCTTCAAGTATGGCATACTCATTGCGCTGTTTAGCCTGCCGGAAGGCATATACCTGAATGTGGCCTGCAGCGAAGAGATAGATTCAAAACCAGCCCTGGAGGCGGGCAGGGAACTGGGGGATAAATTATTATACGGGTTCAGAAATATCCGCAGGGATTTCGCAGTGATATTTTCCGACGGGTTGATGCGCGACGGCAACGGGATGCTTGAAGGCCTGCAGGAAAGATTGGGAACGAGTTTCCCCCTGCTGGGCGGCTCGGCCTCAGACGACCTTAGTTTTGAGAAGACGTACGTCTACTTCAACCGGAAGGTCTCAAGCCACGGCGCCTGCGGGATACTCTGGGGAGGAAAAGTAAATTTCGGGCTGGGTATCAGGCATGGATGGAAACCCCTGGGCAAGCCCCGCTACATAACTAAATCTGCGGGAAATATCGTTTATGAAATAGACGGGGAGTCGGCAACCAATGTTTATGAGGAATATTTTGCCCGCGATTTAAGCGGCTTGCAAAAAGACTCCAAAAAAATCTCCACGCTCTATCCTATAGGCATATACCTGCCCGAAGAACAGGGGTATCTCTTAAGAAACATTACCTCCATCGAAGACAACGGCTCGCTTGTATTCCAGGGCAATGTCCCGCAAGGCAGCCTGATCAGATTAATGATCGGCACTAACGACTCCTGCCTTGATGCAACCAAAGAGGCGCTGGAGGAGGCAGGCAAGAACCTGGCCCAGCGGCACGTGGATTTCCTGCTGGTCTTTGAATCGGCCTCAAGATACAGAATATTGGGCCGCCAGATAAAAGAAGAACTGCAATTAATCGAAAATAAACTGGGAAAAAATATTCCCGTATTCGGCATATACACTTACGGAGAACAGGCGCCCTTAAGGGCGATTAATTACCAGGGCAAGGCTTATTTCCATAACCAGACCGTTGCCCTGCTTGCGGCCGGCGCCTGATACTAAACCTAAAGGACAGGATAAGATGCTTACCTTTGAAATGCTGACTAATATCATCGGCATAGCCTCCCTTTTAACCATCATAACGCTGGCTATGGTGATTATCAGTAAAGGGGAAAGGATAAAACAACTGCAGGGGAAAATCGCCACTCTGGAAAAATCCCTTAATGAAATGGACGAACAGGCCAAGCTCATTGTCAGGACGGATATGGAACTGAATAAAACGCAGGATGAGCTTGACAAAAAGATGACCGGCCTATATGCCCTGCAGATATTATCGCGCCAGATTAGCACCTCCTTGGAAGAAAGCCAGATTTTTAAAATCCTGAAGGAGACGATGAGTTTCCAGGAGCTGGGTTTTGAAAAAGCCTGCGCCTTCCTCTGGGATAGCCTTGAGGGAAAATTCATCCTCCATACGGATATCGGATGCCTGGAAGACGCGGCGGAAAGTATAAAATCCTCGGTGAACTCCGATAAGGAAAAGTACCTGGGGTTAATAAAAGAGGCAAAGAGCTTCTCCTGTACCGCCTCATCCGAATGCGCTGACGAGCAATTCGCCCAAGAAATCAAGGAATCTTTCGGGGTGGAATCTTTTATCATTGCACCCGTGCTCCCCAAAGAGGGCAATCAGGGTTTTATGCTGGCAGGCACAAAGGCTAAGGACACCGTCATAAACAAGGGCGACCAGGAATTAATCAGCATCCTGGCAAATCAATTAGGAGAGGCGCTTGAGAACGCCCGTTTATTCGAAAAAACCTGGCGCGCACAGCAGGAGCTTGAACGCAAGGTTACCGAGAGGACCGGTGACCTGACAAAGGCTTTAGGCGAGGTAAAAACCATCAGCAAAAGAAAAAGCGACTTTATCTCCGCGGTTTCCCATGAATTAAGGACCCCGCTGACCTCCATAAAAGGCTACGCCTCGATATTGCTTGCCGGAAAGCTGGGCGCGCTGCCCGCCGAGATCCGTGAGAGGCTGGACAAGATTAACCGGCACAGCGACGAACTGGTGCATATGATCAACGAGCTGCTGGATATTGCCCGCATAGAATCCGGCAAGGTGGGCATGAAAAAGGAATCGCTTGAGCTGCAGGGTATTATAATCGGCGTTATAGAATTATTATCGGTGCAGGCGAAGGAAAAAGAAATTGATCTAAGCTATAAGATTGCGGAGCAGGCCAAGTTTGTCTCTGCTGACCGGGAGCAACTAAAGCGCGTTTTTATCAATATCGTCAGCAACGCCATTAAATTTACACCCCCGAAAGGCAAAATCACTATTCAGGCGCGTAAGATAGACAATATGGCACAGTTAGATATCAGTGATACCGGCTACGGCATACCGCAGGAGGCCCAGGAGGCGGTATTTGAAGAGTTCTATCGCGTTGATAACGCAATAAACCAAGAGATCCGGGGGACCGGGCTGGGGCTGGCGCTGGTAAAACGGATAATCGAAGCCCATAACGGAAAAATCTGGTTAAAAAGCAAGGCCGGTGCCGGCTCAACCTTCAGCTTCACATTGCCCCAAACAAACTAAGGAGAATTATGGCAGCCAGAATTCTTATTGTTGATGACGACCCGGACATCAGGGACGTATTAAAACTGACCCTCTCGGAGGAAAACTACGAACTTTCCGAAGCGCACGACGGGGAAGAGGCCCTCAAAACCATCAATTCCCTGCCCTTAGACCTGGTGTTATTGGACTATAAAATTCCAAAGATAGACGGCCGGCAGGTCTGCCGCCTGGTTAAAAAAGACCTGCTGTTGCGCCATTTGCCCATAATTATGATTACCGGAAAGGGCGATATCAGCGACAAGGTGGACGGAATTGACGCCGGAGCCGATGATTACATTGTTAAGCCTTTCGAGCCGAAAGAACTCCTGGCGCGCATCCGTATGGTGCTGCGGCGCAGCGCAACCGACCTGGAAGCCAATCCCCTAACCCGGCTTCCCGGTAACGTCTCCATACTGAACGAGCTTTCTAAAAGGCTGCAGAGCAAATCCTTGTTTTCGGTCTGTTATATAGACCTGGATAAATTCAAGGCCTATAATGACACCTACGGCTTTGAACACGGGGATAATGTGATAAGAGAAACCGCGCGTATTTTAATACGCACATCGCAGTCCCACGGTAATCCTGACGACTTTATCGGGCATATCGGCGGCGATGATTTTGTAATCATTACCACCCCCGATACGGTGGATAAGCTCTGCCAGGCAATAATCGATGGCTTTGAAAAAACTGCCCCCTCTTTTTATACCGAGAAAGACAGAAAGGCCGGATTTATTGTTGCGCATGACCGTAAGGGCAAGGAGGAAAAAATCCCCCTTCTTTCTATCTCGATAGGGGCGGTCTCTAACCAAACCCGCAAGATCGACCACGTCGGCCAGATCGGCGAAATCGGCGCGGAATTAAAGGCGATCGCCAAAAGTATGGAGCGCAGCAATTACGTAAAGGACCAGCGCAAAGATTAAAATAAACGGGGTCAGATCTATTTTTTCAAGCTTTTAAGCGGAGAAAAAATAGATCTGACCCCGTTTATTTTTGGTGCGAGGAGAGGGAGTTGAACCCTCACAGCCTTGCGGCCAACAGCCCCTCAAACTGTCGCGTATGCCATTTCGCCATCCTCGCGTTGATTTATCTAATTCTCCCTCCTGACCCTCACTATATACTCGTCACCGATTTTCTTCAATTTCTCTACTTCAAATCCGCCTGCGGCTATCCTTTCTATGTCCTCAACAGAGCCCTTTTTTAAGATGCAATAGGTAAGCCCCTGCTTTTGCAAGAACTCCCTTACCGGCTCATCGCTTCTAAAATCAGGGATCGGATGCGGGCTGAATAACGGCCGGCCGTTTATATTAACCACCGCTACATCTTCTCCGGTGTAATACCTTACCCCGCGCACATAGGAACGGGAGCAGAGAATCCTATTTTCGACTGCATAGTTTTTTAAAAGATACTCACAGGTATCTTTGCTGGACACATAGGGCTCAAAATATCCGCGGAAAAAAAGCGCAAAATATAACACCAGCAACACAGGCACCATAAACAGATAAACGGCGGCGGATAACCTCTTCTTGATAATCAGGGCAAGTAAAACCAGAAGCAGCACAGAAAATACTATTGCCAATGCGTAAACCGGGCCCTTGGTTGTTACATAGTCAGGATAGTGATTTGCCGCCACCAATAATACCACCGGAAAACAGGCAAGGATGAGCCAATTAAACAGGATGAGCTTTATAATAAAAGGCTTTTTATTCGTTATCGCATCGTAAATAAAATCCCCGGTTATAAGCGCCAGGGCCGCAAACGCCGGCAGGATATAACTGGTCAATTTAGAATGTGCCGACTGGAAGATTAAAAAGACCACCGCTATCCAGCAGGCCAAATAAAGGTATATCGGCTGCGTGCGATTACTCTTTATCCTCTTTAAAAGATAAAAAAACGAAGCGGCGCTAAATATGGCCCAGGGAAACATGCAGGCTACCATCGAAAAGGGGTAAAAATACCAGGTATCATTGCCCTTATGCTCCGCCTCAAAGACCCGCCTGATATGGTCATTGTAGAAAAACTCAGTAATGAAACTCTGGCCGAACTTTTTTATCATAAAGGCATACCAGGGCACGGAGATCGCTAAAAAAACCGCAAGGCCCCAGGCGCTCTCCCGGCAAAGGATAAATTTTAATTCCCTCCTGAGCGCCAGAAAAATAATTACACCCAGCGCCGGTATGAAAAACCCCAGCGGGCCCTTGGTCAGGACGGCAAGGCCGCAAAAGATAAAAAATAAGGTTGTGCCTAAGCCCTTTCTTTCCCGACGAACGTATCCCCAGAAGAAAGAGGCAAAGGCAAACAGAATCAGGACGGAAAAAACCATATCCGTAAATACCGTCCTTGCCAATCCGATATAAAAACCGGCGGACATTAATATTAACGAGCAGAAAAAGGCTTTTTTCTCGTCGCGATAAGCCAGCAATCCCAAAAAATAAACCGCGATTACCCCCAGCATGGCAAATAAAGCGGGGATAAACCGCGCGCTGAAATTATTGATGCCGAAAACCAGAAATCCTGCGCGCATCAGGATGTAGGTCAATACCGGCTTTTCGAACTGCGGCGCGCCGAATAAATAAGGGACCGCCCAGGTCTTATGTTCGATCATTTCCTTTGCGGTCTGTGTATAAAAAACCTCATCGGGGTTGGTAAGGCTTAACAATCCGTTGCCGAACATAAAGAACAGGTACGATAAAACTACCAGAATTAATATGCTCTTTAGATTATTGCCTGTTTTCATAGGCTTTTTCCATCTCCAGTAATTGGCTTACCGTTACAAGCCTGTAGCCTTTTTCTCTTAATTTTTCCACCAGCCTGCGAATGGTATTTACCGTCTCAATCCTGTTGCCCTCCTCCGCCTTGAAGAACCCCCCGCTGTCGTGAAATAATATAATCGCCCCCGGGTGTATATTTTTCACAAGGTACCTTATCATATATTTATCGTCAAAGTTCACCCAGTCCTTTGAATTTAACGACCAGAGGGCTACTATATAACCAAGCTCCTTAATCTTCTTCTTCTCCCGCTTTGACAGCCAGGCCTTAGGCGGACGGAAAAGGTTTGTGGATTGCCCGGTCACCCCTTCTATAATCTTCCGGGTACTTTTGATATCCTCTTCGACTTCATATTTGTCGTAAAAAATAAAGTTTCCGTGATGGTAGCTGTGTATGCCTATATCGTGCCCCTCTTCTGCAACCCGTCTTGCTATAGCAGGATATTGCTCTACGTGTTTGCCGAGCATAAAGAAGGTCGCTTTAACCTGCGAATCTTTTAGGGCATCCAGAATCGGCGGGGTCCATATCGGCGAAGGCCCGTCATCAAAAGTAATAGCCACTACTTTTTCGGAGACCCGGGCGCGATAGAAAGTATCTTGCCTGATCAGGACGGCATGATCAAAGAAAAAAGTAAAAAATACGGTGAAGAGCCCGGCGAGGATTAAGAATATTATAAAAAGTATTATTATCTTTTTATGCTTTTTTTGCATTTTTTATATTACTCAACAAGCCTGTAGGTTGTATAGGCAATCCGGATATCGCTTTCTCTGGAAAAACCATCCAAAACTCTCTCCGACAGGGCATTTTCGGAAGACCTTCTTTTCTGGGGCTCAACCAGGTATCTCAGGCTCAGGAGTATTCCGCTGTCGACAATCTTTAAATAGACTATGGGGGTAAGCTCCTTATAGTGGATGGCATAGAAGTTCTGCGCCTGCCTTATCTTCTGCTCCAGGTCCCTGGCCCAGCTATTGTGAAACTGGTTTAAGAAATTAAGGCAGATTTCTTTTGCCTTGGTATAATTGCTTTCAAAGGTAATGGTAATTTTTATCTCATTCCATATGAAATCAAAACCGTGCGTATAGTTATAAACCGAATTCTTGAAAATAAAATTATTGGGGATGTAGACTATCCTGCCGGTAGACTGTTCATCCTGCACCCAGCCCCCGATCTCCATCATGGTGATAAAAAAGGTCCTCAGGTCCAGCACGTCCCCTTTGACGGATCCGATCTGAATCCTGTCTCCGACGACGAATGGCTTGCGGGCGATGATAAAGAGCCATCCTGCCAGGCTTAAGATATAATCTGCCAGCGATATGACAACGCCGGCACCGATTATGGAGAGGAAGAGGCCGAAATTTATCCGCCTTATCCAGATAAAACCGAGGGCTACCAAAAAGACGGTATTGCAGATATAAACGGCCAACTTTCTGTAATTGTGCCTGGCGTTTACCTCCTCCACCCTGCTGTTTATCCTGTGCACAACCGCCTTTTTTACTGCCCAGACCAAAATCAGAAGGGCAAGCGAAATAAAAATATGGAAACTAAATTTCCCGAGCACCAGGTTTTCAACCATAATCTGCCTCCTGTCTTTTTTAAATAAGTTGCCCCCCATGGATTCGAACCATGATACCTAGGTCCAGAGCCTAGTGGCCTACCATTAGCCGAGAGGGCAAATTATAGTTTCTGAAATCGATTAAATCTTTGAATCTATAAACTTCCGCTCTTTTTGCCAAACGAACGTAATTCTTGCCAAATTGTGGAGTAAAACCAAGTTTCAATAAAATTTTATAAGTATCTTCCCTTAACTTCTTGCAATTATTTTTTAGTTCTATATATTGTGTATAATTATCCCTATCTTCATTTTTTACCCCCATTACAAAAACATTGCGAATAGAATTCCGCCTATAACCGTATATATAGGATTGACCTTGAATACGTACGTTATAATGATCACCAAAATAGCCACTATTGCGCTTTTTAAATCCGTGATTGACGTGCGTAATAATTTTAAAATCGCTACCGTAATAAATCCGATAGCCATAGGGCGTATCACTTTCATGATTTTTTGAATCACGACGTAATCTTTAAATTTATCGTAGTTGATCGAAATTAAATAGATACAAAGGAAAGGAATTACAATCAGGCCCACAGTAGCAAAAACAGCTCCCTTCAATCCAGCAACCCTTGAGCCAACGAATGTAGCAAGGTTTATCATGATAGGTCCGGGTGTAACCTCAGCCATTGATACAACGTCGGTAAATTCCTCTATTGTCAACCAGTGATAATTTTCAACGACATATCGTTGGGCTAAAACCAGCATAGAATAACCGCTGCCGATTGTAAAAAGCCCCACTTTTAAAAATGTGATAAATAATTTTATCAATATCATAGTCTTGCCTTATGAAAAACTGTATAGACGCACGGGATCACAAATAACGTCAGCATCATCGAAACCGATAACCCGCCGACAACGGTTATCGCCAGAGGCCTTAACATCTCAAGCCCTTCCCCCCATCCGAAGACAAGCGGCGACAACCCGATAATCGTCGTAATGCTTGTCATTAGAATCGGCCTGACCCTTAGCGATGCGCCTTCAATAACCGCATCGTAAACGGCAAGCTGTTTTTCTTTGCGCAGATTATTGATATATTCAACCAACACAATAGCGTTATTAACAACGATACCAACTAGTAAAATAAGCCCAAGAAAGACTGTTGCTCCAAACGGAGTCCTTGTAATAGCCAGTAGGAGAAACGCTCCGATTAACGCTAATGGCAGAGTAACCATAATGATTACAGGGTCTATCAACGAATCGTACTGGACGGCCATAACCACGAATAAAAGAAAAACTGCCAGAGCGATGACTATGATCAACTGGGCGTTTGATTCTTTAGCCGATTCTTCCTCCCCGCCATATTCCAAATAATATCCGGCAGGTAAAATAAGCGTGCTCAACCGTTTTTTTATTTCATCGGTAATTTTGCCAACATTCTTGCCTGCCGCATCTCCGGTAACCTCAATAAGACGAACTTGATCCTGCCGATCAATTTGCACAGGCCCTTCCGATACTTCAACGGTTGCTATCTCCTTAAGTTTCACCTCAACGCCGCTGGGAGGATAAATCGGCGCGTTTTCAATAGCCTCTTTACTGCTTACGGTAATAGGGTCGGCCAATACCCTTATATCATAATCAACATTGCGCTCCTTATCCGTAAATTGAGTTGACACTAATCCATCCACGTGAGTCCGCGCGACGTCAGAAAGGTATTTGGCGGTCAAGCCAAAGTCGCTTAATTTTTCTCTGTTTAAAAAGATATGTATTTCCGGCCGCGAGAAATCAACAGAAACATCGAGGTTGCCTAAACCTTCCACGTCTTTTATCCTGCTCTGAATATCTTTGGCTATTTCAAAAAGCGTATCTAAATTGTATCCTCTTATACGAATATCGATATCAGAGGTAGAGGTTTTCTTGATTCCCCTAAGGGGCGTGCGCATAACCTTAATCTGCGCCCCCTTGATTGGGTTCTCCTTTAATTGTTTTTGCAATTTTTTAATAACGGCTCCCGTGGAAAGCAGGCGTTTGGATTTTTCCGCAAGCTCAATAACTATATCCGACTCGTTGGCTTTCTCATATACGTTTCTTCTCTGCCAATACCCGCCTACCATAGAATAAACTTTTTTTACGCCGGGCATCGTATTGATTATTCCCTCAAGTTTCCTGACAATGGCATCGGTCTTTTCTAATGCCGAGCCCACCGGAAGCTTAACCTTTACGCTTATCTTGCCGTCGTCGATTTGCGGCAGAAACTCCCTGCCCAGGGTACCGGCCAAGAGAATACTAGCAATGAATAAAACGGTAACGCCGCCTATAACAATGCCTCTATGCCGCAATACCACTTTGAGAAATTTTCTGTATACAGCGGTACCTTTCTTAATAATCTTTTTGTTAAAGTTGTCGTCATCAGCCTCTTTTCTGCTTTTGAATAGATGCGCCGAGAGACACGGAACCACGGTCAAACTTACAAAAAGCGATATGATAAACGCCACCGTTACCGTCACAACCATATCCCTGAATAGCAATGAAGCTATGCCCTTGATAAAAAAGAACGGAACAATGGCCGCAAGATTGGTAAGGGTGGATGCAATAAGCGCGCTCGTGACCTCCTTGCTACCAACATGAGCCGCTTCCAGCGGATTCGCCGCATCGCTCTGATGTCTTGTTATATTTTCAAGCATAACAATAGAGTTATCCACAAGCATGCCTACAGCCAACACGAGCCCTCCGAGCGAGAAAATATTCAACGTAACATCAGAGAGGCCCATAAGAATAAACGTGCCTAAGATACTCACCGGTATGGCTATGGCGATAACCAGGGTTCTTTTTATGTTGTGTAGGAAAAACCATATGGCTAACATCGCCAGAATACCGCCAATGACCGCGGATGATCCGACATTTTTGATAGAATTCTCTATATAATAAGACTGGCTGGAAGCAACCGCATAATTGACATCATCGGGGATGATCTTCTTCTTTAACAATTCGTTAGCGCGCTTGTTGATCTTTGAAACAACCTCAACGGTATTGGCATTAGGCTGCTTCAGGAAGCTTAAGGTAACACAGGGTTTGCCGTTGAAGCGCGTGAGCACCCTCTGCTCCTCATAAGAATCAGCTACCTCTGCTACATCTTTGACCTTGATAAACCGGCCTTCACGGTTAGCGATAATGATACCGCCTATTTCGGAGGCGTCTTTAAATTTTGCTAAAACCCGGACACTGTATTCTTTCTTTGTGTCGGAAATCCTGCCTGCCGGAAATTCAATGTTTTCTAAACGCAAAAGGTCCAGTATTTTCTCTGTTGAAAGCTCGTATTTTTGGACTTTTTCCTGATTAAATAGGACCTGAATCTCACGCACCCTGCCTCCGGAAGTAACCACGGCGCCCAATCCGGGAATGCCGAGAAAATAATTACTTAAATCGTTCTCTGCCCAATCTCGTAAAGCGCGTTCGTCTTTAGTTTCGGAAGAAAGCGCGATATCAAGAATAGGAAGTTGAGAAGGATCCGCTTTGTAAATCTTTGGCTCATCTGCATCCGGGGGCAGTTCATTCCTTACCAGATCAAGCTTTGCCCGGGTATCGGCAAGCGCTACATCCATATCCTTTCCATATTCAAAATATACTTCTATGGAAGCATTACCTTCAATAGCAGATGAGATGACCTGGATAGCATCTTCAGTCGTGGCAACGCTTGCTTCAACCTTTTTTAATATATTCTCCTCTATCTCCTCCGGGCTTGCCCCTTTCCAGTCGATAATGATCCTGACAAGCGGATAGGTAATGCGCGGAAGAAGATCCACTGAAAGCCCGCGTAAAAAGAAAACGCCGAGCACAACAACCATGAGAGTAAGGACGAAAACTCCAACGGGCCTTTTTATGGAAATATCGCTTAAGGTCATAGTATTAACCTGAAACCTTTTCTATCTGAATACCTATTATTTTAACTCCGCCCTGTGTCTCCATTGACAATGTGCCGGGTTCGGCAATAAGACACTGCCCTTCCTTAATAGCCGCTTTCTCATAATTGACGCTTACCTCTGCCGTCCCCGTGATGACATAAAAAATAACATACGACGCCATTTCGCAACTTGGCATTTTTCCACCGGACGGAAGCTCGATAATTCTTGTCTTGAATTCCTTACATTTGTAGAAAATGTTTTTGTCCCTCTCGGCATATGGATATGACTTCATTTCTTTGATATCATATATTTGCATTGTTTTCTCCTCCCGTAAGTTTGATAGGATTTCCCGCGCCGCATCCAACTATTCGCTCTATAAGTAAACCCATGATGATTACAAAAATAACCGTCAGAATAAGTCTTGCCGTCATAAATTTCGCTCCCAAAAATTGGAGCTCGACCATTTCTTGAGGAATCTTTATACACGCCCATGCCGAAAGGAAAATAATGACATTGGAAACACGGGCCCCTTTCCGGACTAAAGCTCCTGCCATAGGAAACGCTATATAAAGAGGACCTGTCGGTAATGCCCCGAAGATAATGGCAAGAAAAATACCTTTTATTCCTGCGGTTTTTCCCAGATATTTTACAACCGTTTCCTTCGGTACCCACACCGAGAAAAGGCCCATCAATACCATTACGGCAGGGAGGATTAAAAGCATTTCCGCAAGGAATTCCCATAATTTTGCGATTACATTTCCCATCTTATATCCTCTCTCACAATATTTTCCCCATAATCAAGGCAATAATTACGGCGATAATAAAACTTGCGGCATTCCTAAGAAGCGCTATCTTCTTTCCCAACTCTTTTATTTCCAAGGGCAATGTAACCACTCCCACCATCGTCAAAGTGGTAACAAATGCCGCGACAGCAGTAACTGACGCTCCGCCCTTGAGAAACGAAGCGGCCAAGGGAAATGAAATAATAGTCGGTATATGTAAAATCGCGCCCATTGTTGCGGCAAAAAGTATCCCTCCTAAGCCTGAATGTTCGCCTATAATTTTGGAAATTTGCGCATGAGATACAAAGCTCTGAAGCAGGCTTATAAAAATCGCAATAGTAATAACTGCCGGAAGGATGCGCATAAATAACCTTACGGATATTATCAGCGACTCTTTTGTTTTTACTCTATCCTTAAGCAAGGCGACAACTAAACAAACGAGAGTAAAGATATTTATAACAATAGCGGATGTGTTCAAGTGCGTTACCTTGTCCTTTCGTCTATATATTCTCCGAAACCGCCTATTTTCTCTATTTCCGCTTTGGCAAGCCGCATGTCAAGCATCGATAAAGCGTAATTAACCTGCGCCTGTGAAAATGCCTTTTGCGCGTCCAGAAGCTCAACGCTTGTCACTAAAGCGTCGCGGTAACGGCTCTCGAATAAATCCAAACTTCTCTTGGCTTGCTCAAAACTTGTTCTGGCGATCTCAAATCTTTTCGAGGCTGATTCATATTTTAACCGAGCGGATTCTAGATCCAGCCCTATCTGCTGACTCAACAAGCTCTCATACGATTGTAGTTCCTCTTTATATGCTTTTGCTTGCTTGACATCTGCTTTGGTCTTTCCCCAATCCCAAACATTAAAATCTACCGCGACCCCGGCAATCCAGTCTGTATCACCTCCTTGTGACCAATCCCCCCATTCGTAGCCATAACTATATCGGGCATTTAATTGAGGATAAAAACCGCTCTTTGCGATTTTGATCTGCTCATCCGCCTCCTTCACTTCCTTAGATAACTTCAAAATCTCATAGTTATTGGTCACATCAATCGGCATATCCTCCACAAAAAAATAATCATCTTTCAAATCTTGAATCTCAATTGAACCGCCTGAATCCAATCCCATGGCATTAAGAAGCGCCTTCTGTGCTATTTTTACGCCGTCTTGCGCAGTAATCAGTTCCTGTCTTACTTCGCCTACCTGCACTTCTAAACGCAAAAGCGTCTCTTCTCTGGGAGTCTTTGTTCTTTTATACAAATCAAGCGCTGTGTTATAAGACAATTCAGCATACTTAAGAAGATCTTCCTTGCTTATCATTATATCCCGGGCAAAAATCAGTTTGTAATAAGCGGCTTTTACGCCAAAGATGACGTCTTCCTTTGCCGCAAGGTATCCTTGCTCTGCCGCGTCAATGGCGTATCGAGCGGATTGCTTTTGAGAAGTAATTTTCCCCCCGGTAAAAAGCGGCTGGGTTACCACGACATCCGCCTGATAGTCGTCATTAGACCCCCCAAGATACCGTTGTTTTGCCTGCGGAAGATACGACAACCGGTCGTAACTTGCCACGGCATCCACTTGAGGAAGGTACTCGGCGGTAACTGAACGCAGCTTTTCCTTTTTTTGGTCAGTTTTGTAATTATAAATACTTATTTTAGGATGAGTCTTTAATGCCTGTGCTATGCAAGCTTCTAGCGACAGCGTTTCTTGCCTAATGCTGTCTTCCTGCGCAAACAATCCGCCTGCGATAGCCAAGACAAAGCCAATGATTAAAAATTGCGCAATTATTCTCTTATACATTTTTAACATGCTTAGCGTAAAAGTTCAGGAACTTGCCAAGGGAATCACACTTTGCTTCTATCGCTGAAATTATTTCTTTTCTTTTTTCTCTACTCATTAAAGTCCTCCTCTAATCCTTATTATCTTTCCTGAACTTCTTCCCGCACTTCGGGCATTCGGCTTCGTCATCAAAAAACAAACTACAGGGCACGTCGGCGCCGCAGTGCAGGCATTTCACCATGTCTGCCCCCATGGCGAAGTCATATCCCAGAAAGTCGTCAAATAAGTCATCCACTACAACAACCCTTTTTTATTAAAGCTAAAGTAATCATTACCACCGATGATAATATGATCTAACAGGCTAATCTCGACGGTCTTCAGCGCGTCCTTAACAGATTTTGTTACCGCGCAATCTTCCTTTGAGGGGGTCAATGTGCCCGCAGGATGATTATGCGCGATAATAATACCGACAGCATGATGATACAGGGCCCGTTCGACTATCTTCCTCGGATAAATGGCAGATCTATTGACTGTACCAGTCTGAAGTGCCTCAACTGCTATCAGCTGATTACTGCCATTTAAAAAGAGGGCTTTGAATTCTTCATCCGCGCACCCCTTCAGAGAAGCCTTCAGGTAATCAAAAACCAGTTCAGGCGATGAAAGTAAATCTTTGCTATGTAACTCATTCTCTAAGTAAAGAACGGCAAGATCTTTCAGTAACTTCAAGAACAGGGTTGTGTGTTCTGAAATCCCAGATACAGATTGCAATTCTTTGCTATCAGCGTCTAAAACTCCGTTGATTGTTTTAAATCTGGTTATTAATTCTTTGGCAATTGGCTTTGTGTCTTTTCTCGCGATAGCATATGAAAGAACTATCTCCAGCACTTCATAATCCAACCAGCCGTTTATACCTGATTTTTTATATTTATCTTTTATTCTTTGACGATGGCCTTCATAAGTTTGTTTTCTTATTTTGCTCATGATATTTTCCATAATTCAATGTCATCTCACTGATTCTTTTTCCTCCGCCGCTGGCAATTTGCCGACAAGCATTCCCTGGAAATCCCGTTTCATGGCTTCCAAGAATTCGAAAAAAGCATTTTTAGTTTTAATTTCAACATCATAATCCTCATGAGCCCGAGTCGATATTAACCAATCATCACCTTTCTCATTCAAAACTAACAGCCCATGGACATGAGCTCCGTATTCTTTTGTCAACTTTTTCACGGCTTTGGCCAGAGCTTCAACGGACTTATATGCAGTTCCGTCTAAAGCACATAAAAATGTTCTCGGCGGTGGTGTAGAGTATATGGTCTTTTCTTTGACTATATATTTTTTTGACAAGGATCCATGACGACGAAAAATATCCGCGAAAACTTGTTTATCATAGGAGGAGTCGCACGAATTTATTTGCAATATGTCTTCTACATACGCTCCTTCTTTTGAAAAACATGTTTCCTTTATTTCCGGCCATATATCCTCGATACAATACCCCGATGACAAACTATTCGATACTTCTTCTTTTACCTTGTCTTGATCGATTATCGGACAAGACACTACTTTTTGGAATGGGACCTTGTTCTCGGGAAATATTTTTCTCAATTGAGCAATCTTTCCTAAATCATCCTTCAACTTAGCCGTATTTAATCGGGCAATAGTTACCTCCACAACTCCATAAACCGAACCACCCAGAAACAGTCCAGAACTATCTCCCAAAAACATTGGGGCATTCATAAAATCATCATACACGATAATATCATGCTGGCGCGAAATCCTGTCAGCATTTACCACAAAGCCTGACAATAGATTATATCTCTGGGGGAGATGTTTTCTTAATAAACGCTTAAAAGCACTTTCTGCCTCTGATCCTTTTACCGCTTTATGCTGTATCGCTAAACGTATTACATCAATATCCAAAGCTAATTGTTTTTTGTGGAGTCCTAATATGTCCTTTTTTGTGGTCATGCGTTATTTACCCCAGACTTTTGAAATACGGTCTTTGGTTTTTTGTTCGAAACTTTCAATAAGTCGTTTGCTGCTCTCGATCATAGATAATTCTTTTTGGATTATTTGAATAATCTCTTTTTGAACCTTAATATTTGGTAAGGGTATTTTTATATGTCTTAAATTCCTAATAGGTAGTTGTGGTTGGGCGCTTCCAGATATAATAATTTTAATTTGACTCTTTGCATTCTCTGATTGAAAAAAATAAAATAAATATTCAGACAAAATTTTTGTTTCATCTGGCCTAAATATAAGCATCCCAGAATTAATCCTTATGTTATCAAACGGAACTTTATCATCAAATATCCCTGTATTGCCTACCGTCCCTCGTGTAGTTAAAATAACGTCCCGCTTTTTCAACTTCCCTTTTCTGAGCTTTTTATCCTTTTCCTCTGAAATAAACATAACTTCATCAAAACAAAAACCATTATCAAGAACATTTTTTGTATTCAAAAATACACAATGCCCTTTTTCGAAAAACTCATTATGTTTAGGGTAATTAACGCCACGGTCGCCATCTATGATTTCAGTCGGGGCATCTCCTATCTCCACCACCGGCCAATCCGGATCGATATTAATATGCGGACGGTAGTTTTCGACAACCTGACGCGCGCCGTCGATTATTTTCTGGTAGCTGTCTAATCCGGCAACAATTTCTTCCTGAACTTCTATGGGCGGGAGGGGAATCTTATAGTTTTTCAACATGCCGAGCTTTATATAAGGCATCGTATTGCCGAGTTTCTGTTTTGACACCGTTTCTTTCAAAGTTGATTCTAGCACAAAAAAGAGATACCTTGCCGTAGCCCCTTTGAACTCAGAAAGAACATATGTTCTTTGATATGCTTCAAATTTACCTTTGTAATACTGCACGGCACCAACATCGCCATTTCCGGCAACTAAAAGAGCTTCTGTGTCAAAAGAATATTCGTCACTAAAAGTGTGTTCTTTTGCACATGTAAAAAATGGGTACTCCCCGTTGGGGTTGCCCTGATTAACATCTTTTTTTCCTGTTTTTATTTCACAAACATCTCCCAAATCCACAAAATTCCATTTTCCGCTATAAACAAGTGCTTTTTTATACACATCCCCACTCAGGTTATAATCACCACTTGCGGCGATTTTCTCCTTCTCAATCAATGTGCTGATCTTTGCTTCTTCGACTGTAAATTTACATTCACTTCCCGTGGTCATGCTCTGCTTATATTTCTTTATGATTGTCAAAGCCAACGGGAGATCGTTTTCTTTTATCTCGCGTCTCTGGGCTCCAAGACCATGCCCGTCATTACTAACCTTTACAAATAAGATCCTATCTGATTTCTTTGCCAAACTTTTATCCAGCATCAATATAGAAGTTTTAACGCCGGAGTAAGGATTGAACACGCCAGCGGGCAAAGACACAACAGCGTAAAGAGAGTGTTCGATTAACATTTTCCGCAATTTTTTATACGCTGTGCCTGACTGAAAAATAATCCCTTCGGGTACAATAATTCCCGCGCGCCCGTTTGGGTTTAAATGTTCAGCCATATAATCAACAAACAAAACCTCTGATCGTTTTGATTGTACACTAAACCTCTTATGCGGCCTTATCCCGCCTTTCGGACTCATAAACGGAGGATTTGCTAATATTACGTCAAACACTTCCTGCCATTTTTCTTCCGAGGTTAATGTGTCATATTCATAGATTTTCGGGTTCTGAAATCCATGTAAATACATATTGGCTAAAGACAGCCTGACCATATCCGGTGAGATATCATAACCTGAGAAATTTCCAATGAGCCTTTTCTTTTGATCATGCGTTAAATGTATTCTGCCATCTTTTCTGTTTTTTTCTAAAATATGCTTGTATGAAGATATAAGAAACCCGGCAGTGCCACAGGCTGGGTCAAGGATTGTTTCGTTTTTACAGGGTGCAACTACCTCTACCATAAAGTCAATGATGTGCCTGGGCGTCCTGAACTGACCGGCATCTCCCTGCGAGCCCATCACAGAAAGCAAATACTCAAAGGCATCCCCCAATTTTTCACTATGATCATACTCAAACTCTCCGATAGCTTTGAGGAAACTTTTTAAGGTCTCCGGGTCGCGGTAGGGAAGATAGGCATTTTTAAAAATATTTCTGAATAATTGCGGGATATTTGGATTATGGTTCATCCTCTGAATAGCTTCACCGTACAAACCAACAAGCTCATGACCGCTCACCCGAGGATCAAATATTTTACTCCAGGCATATTTCACATATTCACCGGTAAAAAATTTTGCCTTGCCGCCAAGTTCCTCAGACTGCTTATCCATATCATCCATGAACTTATAGATTAGGGCAATCGTGATCTGCTCAACCTGCGACTTGGGATCAGGCAATTTGCCGACAAGGATATCCCTTGCCGTATCAATCAGTTTTTTTGTTCCATTTGTCAACATATCTCTATTTTCCTTTAAGCCACAAAAGCATTTAATGGCACATAATCTTTTATGTACTCAACAACCGGATCTTTCCAGCCATCTAACTCTTTTAGATCCTTCATTGTAAAACCGGGGTTAGTCTCAAGTCTTCCATACTCCTGCGAATTTAAAATTTCACGTAATTCAACGTCTAGAATATACGCTTTCATAAATTGGCGTATGATATGGATGAACTTATTTTCAGGATGATAGAGAGAAATGAATTTTTCTATCTCTTCCTCAAGCAGATCATCCTTTGTTTTAAACTTCTTAATCCGCCCAAAGACTTTCTCAAGTATCTCTCTCAGGCTTAAACGACGGTCAAGTTTAACGGATTTGCGGAGTTTATCAAGGTTAAAGTATTCTTCCGGTTTATCAAAAACCTCTTTCCTGATGTAGCTCTCAGCTTCTTCGTATTTACCTTCGTAAATTTTATCTTTAACATACTCGTTGCCTTTAATAACCTCTTCAAATTTCTCAAAAAACTTCCTGTCGATTTTCATGCCCTCAAGGCCGATAGATGTCTCGGCAAATTCCTTTAAGGGATCCAACCGGGTACTTTCATATTCGTCTGACGGCGGAGGTGGCGGTGGAGGCGGCCCAGGGCCGTCTCCGGTTTCCGGCGGCAGTTCTATCACTTCATCATAATTAAATTTTTCTTCAAAATATTCGCAATTAGCAAAGAAATCAAAAAGTTTAAACCGCTCCTTTTTAACTACATATTTTTCTACCTTCCCCAGTTCATCTTTCTCTCTATAAACAAAATCATACTTCCTGGTTCCCCGACCCTTCATTTGAATAAAATTTTGCGGGGAAAAGATAGGTCGCATCAGGCATAAATTTAAAATATCTTCACAGTCATAACCCGTTGTCATCATCCCTACGGTAACACATACCCGAGTTTTACTGGAAATATACCCCGGTTTAAAAACTGAATGGCCATTGAGATTATTATTTGAAAAATTGATTGTCATCTGCTGTGCGCTGTCAACAGAAGATGTTACCTGCACCGCAAAATCAGAATTATATTTACCCGGATAAAGCTTGTGTGCCAGTTCATTGAGGATCTGTGTAATTTTCGAAGCGTGATTTTGGCTAACGCAAAAAATAATACTTTTACCAATCTCGCCAGTTAAAGGGTCCTTTAATGCTTTTTCTAAAAAGGTCTTGCACAATGTCCCATTAGTCTTTTCTGAGAAAAACTTTCGTTCAAAATCCTTTTGAAAGTATATTTTTTCCTCTTCCTGACCTTCTTCGTTTTCTATTAGCACGGAATAGCCCATCTCTGAAAGTAATTCGGTTGTTATATCCGTTCTGGCATCTACAACAATAGGATTTACAAGATAGTCGTCTTTTACTCCATCCAAAAGAGTATATCTAAAGGTTGGACTGCTTGCTTCACATCCAAAAGTCTTATAAGTATCCAGCAACTGACGTCTTTCTAATTTGCGCGGGTCTCTTTCTGCCAAGTCTTTTTCATCAATCTTTTTCAGATAATCTTTTGGAGTCGCGGTAAGCCCTAATTTATAACCGGTAAAATACTCAAAAACCACCCGACTGTTTCCCCCTATTGACCTATGCGCTTCATCTGATATAACCAAATCAAAGTCAGTCGGAGAAAATAAATCCTTGTACTTATTATTAAAAAGAAACGACTGAACAGTGGATACAACGATTTCAGCTTTCTTCCAGTCGTCACGGTTTTCTTTGTAGATGACTGATTTATAATCGTTCTTAAGATATTTTACAAAATTCTTCCAGGCCTGATCCTCTAATTCTAATCTGTCAACCAGGAAAAGCACCCGTTTGGCGTTTCCTGTTCGTAAGAATAATTTGATAACACCTGCCGCGACAAGAGTTTTTCCTGTACCTGTTGCCATTTCAAATAAAAATCGGCTTTTATTTTCTTTTACAGCATCCTGCAAAGATTTAATGGCATTTATCTGATAGTCCCTTAAAAACTTAAGATTGTTATCGCTGATGAAATCGTTCCGCCTTTCCTCATCCATCCAGTTGGGGTCACTCTTATAATCCGGTTTTTGAGTAATCGCGACGTAATCCGAGTCAACATATTCACGAGCCAAATTATCCGTATTAGGCTTAAAAGATTTCTTAAAAGTCAATGATTCGCATGTGGGAAAAGCGGTAATAATATGCGGGTTGCCTGTTTCGATATCCCAGAAATAATGAAGGTTACCATTGGAAAGAATAACAAAGCGAACATTAAGACTTTTTGCATATTTGCGAGCTTGCTCTTTTCCTGCTAAAGGATCTTTATCTTCTTTTTTTGCCTCTAAAACCACAAAAGGGAAACCTTTATCATCTAAAAGGATATAATCGGTGAAGCCATTTTTGGTCTTTTCGAAATCCTCGCCAAGATCGCTGAGATCCTGTTCGGTAATTTTTACATTTGTCTCCAGACAAATGTTTGCGGATCCGGCATCTGTGTCAAAAAACCGCCATCCGGCGTCTTCAAGATATTTGTTTATGCGTATGCGTGCTCTAGCTTCTTTTGCCATAATTTACTCTTTTTCCCATTCAAAATCACAACTTGGAGGAAGACCTAAGTGGAGTTTAACACCTTTTAATCTCATCCGTTCCTTATGGCCTTCCTGCGCTACAAAAGCGATGGCATTACTTGTGCTGGCCGATAGGATAACATCTGGATAGTTCTCGGTTACTTCATGCAACACATAATCGCCACTAGCCGCAGGCGCTGTACCCACTGGAATAGCAATTGTAAAAACAGGCTTATCTTGCCTCTCTATTTTTTCCGCCATTTCTTGAGACATTATAATCTTTTTTATTGGCATAATAACCCTCTACTTATTTGTCCTTTCCTTAACAAATTCCTTCAAGTCCTGTAATTTTATTCGCCACTGGCCGATTTTGGTAGCCCGGATTTGCTTTTCCCGGATTAATTGCCGGATTCTGTATTCGGTTAATCCCAGTTGTTTGGCAACCTGGCGCACAGTTAAATATCCTTTGAGTAGCATTAAATCCCCTCCGGAATTAGATTTGATGAAATTGAAGCATTTAACATTATTGCACATTATATCACATGAGCATTGCCATTGAAAGAAAAAAACCTCCACCAGCTATAAAGCCAGCAGAGGTTGGGCAAGGGAGATTGAATTTTTATTGATGTGCTTTGAAATACAGATTCACCAGCTCGGCGACAAACTTCTGCTTACCGCCGATATGCCAGTCGGTGTTGCGCTCCGGATCCAGTTTCGACTTGTAGTCATAAATCGTAAAGACAAGGCCGTTGATCCTGCCGACCCATTCCGCTTTGATCTTACCATCCTGTGACGCGCCGAGATGGGGCCCGCCGAAGACCCGGACGATATCCTCATACCGCGTGCCTTCCGGAAGATAGCCCTGACAGCCGGTGCCGTCATGCGACGCACCGCCCATTTCAACCTTCAAATCAAGTTCAGCTTTGACTTTCATTCTTAGCCTTCTTCTTTCCCCAACCGGACTTCCATCTGGCAACGGCACCAGCTACGATTGCGTCAACAGCTTTCTGATCACCGATGTTCTTTAATACGCCACTCAGTTCCTGCTTGTTTAGCACGCGGAAGTTTTTAACCCCGCGTTCTTTAGCCGTGATCATAAGCTCATTGCGCGATGCCTTCGCATAATAAAATGGTCATGAACTGCTTGCCGTATTTGGCAAAGATTTCTTTCTTCAACTCTCCGCCGACCATAAAGCCGATTAAGCCCAAAGCGAAATAATTAAACGGCTGCAGCGCTGTAATAATATCGCGGTTAACTACCCTTACCCCTGATTCTCCGATTATAATCCCTATCGCAATATATCCGACAACCTGCGGGATGCGCAGCTTCTGGAAGATACGGCCGCCGACAGTCCCGCCGAATAAAGCCAGGCCCAGAAGGAATAATATATTCAGGTGGAAGATACCCATCTCATCAATCTTTGTTTTGTGCGTTCCCGGCCCAAATAATAAATCACCTCAAATAATCCGGGGCCGACAGTCTTGCCGGTAAGTGCGACGCGGATAGGATGAATCAACGCCTTTGCCTCTATGCCCAGTTCTTTAACCATCTCCCGGAAACTGGTTTCAATTGTCTGCAGCTCAAATTCTTTAAGCCCATCCAGCCTGTTGATGAACATCCTGAATTCCCGGGATAAATCGGCGCCAAGATGCTTCTTTTGCGCCTGCGGGTCTATCTGAACATCCTCCACAAAAAAGAAATCCGCCCAGTCCAGGAAATCATTTATTCTGGCAAGCCGGGCCTGGAATAATTTTAGCAGCGCAACTATATAATTCCTATCAAAATCCCCTTCGCGGATATATTGTCTTTCAATTAAGAGGGGAATTACGGCATCGGCAAGCTTCTGGGCATTCTCTTTTTTGAGATACTGGTTATTGACCCAGTTCAGCTTATCCAAATTAAAGGTGGCTGCGGTTTTATTGACGTCTTTGATATCAAAAATCTGCATTGCCTCATCGATGCCGATAATTTCGCGGTTTGACCCCGGCGACCAGCTCAGCAGCAAAAGGTAGTTCACCAGGGCCTGCGCCAAATACCCCATTTTACGGTAATCGCCGATGCTTGTCGCCCCTGTTCTTTTAGAGAGCCTGCCGCCCTCGCTGCCCAATATTAACGGCAGGTGCGCAAACTCCGGAAGAGCAAACCCCAGGGCGTTATATAAAAGGACCTGCTTGGGGGTATTGGAGATATGGTCATCGCCCCTTATTACATGCGTGATATCCGTGGTGGCATCATCTACTACACAGGCAAAATTATAGGTAGGCGTTCCGTCGGATTTTATGAGCACCTGGTCCTTAATTGATTCTGCTTCAAATTCAATATCCCCGCGGATTAAATCCCTTATCTTGATCTTTTGCGGATTTACCTTGAAGATCACCGCCTCTTTGTTCCCTTCTGACCTTTCAATATAAGCAGCGCCGGATTTCAGCAGTTTCTCGGCGTATTCCCTGTAGAGAGCAAACCTCTGGCCCTGGTAATAAATCTCGTCCCACTTAAGCCCGAGCCAGTTGAGGCTATCCAAGATTTCATCCAGATACTCCTTCTTCGAACGCAGCTTATCGGTGTCCTCTATCCTTAAAACAAACCTGCCTTTTTTTGCCCGCGCGTAAAGCCAGTTAAACAAACATGTGCGCGCACCGCCGATATGCAGGCTGCCTGTGGGTGACGGAGCGAATCTAACGCGAACCATATTTGGCCCCTTCCTCTAAAGCCCGTTTATTAACTTCTATTAAGCCCCTTTTGTCCTCGGGGGCAATATCCGAAATAACCCCAAAGATATCTTTTAAATCAACAATCTTTCTCTGTGATAAAAATGCGCCCAGCGCCACCATATTGGCTACTTTGATATTCCCCAGCTTCATCGCCAATTCGCTAAACGGGCAGGGCAATAGGCGGCTATTGCCACGGGGATATTTATCTATAAGAGAGCTATTAATCAAAACCAGCCCTTTATCCTTTATCTTGGATTGGAATCTTGTCAGCGAAGGTTTATTCATGACAATCAATGTATCCGCCTTATCAATATAGGGAGAGCCGATTTCCTGATCGGAAATAACCACCATACAGTGTGCGGTGCCGCCGCGCACCTCAGCGCCGTAGGAAGGAAGCCAGGTGACAAATTTCCCCTTACGCATCGCGGCCATGCTTAAGACTTTTCCCAGCAGCATAATCCCCTGCCCGCCGGCTCCGGCTATTATAATGCGCTCTGTCATTTAATCCTCCCCAAGGGGAACTCCTTTATCATCGTCTTACGAATCCATTCTAAGGCCTCTACGGGGGAGAGGCCCAGATAAGTCGGACAGGGAGATAAAACCTCGACCAAAGAAAAACCGATTTTATCAACCTGATTCTGGAATGCCTGTTTTATGGCCCTCTTGGTCTTGATAACTTCCTGCACCGAATGCAGGGAGGTGCGTTCAATAAACTTTACCCCCGGTAGCAAAGCCAGCATCTCTGAAATTTTAAGCGGCCAACCCTCTGTAGCGGCACTCCTTCCCCGCGGAGTAGTGGCGGTCTTCTGCCCCAGCAACGTGGTAGGCGCCATCTGCCCTCCGGTCATGCCGTAAACCGCATTGTTTATGAATACTACGGTTAAATTCTCTCCGCGGTTAGCCGCATGTATAGTCTCGTTCGTACCGATGGCGGCCAAATCCCCGTCCCCCTGATAGGTAAAAACGATATTTTGCGGCCTTACTCTTTTTATCCCCGTGGCAACAGCCAGCGCCCTGCCGTGCGCGGCTTCGCAACAGTCAAAATCCCAGTAGTCATATGCGATCACCGCACACCCGACGGGTGCAATGCCGATGACCCGCTGGCGTATACCCAGTTCATCGACTATTTCGGCGATAAGCCTGTGGGCTATGCCGTGGCCGCAACCCGGGCAATAATGCGTTGAAATATTCCGTAATGATTTCGGACGGGAAAATATCTTATTCATTTTAGTTCTCAGGTTCTCTGGTTCTTAAGAGCTTACGAACTTTATTTATTATTTCGCCTTCCGAGGGTACCCCTCCTCCGGAGCGCCCGAGGAATTCAACCGGCGCCTGGCAATTAACCGCCAGCCTTACATCATCCAGCATCTGTCCATATGACATCTCGATTACTAAAATTGCTAATCGCTTATCGCTTATCGCTAATCGCTTAAAGACCTTATCCGGAAAAGGCCAGAGCGTTACCGGCCGGATAAGGCCGATTTTCTTGCCGTCCTCTCTTAATTTAGTGACTGCGCCCCTTGCGATTCTGGCCATTGTCCCGTAGGCGACCAATATAACTTGGGCATCCTCTAAAAATAGCGAATCGCAGCGCTGTTCTTTTTGCTTAATTATTTTATATTTTTCCTGCAAGCGAAGGTTAAACTTTTCCAAGTCCCCTTCTTTCATATAAAATGATTTTATGATGTTGGGTTTTCTCCCTTTACACCCTGTCAACGCCCATTTTTTGTTCGGGAGTATATTTTTTTTCCTGTGGACTGTGGGCTGTGGGCTGTGGACTGAAAGGGGCTCCATCATCTGCCCGAGCATGCCGTCGCCTAATATTATCGCGGGATTACGGTATCTATCGGCAAGTTCAAAGGCCAGCGCCATTAAATCATATGCCTCCTGCACGGATGAAGGCGCCAGCACTATGCAGCGGTAATCCCCGTGGCCGCCGCCGCGCGTAGCCTGGAAATAATCCGACTGCGCAGGCCAGATATTGCCCAGGCCAGGACCGCCGCGCATAATGTTTACTATCACCGCCGGCAATTCTGCTCCGGCAATATAAGAAATCCCCTCCTGCTTAAGGCTTATCCCCGGGCTGGAAGACGAGGTCATTGCCCTACTGCCTGCGGCTGCGGCTGCAAATACCATATTTATGGCGGCAAGCTCAGACTCGGCCTGTATAAAAACCCCTCCTGCCGGCAGCAGATGTCTTGCCATATACGCGATTAATTCGTTCTGGGGGGTAATTGGATACCCGGCATAAAAACGGCACCCACCCTGAATAGCCCCTTCTGCAATCGCCTCATTGCCAGTCATTAATACCTTCGTTTTAGCCATCTTTTAGCTTTGCGCTATTTATACACCTCTATACAACAATCAGGACAGATAAATGCACACATACAACAACCAAGGCAGAGAGAATCAGTCTTAAATCTTACCGGCTTTATGCCGCGGGCATTTAACTTTTTATCTATAGTGATTAGCCCCTTCGGGCAGGCGCTGACACAAAGTAAGCACCCCTTGCATTTCTCGCGCTCTATTCTTATCCTGGCCATATTATTTCCGTTACAGATTACACTTTTAACATTACATTTCTGATCTTTTCTGCGATGCCCGAGGCAGAGAGACCATATTTTTCTAATAGCAACTCCCTTGCTCCATGCTCTATAAACGAGCAGGGCAGGCCTATTTTTACTACCGGCCTGTTTATCGCCTCGCCAAGCGCGCTGCCGAAACCGCCGTCCACAACACCCTCTTCGGCGCTAAATATAAATTTAAACCTCTCTGCGAGGGGCTTGAATAACCCGGCGTCCAGCGGCTTTACAAAGCGTGCATTAATGAGCGTGCCTGTTATCCCCTCTTTTCTTAACCGGTTAACCGCTTCAAAAGAAGGGATAACCATACTTCCCAGGGCAACTATAGCAAAATCTTTGCCCTCGGTTAACTCTTCGGCTTTGCCTAATTCTAAGGGGCCAAAGCTTCCTTTCGTAGCAGGGCACAGGGATTTGGGATAACGCAGCGCCACTGCAGTATCTAATTTAAAGGCAAACTCAAGCATCTCCTCCAGCTCCAACCCATCCTTTGGGGCCATGATCACCAAACCGGGTACGCTCCTTAAAAAAGAGATGTCGAAAATACCCTGGTGGGTTACTCCGTCCTCCCCTACTATGCCGGCGCGGTCAATGGCAAGAACAACGGGCAGCCGCTGCAGCGCCACGTCTTCGATGAGCTGGTCGTAAGCCCTCTGTAAAAAGGTGGAGTAGACGGCGACTAGCGGCCTTAGCCCCTCTCTGCTTAAGCCCGCGGCAAAACACAGCGCATGGGCTTCGGCAATACCGACGTCAAAAAATCTTTCCGGGTATGTATCGCGAAATTTATCCAGGCCAGTGCCTTCAGGCATTGCCGCAGTTATAGCCACAATTTTTTTATTTTCTTTTGCCAGCGCCAGCAATTTTTTGCTAAAAACTTCTGTGTAGCTGACCTGCCCCCTGGATTTACTCTGCGCCAGGCTGGCTCCTGTATTTATATTGAAAGCAGGGGTTCCGTGGAACCTTACCGGGTCATTTTCCGCCGGAAGATAGCCCTTGCCCTTTTTGGTAACTACATGCAATAACAGGGGGCCTTTGATATTGCTTATGTTCTTTAACGTCCTGATTAACAATCCCAGGTCGTTGCCGCCAAGGGGACCGAAGTAGCGGAACCCTAACTCCTCAAATAACATCCCGGGTATGAACAGGCCTTTTAACCCCTCCTCGAATTTATTGGCCAGCTTGATCAGGCGGCTTCCTTTGGGCAGGCGTAATTTAACGAACCCCTCCAAAGACTGCCTGAAACGGTTATAGATAGGCAGGGAGATAATCTTGTTCAGATAAGTGCTTATTGCCCCCACATTAGGGGCAATGCTTAATTCGTTGGTATTCAGGACAACCAGCAGATCCTTTTTGGCATGGCCGGCGTTGTTGAGGCCTTCGAAACAAAGTCCTCCGCTTAAAGAGCCGTCTCCGATTACCGCCACAACTTTAAAATATTCCTCTCTGGAAAGATTATAATCCCTTGCCGAGGCAAGGCCAAGGGCTAATGAAACCGCATTTGAACTGTGGCCGGTGGTGAAGACATCATAGTCAGATTCGTCTTTCGAAGGGAACCCGCTTAAACCCTGATAGTTACGCAAAGTGGAGAACTCTTTGTTCCTGCCGGTCAAAATCTTATGGGCATAAGCCTGATGCCCCACATCAAAGATTATCTTATCCTTAGGGGTATCCAGGCAATAATGCAAAGCAATAATTAATTCTACCGCCCCTAAACTCGAAGCCAGGTGGCCCCCGTTAAGGCTGACCGCCCCGATGATCCTCTGTCTGATTTCCCCGGCCAATCCTGAAAGTTGTTCCGGGGTCAATCTTTTTATATCCTGCGGCGAATTTATGTTATCCAATAACATTACTCTTTCCCCTCGCCTGGGTTATCCTCAAATTTCTCTAAAACGAATTTGTCGCCCTTCTTCATCAATAACTCCACTTTGCGCTGGGCCTCGTTTAAAGTAGCAGCGCAGCTCTGGGCAAGCTTAACCCCCTCCTCGTATTTCTTGAGCGACTCCCCCAGGTTGAGTTTGCCGCCGGACAACTCCTCAACTATATTATGCAGGCGCTTCATCTCCTCTTCAAAGGACTGTTTCTCCTTCATCGCAGCCATCCTTTCTTACTGCCCGCCCTGATCGGGGCGGGCCTGGTCTTTGTTTATCTGCTGGACCTCGCTTACGAAAGAACCCTTGCTCAGCGTCGTGCTGACCTTATCCCCCGCCTTGATCTGCGAGGCGTCTTTAATGATTTCACCTTCGGGCAGGCGCATGCTTAAACTGTAGCCCCGGGATAAAACCGCCAGGGGACTGAGTGCATCCAGCCTTTCTATGAGCGCAGCCGATCTCTCTCTGACAATATTTAAATAATGCCGGATATTGTTGCTTAAGTCCAAGTTGAGCCTGTTGAGAAACTGCTGCCTTTCGAGCAGGCGGTCCTGAGGGCTTTTTAACATGTGCCGCAGGGCTACCAGCGTATTGTTAAGCCGGCCGATAACCGCAGATGCTGCAAAGGCCAGTTGATGCTTTAAGCCGTCGAGTTCTGCCAAAAGCGAGTTTTTTTTGTCCACAATTATCTTTGCCGCAGCAGAGGGGGTTTCCACAAAAACATCCGCCACCATATCAGCAAGGGTAATATTAATCTGATGGCCCACCGCTGAAATAACCGGTATGGCCGAATTATATACCGCCCTGGCCACTGCCTCTTCATTGAAAGGCATAAGCTCCTCGCTGCTGCCGCCGCCCCGGCTGACGATAATCAGATCCACATTTTTAAACTGGTTCAACTCGGCAATTCCGTCGGCAACCTCCCTTGCGGCGAATTCACCCTGCACGCGCACCGAGCGTATAAGCACGTCCACACAGGCCGCACCCTTCTTTAATATCTGCAGGATATCTCTTACCGCCGCCCCCGAAGCCGAAGTGACGATTCCGACGGAAAAAGGCATCAGCGGAAGCTCTCTTTTATGGGCAGGGTCAAATAAGCCTTCTTGGAAAAGTTTTTTCTTCAGCTGTTCAAAGGCCAGTTGCTGGCTGCCTATGCCCTTAGGCTCAATCTTTCCGATATTCAGCTTATATTTTCCATGCGGCGGATAAACATCTATCCTGCCGAAACAGATTGCCTTTAAGCCGTCTTCAATCTTAAACCTGACCTCTTTGTTTGCCTGCCGGAACATCGCCGCGGGCAAAACTGCCCCTTCGTCTTTTAAAGAAAAGTAGAAGTGACCTTTGGCATCAGCTTTAAAATTAGAAACCTCCCCCTCCACCCAGACCTGCTCGAAGGTGTTTTCCAGAATTAATTTTATATCCTGGGTGAGTTGGGAGACGGTATAGATATGCCGGGGGTTATCCTTCATAGCTTCTTTTCAAGAATAATCATCTGCACAGAATAGGGAGTTAATTGCAGGGCCTCCTGATAAGATCCGTCTGCATTTATTTCTTTTTCTTCCAGAGGGACGAATTTACAATCCCTGCTGCAGGAAGAATCTACGGCAAACCTCTGGTACGTATAATCCCCTTTTGTAAGGTTATTGATATTTAAATTTATGCGGCGGGCTGAAAGACTAAGCCTTGCGGCTTTCTCGTATAACTGCTTTGCCCTCTTGAGCAATGCCTTAATCTTTTTGGTTGCGCGCACAGCGGCAATCTCAATCTCGCCGGAGGAAATTTTTTCTATTGTCTCGCGTTTGATAAGGTTGAGCAGGATTTTTCTTTCTGCCTTTTTTAAAGTGGCGATGTTGCGCGATAAATAGTTATTAACTATCTCCGGGTCGATGTAGTTATAAATAATAACCGCCAATCCCTCTTTTCTCCTGGTGGCGATAACCCCGCAGAAGTCATCTTCGAATTTCGTTAAAAACATATCCGGCCCGAGATTCTCCAGCATCCTGAAGACGTTATAGGTGGCCTTGGGGCTGCCCCGGTACCCTGAATACTCCGGATCAAAGCTAAATATACCGACGTTACGCACCACGCCCTCTTTGTTATTCTTAAAATCCTCCAGGCAAAAATAGACCTGATAATCAATACCTGTCTCGTACATATTCTTGATGCGGGCAGGAATATAGCTGGCAGCGATATAAGATTTTTCCTTCCTCTCGGGCAGGACATTGGCGCTGCGGTCGTAATTCCATTCGTCGACTATTAAAGGTATATTCCTGTCAAATTTAAAATAAGAAAGCCACTCCCGTATCAGTTTGACCGCGGTCTTTTTATAAGCGGTGTTTTCCTTCTCTACGGCCTGGTCGGTAGAAAATCCGTGCCAGCTGATAAAATCCAGGGGCAGCCGGTAGCGGTAGCAGAATTTAATCAGTTCGTAGATCAGGCTTTTCTGGGGAGTCACGATAGTATTGCCGTCGAGATTCTGAAACCACCAGCTTACTGCCGGCCCGCCTATCGGGATATGCATCTTGGTCTCTGCCTTTAGCTCTTTTATGCCCTCTGCGACCGCGCGGTAAAGGTTAAAATACTCCTGTTTTCTGCCTAAAAAGAAATCGTCCAGATCCGGGGCATTCCATATTTCATACCAGACATTATACTTTTTATCGCAGCTTAACTCCCGGACCGTAGACTTAATTAACTCCTTAAATGCCTTCAGATTCCAGGGCGGGCTTTTTTTATCCAAGACCTTGCCTAAACCGGCCGGCGTACCAAAGATGTCCAGAATGACTATGCCTCCGGCATCGCTTATGGACTTAATGATGCTTTCGTAATTGCCAAGAAGCGCTGTCTGCGCCTCTTTATCCTTGGAAAGCTGGTTTATCTCCCAGAGGCTGTATTGCAGCCGATAAACCCCCCTGAAGCCGATCTCCTGCCGCCAGATATCCACCGCCTCTTTGGCCGCCATCGCCTGCGGCCAGCCGGGGTCGCGATGAAATCCCCGGCCGCTTAAATCAACGCCGGGCCTGAATACCTTTGGCAGGGGGACGGTATTAGAGGCAGCATCGAGATTAATTACCAGGCTGTCATCCTGGGCGAATAGTCCACAGCGTCCAGCAGTCCACAGTCCACAGACAAAGACCATAATAAACAAGAAAAAACATACTAGGGCCTTCTGGCTTAAATTTAACATTTAGATTAATTTCTTTTGTATTCTTATAATTGAGTTGGCTTTGCCGGTCTTTTCGTCTATATCCAGTAATGCCCCCTGCAGCTGGATGTTATCTTGAGCAACTTCAAACCGCTGCGGGATGCAGCTGAGGAACCTTGCCAGGACATCCTCTATTCTTCTGCCGATTACGGAATCAAAGGGCCCGGCCATACCCGCATCCGTAAGGTAAGCTGTCCCCGCGGGTAAAATCCTTTCATCGGCAGTCTGTACATGGGTATGTGTGCCGATTACCGCCGAAACCCTGCCGTCAAGATACCAGCCTAAAGCTATTTTTTCCGAAGTTGCTTCGGCATGCATATCTACGATTATTACTTTGACCTGCGAAGATAAAGCCTCCTGGGCCTGGCGCGTGGTCCTGAAGGGGCATTCCAGCGGCTGCATAAAAACCCTGCCGTTGACATTTATCACCCCGGCCTTTAATCCGTTCTTTAAGGTGAAGACGGCATATCCGTAACCGGGCGCGCCCGGCGGAAAATTTACCGGCCGTAAAATCCTGCGTTCCTCTTCGATAAAATCAAAGATCTCCCTCTTCTTCCAGATATGGTCCCCCGAGGTAAGCACATCCACTCCGTAGCCAAACAACTCATCCGCGACGCTGCGGGTGATACCGGAGCCTCCTGCGACATTCTCGGCATTGGCAACCACGAAATCAATGCTATGCTCTTTTTGTAATACGGGCAGGAGTTTTCTTACCGCCTCCCTGCCCGGACTGCCTACTATGTCACCGATAAATAGTATCTTCATTTTGCATACTCGATTGCTCGCGTCTCTCTAATAACTGTCACTTTAATCTGTCCGGGATACTCCATCCCCTCCTCTATTTTCTTGCGGATCTCCCGCGAAAGATTAATCGCTTCGGCATCAGTAATTTTTTCGGGCTGGACGATGACACGGATCTCCCGTCCGGCCTGAATGGCAAAAGATTTTTCCACGCCCTTGAAAACATTGGCGATGGACTCCAGCTTCTCCAGCCGCTTTATGTAGGTCTCAAGTGTTTCACGCCTTGCCCCGGGCCGGGCAGCGCTTATCGCATCCGCAGCAACAGCCATCACCGCATAGAGGCTCTGGGGCGGAATCTCCTCGTGGTGCGCCTCAATTGCCGCAACCACCTCTGCCGACTCATTATATTTTCTCGCCAGCTCCGCTCCGATTTTTGCGTGCGTACCCTCTATCTGATGGTCTACGGCCTTTCCGATATCGTGCAACAATCCTATGCGCCGGCCGAGTTTAAAATCCAGCTTAAGCTCAGAGGCCATTCCCCCCAGAAGAAAGGAGACTTCCTTTGAGTGCTGCAGCGCATTCTGGCCGAAACTGGTGCGGTATCTGAGCCTCCCCAAAAGCTTTATCAGTTCCGGATGCAGTCCGCTGATGCCGATCTCAAACACCACCTTCTCGCCCTCTTCGCGGATCTTCTCCTCCATCTCTTTCTTGGTCTTTTCAACCACCTCTTCAATCCTTCCCGGGTGGATCCTGCCGTCGGAAATAAGCTTTTCCAAACTTAGCCGCGCAATCTCCCTGCGTACCGTATCAAAGGCCGAAAGGGTCACTGCCTCGGGGGTATCGTCTATAATCACATCCACCCCCGTAGCCATCTCAAGGGCGCGGATATTCCTGCCCTCCCTTCCGATCACCCTGCCCTTCATCTCATCGTTGGGCAGCGTAACCACGCTCACCGTTGACTCAACGGTATGTTCTGCGGCGCATTTCTGGATCGCCAGGCTGATTACCTCTCTTGCCTTCTTATCGACAGTGCTGCGCAAATCCTCTTCCTGCCTTTTAATGAGTATGGACTTTTCAACGTTTAATTCTTCGTTAATCCGGCTAAGCAGGATCTGTTTTGCCTCTTCCGCAGACAAAGAAGATATTTTTTGCAGCCGCTCCTTTTCTTCGGCAATCAAAAGATGCAGCTGGTTATCCTTTGCCTTAAGGGAATCCTCCTGTCTTTTGACATTCTCCAGTTTGGCCTCAATTTCCTTTTCTTTGTTTTCCAGAAGATCCAGCCGGCGGTTGATATTTTCTTCCTTGTGGGAGAGTCTTTTCTCCATCCCTGAGAGTTCCAGCCGCCGGTCTTTGGTCTCCCGCTCAAAATCCTGGCGCATCCTGTAAAGAAGGTCCTTTGCCTCCAGGTCCACTTCCCTGCGCCTGTCCTGGATCTCTTTTTTGGCCTGCTCGATAATCTGCCTGGCCTGGGTTTCGGCATCCTGAATTTTTCTTTCCGCCATATGTTTCCTCAGGAAATAACCTGAGCAGGCGGCAATCAAAGCAATTGCCCCGAATATAATTATATTTATCATCGCTGGATTAACCTCCTTCAATGAACAGGCAATTTACGCAATGACTAGAACGGTTAAGCGTAAACGGCAGTCCCTGATGTTTTAATCTTAAGCTCTTTACGAATCGACTCTAGGCAAAGATAACCTTCTTGACTCTTACATCGTGGCTTGAGGCAGGTAAGGAAGGCAGGATTTGGTAACGAAAAGCCAGGCCGATGGTCTCTGTGCGGCCATTGATTTGCTTTAAGAAACGGTCGTAAAAACCCTTTCCCCGGCCCAGACGGTTTCCTTTTTTGTCAAAAGCGACTCCTGGCACTATCACGAGATCTATGTCTTTTAAGGCAACGTGCGCCTTGACCGCCGGCTCAACTACGCCGTAAGGGCCTCTTTTCAACCCAGCTTTATCGTCTAATATACAGGGCAGCATTGCCGCCCTGTCTTTTTTGCAAACCGGAACCGTAACTACCTTGCCCGCTCTTCTGGCTTCCTTAATCATTGCTTTCGTATCTACCTCGCCTTTTAACGCGATGTAACACATTAATATCTTTGCCTTTTTAAAAACCTTTGTCCTGAGAAGTTTCTCTGTTATGACCCTGCTTTTTTGTTTTCTCTCCTCCTCCTTCTGTGTCTTTAGCTTTAAGGAAATTCTACTACGGATCTCCTGCTTTGTCAACCCGGCATTAATGCTCATCGTGTGCGTGCGGTTTGTCTTTAAACGGCGGCTCTTTACCCTGCTTTAGATAATAATCCTTCAGGGCAGAGCGCAGGGCATCCTCTGCCAGCACCGAACAGTGCATTTTGATCGGCGGCAGCCCCCCTAAGGCCTCAGCCACTGCCCGGTTGGAAATCTTCAACGCCTCTCCAACGGTCTTTCCTTTGACCATCTCCGTGACCATGGAACTCGTCGCGATAGCGGCGCCACAGCCGAAAGTTTTAAACCTGGCATCCACGATTACATCGTTCTCTACTTTAATGTAGAGCTTAAGCACGTCGCCGCAGACGGGATTCCCGACGGTGCCGATGCCGCTGGCGTCGGTAATCTCGCCGACGTTTTTGGGATTCTTGAAGTGCTGCATTACCTTTTCGCTGTAGGGAAGCTGCTCTGCCATCTTATTTATTCATTACCAGTTTATGCGGCCGGGTCGTCTTCTTAAAATCCTTTGCCGGCTGAATTTCTTTTATTTTCCCGATTTTATTTTTCTTTTCCAATTCTTTGTAAATTAAAACCCAGGCACAGTCTTTGTCTTTGTCCACTTCGCACTTGCCTTTATCTACGCCGCCGCAAGGCCCGTTTAATAACCCCTTGGAGCAAAGAGTAATCGGGCAGATCCCGGCGGTAATGCTCAAGACGCACTCGCCGCAGAGAGAGCACTTTTCATAGAAATCGCCCTGCGCATCCATTACTGCCCCGAAGACGGTATTTAAGGCGGGCAGGACCGTAAGCGATAATCTGTCGTTATCCTTTACCGACTGTACCCCCAGGCCGCAGGCCAAAACCAAGACCGCTTCGCATTCTCTTAACGCTTTCATATTCCTGGCTAACTCGGCCTTTAATTTAGCCGCTACGCAGGGGGCCTCCGGCATACACGTACCGGTCACGACTTTGCCCTGCTTTTCTAACTCTGCCTTCATTGCGGCCAGCTCCGGCTCTCCGCCGGTCTTGGCAGTCGCCGCGCACTCCCCGCAACCCACCAGGAATATTTTTTTATATTCTTTGAGGCTCTCTAATATCTCCTTAAGCGCCTTCTTTTCGGTAATAATCATCTTTCGCCCTGGCCGATTATAACTTAAGTTATAATAATCAGTTAAACGCCTGTTAGAAAATTATTCTAACACATTTTACCGCCAACCTCAAGCAAAATATGTCGGTCTTATTCCTTCTTTTCGCGTTCCTTCTTCTCCGCAACAATCTTTTCGGCGATTTCGGCGGGGACTTGCAGGTACTTGGAGAATTCCATGGAGGCGTTAGCACGGCCGCTGCTTAAAGAGCGGATATTGGTGGCGTATCCGAACATCTCCGCTAAGGGCACCTCTGCGGAGATGATTTTTTGTTTGCCTTTGGTGTCCATGTTCATTACCTTTCCCCGGCGGGAACAGATGTAGCCGACGATACTGTTCACATATTCCTCGGGGGTATTGACCTTAAGGGACATATAGGGCTCAAGGAGTGCCGGCTCGGCTTTCAGAAAGATCTCCTTGAATCCCAATATCGCAGCCATCTTGAAAGCAAGCTCAGAAGAGTCTACTTCATGATATGAACCGTCAATCAGGCTTACCTTAAGGTCCACTACGGGATAGCCGGCATAAACGCCCTTTTGCATCGCCTCTATCACGCCCTTTTCCACCGCCGGGATAAATGATTTCGGAATCGCGCCTCCTTTGATCTTATCTATAAATTCAAATCCCTCTCCTGCGCCGCTAGGGGCAATCTCCATTACCACATGGCCATATTGGCCCCTGCCGCCGGACTGTTTGATATATTTACCCTCTCCGGATGTCTTAGCCTTTATGGTCTCACGGTAGGCCACCTTCGGCTGGCTTACGTTTGCCTCGACACCGAACTCCTGCTTAAGCCTGTCCACGATAATTTCCAGATGCAGCTCGCCCATGCCGGTAAGCACGGTTTCCTTTGTCTCCTCATCGGTCTCCACAATAAATGTGGGGTCCTCCTGCGTCAGTTTGGCTAAACCCTTACCGAGCTTATCCTGGTCTGCACGGCTCTTCGGGCTGATACTAAGCGAAACCACGGGTACCGGAAATTCTATCGCCTCCAGAATAATCGGGTTGTCCATGCTGGAAAGCGTATCGCCGGTTATGGTATCGGTAAGCCCGATCACCGCCACAATATCTCCGGCGAATGCGCACTCAATATTTTCCTTCTGGTCGGCATGAACCTGCACCAGCCTGCCCACCCTTTCTTTTTTATCCCTGCTGGCATTAAGCACATAAGAACCGGTATTCAGGAACCCGGAATAAACCCTTACATAAACCAGCTTACCAATATGCTGGTCAGCCTGTAGTTTAAAAGCAACCCCGGAAAAGGGTTCGTTTATATCGGGCCTGCGTTGTATCTGTTTATCGGGGCTGCCGGGTTCATTGCCGCAAACCGAGGCTAAATCCGACGGCGAGGGCAGGTATAAATTTACCGCGTCAAGCAGTTTCTGTATCCCTTTATTTTTAAAGGCCGCCCCGCACAACACAGGGACTGCCCTGTTGGCGATAGTGCCGCGGCGCAGCGCTTTTATTAACTCCTCCTGTGTAATCGAACCCTGCGACTCCAGGTATTTTTTAGTCAGGGCTTCGTCAAGGACAACAGCCTTTTCCAGCAGCAGATGCCGGTACTTATCGGCCTGCTCTTTACAATCTGCGGGGATATCTGCGACGCTAAACTCTTTACCCTGAGAGCCCTCGTCGTATATGTAGGCCTTCATCTCTATGAGGTCAATCACCCCTTTAAAACCGCCTTCTGCACCGATAGGGATCTGGAGCGCTAGTGTGTTGCCGCCGAGCTCCTGCTCAATGTCCGCTAAAACCGCGAAAAAATCCGCACCCACCCTGTCCATCTTATTGATAAATGCTATTTTGGGCACGTTGTATTTATTTGACTGGTGCCACACGGTTTCCGACTGCGGCTCCACCCCTCCGACGGCACAGAAGACCACTATTGCTCCGTCGAGAACTCGTAAGGAACGTTCGACCTCGACCGTAAAATCCACATGCCCCGGCGTATCGATAATGGAAATCCTGTGCTCCTTCCAGAAACAGGTAGTGGCCGCAGCGGTGATGGTAATGCCCCTTTCCTGCTCCTGCTTCATCCAGTCCATCTGCGCCTTGCCATCGTGAACCTCCCCTATCTTGTGGGAACGGCCGGTATAAAATAAAATCCGCTCCGTCAGGGTAGTTTTGCCGGCATCGATATGCGCAATGATACCTATATTTCTGACCTTCTGCATATCAATGGACGGCGGTATCCGGGGTTTTTCCTCCTGCGCCTTCCCTGCTGTTTCCTCAGCTGGCGCCTGTTTTGGCTGCGGCTCCGGCTGTTTCTGCTCCGGCGGCTTGGCCTCGGGTGGCTGCGGCGGCGGCTCCGGTTGCGGCTTCTCTTCGACGGCCTTTGCCTCAACTTCTTCCGCAGGAGGTTGTGCTGGTTTGGGCGGCTCCTTGGCCTTCTTGCTCAGCTGGCTCTTCAATAACACCAGCTCTTCCGCGTAGAGCTCCAGCTTCTTCTCCCTTTGCTCCAGCTCCTCTTCTAATTCCGTGTACTCCTGGTTTAACTTATTGAATTCTGCCTTTGGAATCCACTCGCTGTTTTCCTCTTTTTTTTTGAACTCTCTGATCGTCTCCAGGTGCGCCTTTATCTCCTGGGCATATTTTTCCAGCTGGTGCTTCTGGATCTCAACCTGCTCGGCTATGCTCTTTTTCTCCTGACTATGATCCTGCAACCCCTCTTTTAACTCGTTTATTTCCCGGGTCAGATTTATATTCTTGGTAAACTCCTCCTGCAGCTTTCTTTCCTGCTCGAGAAATTTATCGCGCAGCTGGGAGTTCTCCGCCCTGACTTTATCCAGCATCTGGTCGGACTTGGCAACCCAATCCTCTCTTCTGGTCAACTCCTCCTTTAGTTTTGGTTCTTTCACCTTCGCCGCCTCAAATGCTTTATGAATGTTGACGTAATCGCTCTTTACCCGGCTTAGTTCTAATTCTTTAGAGCGGACCTCTGCCTCCAGCCGCCGGGTCTTCTGCTCCCGGGGGTCAGGGCCGGATTTCCCGGGCTGTGCGCCGCCGCCGGAGAAGATGCCGTACAGGGCATAGGCCACCATAAATATGCCCGAAAAAACCAGTATCTGAAAAATTATATTCATAGCATTATTCAGGCCTGTTTCTTTTTCTGATGAGAATCCCGCAGCTTCTGCATCCTCTCTTTAATCTTGGCCTCAAAGCCGATCTCCGTAGGCTCGTAATAACGTACCGCCTTCCCGGTGTATTTCTGTTTCACATAATGGCCCGGGTAATCATGGGCATATTTATACCCCTTGCCGTGGCCCAGCTCTTCTGCCCCTTGATAAGAAGCATCCTTAAGATGGTCCGGCACCTCCTGGACCTTTTTTTGCTCTACATCCTGATAGGCCTTCTCAATTGCCAGGTAACTTGCGTTTGATTTGGGGGCGCAGGAAACATAAATTACCGCCTGGGCCAGAGGGATCCTTGCCTCCGGCATGCCCACAAATTCGCAAATCTGCACCGCCGCATTTGCTAAGACCAGGGCAAGCGGATCGGCATTACCTACGTCCTCCGCGGCCAGAATACAAACCCGGCGGGCGATAAAACGCGGGTCCTCTCCTGCATAAAGCATCTTGGCCATCCAGTATAAAGCGCTGTCCGGGTCAGAGCCGCGCATTGATTTTATAAAAGCCGAGGCAGTATCATAGTGGCCGTCCTCATCCCGGTCATAAAGAACCGCCTTTTTTTGTATTGACTCCGCTGCAACCGCTAAATCAAAATTAATCACTCCTTCTGCGCCGGCAGGCGTGGTCAACACCCCTACCTCAAGGGCATTTAAAGCCCGGCGCGCATCGCCTTCGCAGGTCTTGGCCAGGTGTTCCAGCGCCTTTTTGTCAATTTTGACCCTGAAGTTTCCCAGCCCCCTGTTTTTGTCGGTGAGGGCGCTGTTTAGTATCTTTAAAATATCCGCCGTATCCAAAGTCTTTAATTCGCAGACCAGCGACCTCGATAAAAGCGGAGAGGCAATAGAAAAATAGGGGTTGTGGACGGTGGCGCCGATTAACACCGGGTTGCCCGCCTCCACATCAGGCAGGAGCACATCCTGCTGGGCCTTGTTAAAACGGTGGATTTCGTCGATAAAGAGGATTGTTCTTTTATTATTGCTTGAGCTCTTCACTTTGGCAGTATTGATAATCCGCCTCAGCTCCTCTACATTCGAGGTAGTGGCATTTATCGGGACGTAATAAGCTTGGCTTACATTGGCAATACACCAGGCCAGGGAGGTCTTGCCTACTCCAGGCGGGCCGTATAATATCAGTGAACTTATCCGGTCGGCTTCGATGGCGCGACGCAGCAGTTTACCCGGGCCTAAAAGGTGCTTTTGTCCGGCAAATTCAGCCAGGGTTACCGGCCGCATACGCAAGGCAAGGGGAAGGTCTTTGGAGTCGGAGGGCTTTTCGTTAAATAAATCCATTGATATGAGATCCTTCGTCCTTCGTTTCGCTCAGGACTCAGGATTATTTCGCACATTGACTTACGTCGTCCGCCAAAGTTCTGTGGCGGACTCCATAAGTCAAGTGCTCAATAAAAAATCCCCGCAGAGTGCCGTCAGAGCGAAAATCTGAACCGATTTGGCTTCAAGTGGGGCCCTCTCCCGGACGCCGAAACGCCAGGGAATTGTGGGCTCCCTTATTATTGGTGTTGGTTCAATAATTATCGGGCTTCCAACGCGCACCGCAGGGATATCTAAAAGAACCGTAATTTTTGCTACATAAAAAGTATAGCACAGATTATCATTAAATTCAATAGCTGCTAAAAACCTGCCTGTACGCGTATGCCCCTGCCCCTTAGCGCAACTTGGCGCTAAAAACTTCTTCCAGCAGCCTGCAGATCAGGCTATGGACGGGGTTAACCTCTGCGTCGCTGAGTGTGCGTTCGCCGGAACGATAAAAACAGGAGATGGTCAGGCCGATATTGCCGGGAGGGATCTGGCTGCCCCGGTAATAATCCGCGACCTTCATACTGCAGAGAAGCGGCCGGCCTCTCTCCAGCGCCGCCTCCAACACCTTCTTTATCGGAACCTCCCTGCTCAATACCACGCTTATATCCCTGGTGATTCCCGGATATTTGGGGGGCGCGACAAAGGTCTTTGCCGGCCTGGCGTGGGCAAGGAGCCTGTCTAAATAAAGTTCGGCGGCAACCACTTCTTTATTCTTGATATCCAACCTCTCTAAAAGCTCCTTGCGTAAAATAAAAATTTCGCCTGTTCTCTCCGTGCCGGCATAGATGCCGATCGAAGCAGCATTTTCTTTGGCATGAAAAGCGCAGCTACCCACTCCCAGCCTCTCGAATAATACCTCAACTATCCCTTTTAAATGCAGAAGCCCGAATCTTTCCTTAACCAGGCCCTGGCCCAAAAGATGCGCCTTTGTCCCGCAGAGGGCTATGCCCAACATTAACTCTTCTTTTGGCCCGGAGGCGGAAGAAGAAAATACCTTTGCCAGCTCAAAAATATTCACGTACTCCTGCTGGTGATTAAGGTTATAGCCAATGCGCGCGGCAATACTCGGTACAAGATGCGGCCTCAAAACCTCCTGTTCCCTGCTAAGCGGATTCAAGATTCCGATCGGCTCAGGCTCATCCGGCAGCATAAAACCATTCAATAATTCCTTATCAACTAGTCCGTAGGTAATTGCCTCGCTCAATCCCAGTCCGGCAAGCATGTTCTTTAGCGCAGAGACCAGCTCCCTTTTTCCCGGGCGGAGTGAATGCGGCACTAAAAGCGGCAGGGTGGTAGGGATTTTATCAAAGCCGTGTATCCGGGCTGTCTCCTCAACCAGATCTATCTGTGCCTTGATATCCTGCCTGTGCGAAGGAACTCCGGCTATAAAGCTATCCCTGCCAGTGGCTGCTACTTTAAACCCCAGGCCGATTAAAATCTTCTTTATCCTGGCGGGGGAGATCTTGGTTCCCAAAATCTTATTCGTATCCGCTACGCTCAGGCGGATGCTCTTTTGCTTCGCCCTGGCCTGGCCCGAACTCTTTGCCAAAATACATTCTCCCTGCGCCAAGGTGCGGATTAATTCTGCCGCGCAAGCGGAGGCAGGCCCAACCGCCCCCCAATCAATGCCTCGTTCAAACCTGTACGCCGAATCACTCTCTAGCTTTAGCTTTTGCCTTGCCTGACGCACGGTTATGGGATTAAATACCGCTGCCTCTAAAAGGATGTTCCTTGTGCCGTCGGATACTTGCGTGTCGTTACCGCCCATGATGCCTGCGATTGCTACCGGCCCTCCTTTATCTGCAATAACCAGGATGCCCTTATCCAGCAGCCGCTCCTCTCCGTCGATGGTAACGATCTTTTCCTGCTCTTTTGCCCGGCGTACATATATCTCTGCCGCCGCGTTTTGAGCTAATCTGTCTAAATCAAAGGCATGTAAAGGCTGGCCCCTCTCAAACAAAAGGTAATTAGTGATATCCACAACGTTGTTTATGCTGCGGCAACCGACGAGCTCCAGCCTTTCTTTAAGCCAGGCAGGCGAAGGCCCCACTTTTACATCTTTGATTATCTTTGCGGTGTATAAAGGACAGCCTTTTTTGTCCTCAATATTTATTTTTAATATGTTAGCGTTTAGCGGATAGCGTTTAGCGTATAGGCGACCTTTACTATGCGCTCTACGCTCTACGCTATACGCTCGAATTTTCTTATTAGTAATTGCCGCCACTTCTCTTGCGATGCCGATAATGCTTAAACAATCCGGGCGGTTAGAGGTCACCTCTATCTCAAAGACAAAATCTCCTGCCTGCTTTTGGAGCGCAACCACCTCCAGCCCTGCCATGGTCAGCCTCTCAGCAAGCGCCTCTGCCGCCAGATCGATCCTTACAAACTCCTTCAACCAATTATAGGTTACTTTCATGCTTAGAACTGCCTCAAAAATCTTAAATCATTCTCAAAAAATAATCTAATATCGTTAATGCCGTATTTGAGCATGGCGATTCTTTCAATCCCTAAGCCAAAGGCAAAACCCGTATATTTCTTGGGGTCGTAACCGACGTGCTTAAAGACGGCCGGATGTATCATGCCCGCGCCCAATATCTCCAGCCACCCCTTCCTGCCGCAGACAGAACAGCCTTTGCCGTTGCAGATAATGCAACGGATATCTACTTCTGCCGAGGGCTCGGTAAAAGGAAAGAAATGCGGCCGGAAACGCATTTTAATCTCCTGCCCAAAAACCGCTTTGGCAAGAATCTCTAAGGCCCCCTTCAAATCGGAAAATTTTATGCTCTTATCCACCATAAAACCTTCAATCTGATGGAACATAAAGGAATGACTGGCATCCACGGCATCCGGACGGTATACGCGGCCGGGGACTACTATCGCCAGCGGAGGTTTATGCGCCTTCATCGCCCTTATCTGCACAGGCGAAGTATGGCTGCGTAGCAATAGCCGATTATTTAAATAAAAGGTATCAAAGGCGTCCCGCGAAGGATGCTCCAGGGGGATATTTAAAGCGGTAAAGTTGTTATATTCGCTTTCAATCTCCGGCCCTTCCACGACGGAAAAGCCGATCCTCATAAATATGGCGCAAATCTCATCGATGACCCTGGTCAAAGGATGCAGATGGCCCAGCTCCTGCGTAATCCCCGGCAGGCCGATATCCGCTGGCCTTGAAACAGCGCCCTCGCCGTTCAAGGAATCGGCGAACGATTTCTCTTTTTCCTCGATCAGGGAAACTGCCCGCTTCTTTAAGGCGTTGACCGCCTGGCCGAAGGCAGCCCTTTCTTCTTTCTTTAGCCCGGGGATGGAACCGGTTAATTGCGCAATGATCCCTTTTCTCCCCAGGTATTTCAGCCTGAGCTCCTCCAGGGAAACGGCAGAACCGATATTCTGGAAATCGGATTCTATTTGAATTTTAACTGCGCCAATATCCATATCAAACCTAGTGCCCCCAATAAAACAACTGCGGCGTTTCTCTTGCCTGTATTAAAACTGGATGCCTCGGGATTATGCCTGCCCGGGGCTATCTTCTCTATCTCGAAGGCATGTATATCAAGGTCACCGCCGTGTTCGGGGCAGGCACGGTGAAAAACTCCGATAACCTCAATCAGATCGCCCGTTGAGCGATAACTGCCCGCCAGCAAATCTGCCTGTTTCAATAAATGCCCCTCCAGCCATACGCCGATTGCCTTTTCGCCGTCGGTTACATTTATCCAGGCAAAATTGCCGCGCCGCATTATATCACCGATAACTTCGCCGGCATAGGCGATTGTTTTACCGTCGTACGCCTGGGCATTCTCTATTAATTCTCGGGCGCTGACCGGCTGGGCAAACGCTGTGTAATGTGTAAAGTGTAATGTGTAAAGCAAAATTACATTAAACATTACACATTTAACATTAAACAGGTTTCTCATCTTACTTACCTTTGATGACCGCAACAAAGACCCCGATTAAAGTAAATATAGACATAAACTCAAGACGGCCCGCCCACATCTGAAAGATGTAGATGTATTTAAGCGCAGCCGGCATAGCGGCGTTAGTAATCCCGCAGGATAATCCTACGTTGGCTGAGGCAGAGGTAGATTCGAATAAAGAATCTATAAAAGGATACCCGAAGCAGCTTCCGGCAACCGCGCCAAACCAATAAAGGGCAAAGTATGCCAGGGTGATTAAAAACGCCAGCCGCACCTGTTTATCCTCCAGAAATATCTCCTTGATATGGTGGTATTTCTGCACCACAATTGCTCTCTCCGGAAGGATAATGCGTTTTATGTCCTCTAACAGCGCCTTAAAAATTATCCCCAGGCGCAGCATCTTGATTGCGCCGGTGGTGGAACAGGCCGCACCTCCCAGGGACATGGCGCAAATTATGCCCACGCGGGCAAGGTGGTTCCATTCGTTAACAAACTGGGCGGCGTAAATAGTCTGGTATCCGGTGCCGGTATGGGCGGAAATCAACTGGTAAAAACCTTTGCGGAATAACACTGCCAGCCCCGGATAGGTACCCAGCTGGGTTAACCCGAAGCCGGTAATAAAAAAGAGGACCATAATGGAGATAAAAAGCGTAACCATCTCTATATTCCTGACTATCTCTCTGCGGTTGCCCGTCCAGAGGTGGTAATGCAGTTTGAAGTTAAAGGCCCCCAGAATCATTATAATAATGGTGATTATTTCAAAGGGGAGGCTGTGGTAATAAAGTATATTTTGTGACTGCGGGGCAAACCCCCCGGTATCAAAAGCGGCCATGAATATACAGACGCCGTGGAAAAAGGCGCTGGCGGGCCTTATCCCGTTGGCCATCCCCGCTATCGCCAGGGCAGAGGTCCCCAAAATCAGATAGACGATGCTGACAAACCAGATAAACCTGCTGGTATGTATGATATTAGGCAATATCCTTTCATCACGGGCCTCGCCCACATACATTTTAAACGCGCCGGAAAAACCTTTAATAAAAAAGGAAAGCGCGACAATTACTATGCCCTGCCCTCCGATAAAAAGGATCAGGTGCCTCCAAAGGTTGTGTGTAAAAGAGAGGTGGTCAAGGTCCTGGACTAAAATCAGTCCGGTGGTGGCAAACCCCGACATTGAATCAAAGCAGGCATCCAGGAATGACTTCCAGTGCCCGCTTAAATATAACGGGATCGCCCCCAATAACATGGCCACCAGCCATGATAAGGAGACTACCACCATCCCCTGCATCCAGTTTAATTCTTTTTCGGTAGAGCATGCCCTGGTCAGGAGCAGGCCGGCTATCAGGGCAATCTCTATGGCGATTAAAAAATCCAGGACGGGGCTTGCCTCTCGGAAGAATACCAGGCCGGCAAAGACGGGGACAAACATCGAAAGGGCAAGGCCGAGGATAATCTTGCCTAAATAATAACCGATCACTACAAAATCCTGCGGCCGGGGCTTTAATATCATATCTTAAGGGTTAAGAGCAGGCAGATTAATAACGCCGCCAGTATAATACAGAGGCCGTATAATACCTCTGTGCCGATGCCGAAAACTATATTCAAGGGGATTTTAATTTTCATAAATGAGCGCTTAATTTACGCACACGATAGTGTGAGTAAGTTAATGCGCGAATTTATCCTGAGTCCGCTACAGGCGGACGAAGGATCTAGAGTTTTCCCGCCAGTATATTCAATAATTCCGGTTCATTCCCGATGACGGTGAGGGCGATAACATCGTCGCCGGGCCTTAAGACCGTATCGCCCCTGGGGACGATAACCTCCTCGCCTCTTACGATAGAAACCAGCACCGAGTCCGCAGGCAGGTGTATCTGTTTAATCTCTTTGTTGATTACGGGTGAGTCCTCGGGCAGGTCCAGGCGCACAATCGCAAGCTTGCCGCGCTGAAAACTCATCAGGTTGACAAAATCTGCGAATGAAACCTCCCCTTCCACGATTTTGGCGATAATCGTAGTGGAGTTAATGGGCACATCCACCCCCAGCTCGGAAAATGTGTGCTCGTTATCCGGATTATTCACTCTGCCGACGGTACGCTGCAGGTTAAATTTCTCTTTGGCCAGCTGGCAGATAATCAGGTTGTCTTCGTCGTCGCCGGTCACCGCAGCCAGAACGTCGGCGCGTTCGATACCGGCCTCCTCCAGGATGCGCGGCTCGCAGGCATCTCCGTTAATAACCAGTGCCTCCAGCTCCCTGGCCACCTCTTCACAAAGTGCTTTATCCTTGTCTACGATGCAAACGGTATGCCCCACATGAGCAAGCCTTTTTGACAGAAAATAACCCACCTTTCCCGCGCCGATTATTATAATATACATCGCCCGCCCTCTCTTTTATTATAAACGCAACTTTTCTTTTACCTTGGCTAAACTGGCCACCTTGAGCACCCCGATTAAAATATCTTTGGGCTTAAGCGTCAGGCCCGCCTCGGGGATTATTATTTCGCCGGCCCGCCTTATCGCCACTGCCAGAAATTCCCCGGGAATGTTTATATCATGTACCGGCTTATTGACCATCTGTTCATTGGCGCTGATTTCGATAACGCTTAAGTCTTTATTTTCGATAAGGACGCTGGAAAAACGGCTTTCCACTATCTTATCCCTGAGCATCGAAGCAAAGAGCACCGTCCCGCTTATAATATCCATCCCGAGGCTTGCGTAGATGTGCGCACGCAGCGGGTCATAGACCCGGGCAAGCACCTTGGGGACCTTAAATATCTTCTTAGCCACCTGCGAGGCGATTAAATTAGTATTGTCGCCGTTAGTGACCGCGCAAAAGGCATCCGCTTTTTCAATCCCGGCCTGTTTTAAAAGCTCCAGGTCAAATCCGTTGCCAACCATGGTCAACCCGTTAAAAGTACTGCCCAGCCGTTCGAAAGAGGCGCAGTTCTTATCGATGACAACGACATTATAACCCTCTCCGGAAAGCAATTTGGCTAATTCAGAACCCACCCTGCCGCAACCTACTATTATGACATACATATTCCCTCGCTCCGTTGGGACCTGCTGTATCTACCCCTTATTATTTTTTTGGCCCTTGCAGATCTCTACTAATTTTTTAAAAGCCTGGGCGTCTTGTGCTGCCAGGTCTGCCAGCATCTTGCGGTCCAAGCCTATTTTGGAATTTTTTAGCCCCTTAATAAATGCGCTGTAAGTAATGCCGAGGCTTCGACAGGCTGCATTTATGCGCGCAATCCAGAGCCGGCGGAACTCTCTCTTTCTCATCCGCCTGTCGCGGTAGGCGTAAACAAGTGCATGCATAACTGCACGGCGCGCCTGCCGGTATTGCTTGCTCCTGTCGCCCCAGAAGCCTTTCGCCCTCTTTAGCATCTTCTTTTTTCTTTTACGGGTAGCAACGCTGTGTTTGATTTTTGCCATTTAGTTACTCCTTAAATGAACGCTTGAGTTACGAACACGACAGTGTGAGTAACTCAATGCGTGAATTTATCCCGAGCCCGCCGCAGGCGGACGAGGGATCTTATCTTTTTGTCCTATCCATATGGTAGTACTCTCTTGATATATTTGACCTGGTTTGCCCCTGCCAAAAAACCGGGCCTTCTCATCCGGCGCAGCCTGGAGGATTTTTTATTGGACAACAAATGGCCCTTGCCGCAAGTAGGATGTTTTACCTTGCCTGTCTTGGTCAATTTAAACCTTTTCGCGACCCCCTTCTTTGTTTTTAATTTACCCATCTTGCCCTCGCTGTAGATCCTTCGCCTGCCTTCGGCGAGCTCAGGATAAGTTCGGTCATAAGTTTATGTTCGCTTCGCTCCATAAATTTAGACCCCACTTATTTAGGCGCAACCACAAAGGACATAACCCTGCCCTCTAAACGGGGCTCCTTTTCTATCTGTCCGTCGTTTTGCGTATCGATAATGAATTTATCTAGAATCCTTTTCCCCAGGTCCAAATGCTCCATCTGCCTGCCGCGGAAAAACAGGTTGACCTTGACCTTGTCTTTCTTTTTTAAGAAAGTAACCGCCTGCTTTACCTTGGTCTGGAAATCATGTTCGTCAATATTGGGCTTCAGGCGGATCTCTTTTAACTTGCCCTGCTTCTGGTGTTTCTTGGCTTCGCGCTCCTTTTTTTCCTGGTCATATTTAAATTTGCTGAAATCAATTATCCGGCAGACGGGCGGGCTGGCAGCGGAAGCCACCTCCACCAGGTCTAAATCATGCTGGCCTGCTAAACGCAGCGCCTCCGGCGTGGGCACAACCCCTAACTGGCCGCCATCCGGGCCGATCAGCCTTACCTGCGGGACGCGAATCCTTTCGTTAGTGCGGAATAACTTTTTTATAGCAACCACCTCCTTTTTCTATATAACCTTTTTTTTAATCTCCTCTTTAACCATTCTTATAAATTCATCAATCGCCATAGCGCCTAGATCGCCTTTACTTTTTTTACGCACAGAAATATTCCTAGACTCTGCCTCGCGCTCGCCCACAACTAATACATAAGGTATCTTGTTTAATTCGGCGTTACGGATTCTCTTGTTCAAAGTTTCGCTGCCGCAGTCAATATCAACGCGCATTGAATGCTCCTGCAGCATTCTTTTTACCTCCTGTGCATAGCCTTCAACAGAATCTTTTACAGGGATAACAACAACCTGCCTCGGCGCCAGCCAGAGAGGCAGCTCTGCATTATAATGTTCCAGGAGCGCGCCGATAAAACGCTCAAGGCTCCCCAGGATTACCCGGTGCAGCATTATCGGCTGCCTTTGTTTGCCTGCGGAGTCAATGTAGGAAAGCTTGAATCTCTTGGGCAGGGCAAAGTCGCACTGGATGGTTGCGCACTGCCAGGGCCTGTTCAGGGCATCCTTTAATTTAATATCTATCTTGGGGCCGTAGAACGCCCCTTCCCCCTCGTTAATATCGTAAGTCAGTCCTTTTTCCTTTAACGACTCCTCCAGTGCCTGGGTCGCCATCTGCCAGTCCTGGTCAGAGCCGATATATTTTTCCGGGCGCGTGCTCAATTCGATCTTCAGGTCCTGGAACCCGAATACCTTCATCATGTCAAAGACAAAATCAATGACTGACTTTATCTCCTGGCGCAGTTGCTGCGGCAGGCAGAAGATGTGCGCATCGTCCTGGGTAAAGCCGCGCACGCGCAGGAGCCCGTGCAGCACGCCCGCCTTTTCCCGGCGATAGACCGTGCCCAATTCAAAAAAGCGCAGAGGGAGGTCACGATAACTGCGGCTTTTTGATTTATAAATCAGCATATGCCCCGGGCAATTCATCGGCCTTAAGACAAACTCCTGGTCTTGCGCCTTAAAGGCATACATATTTTCCTTGTAATATTCGTAGTGCCCGGACTGTTTCCAGAGTTCTGCCAGCATAATATGCGGGGTAATCACCAGCTGGTAGCCGCGCCTTAAGTGCTCGGTCTTCTCATAATCCTCAATCAGGTTGCGTAAAAGCGCTCCGTGGGGATGATAAAATACCAGGCCTGCCCCTGCCTCTTCATGATAGATATCGAAAAACCCCAATGTGGTCCCAAGTTTTCTGTGGTCGCGTTTTTTTGCCTCCTCTAGATTTTTTAGGTACCTTGCCAGCTCCTTTTCCGTTTCAAAACAGGTGCCGTAAATCCTCTGCAGCATGGGGTTAGTTTCCAAGCCGTGCCAATAGGCCCCGGCCAGCGACAATAATTTAAATGCCTGGATTTGGCCGGTTGAATTGACGTGGGGGCCGCGGCAGAGGTCGGTAAAACTTTTGCCGGTTCTGTATACGGTTACTGTTTCTTCGCCAAGACCATCGATCAGTTCGACTTTATAATCCTCTTTTAATTTCTTAAATAATTCCAGCGCCTCTTCTCTGGAAAGCTCCTCTTTTATAAAGGGCAGGTCACTTTTAATGATCTGACGCATCTTCTTCTCTATTTTTTCCAAATCCTCGTCGGTAAAAGGCTCTTTCTTGTCGAAGTCATAATAAAAACCCTCCTCTATGGCAGGGCCTATGCCAAGCTTAACGGCGGGCCAGAGCTCCTTTACCGCCGCAGCCATCACATGTGAACAGGAATGTCGTAAAATATTTAAATCCATAATTAATGGTGGGCTCAAGTGGACTCGAACCACCGACCTTCTCCATGTCAAGGAGACACTCTAACCAACTGAGCTATGAGCCCGTAATCTACATGGGCAAGGAGGGAGTCGAACCCTCATGGCCTTGCGGCCAATGGATTTTAAATCCATCGTGTAAGCCATTCCACCACTTGCCCGGCTGCGCATATTACGCAGATACTTCACTCACTGCGGCGCTTGTCGCGCCGCTACGTTCGTTCAGTATCCATGAAATTTTTTCTCGTCGGAAAAATTTCATGGAGGCGACGAGCGGATTCGAACCGCTGAATAGCTCTTTTGCAGAGAGCTGCCTTGCCGCTTGGCTACGTCGCCACTTATCAAAGCAGCCTTCTTGCCGCCCTGACTATCTCCTCAACCTCTGCCAGGCAGCCGATGCCCTTTTTACCGCAGGCAAGCTGCCCCTGCCTGGGGCCGATGAAGCTGTAACCTAAAGACTTTAGCTTTTTGATATTGCCTTGCGTAATTTTATTCTTGTACATAGCTTCATTCATCGCCGGAGCAATCAAGACCGGTGCCTGCGTTGCGCAAATTGCGCAGGTCAACAGGTCGTCGCAGATGCCGCCTGCGATTTTGGCGATAATGTTGGCGGTTGCCGGTGCGACGACCACCAAATCCGCCCTCTCGGCAAGCGAGAGGTGTTCTATTTCCTGGCTTTGCCTATTGGAAGGCAAACCATTGTTCTCTAACTTACAGGCCCCCGGGTCGGCAAATAATTGCCCGCCGTAAACTTTGTTTCCCGCCAGGCTCTGAAAAACAACCGGCCGGATAAGCTCCTGGGCCTCCTCTGTCATAACCACGCTAACGCAAACCCCCAGCTCTTTCAGCCTGCGCAGGAGATCGCAGGCCTTATATATCGCAATGCTGGCTGTCACCCCTAAAATAATCTCTTTGCTTTTGACCACGTAATTAGTCTTTCGGTTTTACTTTTGCGCCACGTAAAATTCGCTTCGCTCATCACGTGGCAGCCCCGTGGCCCGAAGGGCTTTACGGGGCGCAATACACTTTGTTTTCGGCGATCTCGTGCAAGGCAATGGTAGAGGGCTTGGTGGATGAATTCGCATCTATTAGCTTAGGTTGGCCTTCGGCGATCTCCAAAGCCCTTTTGGACGCCAGAATTACCAGCTTGTAAATAGACCCTTCGCTCTTATCCAGAAGTTTTTCAATGGGGACATACGGCATAATTGATTTCTCCTAATATTTTACTCTTCAATTCCTTTAAGGCCTGCGAAAAATTGCTGTTTACCACAGTATAATCATATTCCCGGGAGCCTGCCAGTTCATCCTGCGCAAGCCGCAGGCGCTGCCTCAATTCTCTCGTTGCGGTCCTGCAGCGCTTCTCTATCCTGACCTCAAGCTCTGCCAGCGACGGAGGAATAATAAAAATGGTTACCGCCTCTTTGGGATAAACCCGCCTGATCCTGCGCGCCCCCTTCAGATCCAGGCAGAGAATAACGCTTCGCCCCTGCCTTAACCAGCGTTCAACCGGCTCTTTAGGCGTTGCGTAATAATAACCCAAATACCTTGTCCATTCAAGGATTTTTTGCTCTTTGCGCCTGTGTTTGAATTCTTTTTCGCTGATAAAAAGGTAGCCCCTGCCGCGCTTTTCTCCGGGCCTGCTGCGCCGCGTAGTAAAGGAAACCGACTTGATCAGCCGGTTCTTGAATCCCTTATCTCTGACCAGTCGGGCGACAAGCGTAGTTTTGCCCGAGCCGGAAGGGCCGGAAACTACAAAGATTTTTCCTCTGCCTTTATGCCGGGTTCTGCCTGTCTCACTCAATGTTCTGCACTTGTTCGCGTATCTTTTCAATCTGGCTCTTGGTCTGAACGATACGCCCGGAAATGACCAGATCAAAGGTCTTGGCTGCCAGGGTATTGGCCTCGCGCTGCATCTCCTGGGCGATAAAATCCAGCTCCTTGCCGACAAGCCCGGATTTAGAAAGCCTGCTTTTAAAATTTCTGGTGTGGTAACCCAGCCTCTCTATCTCTTCGGTAACATCCGAATCCTTCAGAAAAGCAGCACGCTCTTCGGCTTTGTCTATTGCTTTAAGCTTCTCCCTGACCGCTTTTTTAAAACGTTCTTTTATTGCCGCCAGGTTTAACTTCAGGGACTCCGCCCTGTTCTTCAAAAACACCTGCGTTGCCCTGCCCTCCTTGCGCCGGGCCTTGAGCAGTTCATCCAGGGCGCCGGCCAGCAATACTTTAAGCCGCGGCCAGATACTCATCGCAGAGATGCTGTCCTCTTCCAGTGACAAAATACCCGGCAGATGCACCAGGGTATCAATGCCGACCTCTCCGTCAATCCCAAATTCCTCCCTGATCCTGTTGAGCTGCGCAAGGTAGTCGCGCAACAACGCCTTGTTTATAAAAACTTTTGTCGGACGGGTGCCGATAATGTTTATGGCGCAGGTAACGCGGCCTCTTTTAATCTTACGCTCAACCTCTTTTTTTATCCTGCCCTCCAAAGACAGATAACCCGGCGGGATATGAAAAACTGACTCCAAAAATTTGTGGTTGGAGCTTCGTAATTCAATCCGGATCTTGCCGAAAGGAGCGACTCCTGCCTCCCTGGTACCGAAACCCGTCATGCTTTTAATCATATTAAATCCTGTTCTTTAGGCCCAGGCTTTTTTCTTGCGCTCTTTTTCCAAGACCTGGGTTGTGACATATAAATCCACGATGATCTCCTCCGGCATAAACCAGAGCTTTATCTCTCTTTCTGCCTCGGCTTCATTGGAGGAGGCATGAATTACATTTTCGTAAACGCCGATGGTGGTAATCCTGCCGTAAGAACCCCGGATGGTGGTAGACTCGGCCTCTTCGGGGTTGGTGCTGCCTGCGAGTTCCCTGCATTTTTCGATGGCATCTTCGCCCCAATAGACCAGCGCCATAACCTTGCGCCGGTCATGCAGCTCCCCGCGCAGGTATTTTATCAATTCGTTAAAAAAGGGCTTGCCTTTCAGGTGCTGGTAGTGCTCTTCGGCCAGCTCCTTAGAGACGCGTACCATTTTGGCCGCGACGATCTCCAGCTTTGACTCGGAGAGCCGGGTCAAAATATTGCCGGTGAGGGACTTTTTTAGCCCGTCGGGTTTTATAAGAATTAGTACCGCCTGGTTCATAGATTTTTCTCTCCTCTAATAATATGCATAATCCTATCCAGGTCTTCCTGCGAATAGAATTCGATTAATATGTGGCCGCGCTTTTTTCTCTTGCTGATGCGTACTTTGGTCGCTAACAGATGCTGCAACTGGTCTTCTAAAACCGCTACATACGGCTCTCTTTGCGACTGGCCGACCCTGCGCTTAGCCCCCCTTGGCCGGTGCATTTTAATTAAATTTTCCAGTTCGCTTACCGTCAGCCCTCTGGAGATAATCTCCTGCGCCAACCTCCTCTGCTGGTTCTCATCATCAAGTTCAAGCAGGGCCCTGCCGTGCGCAAAAGAAATTCTTCCTCTTTTTAGCTCCTGCTGCACCTCTTGCGGTAACTTCAATAACCGCAATATGTTAGTAATAGAAACCCTGGCTTTACCCAAGACCTGGCCAATTCTCTCCTGGGTCAGGTTGAATTTTTCAATAAGATACTGGTAGGCGTGCGCCTCTTCAATGGGATTTAAATCCTGTCTCTGAATATTTTCAATCAGGGCCAGCTCCAGGGACTCGCGGTCCTCAACATCCTTTACCAAAATAGGAACCTCTTTCATATTTAATAAATTCGCGGCGCGCCACCGTCTTTCTCCGGCAATCAACTCATAGTCATCGCCCTTGCGCCTTACCAATAAGGGCTGGATTACGCCTTTTTCCTTTATAGACTGGGCCAGCTCTTCAAGGCCCTGGCTCTCAAAATCCTCCCGCGGCTGAAAAGGATTAGGCTTAATTCTTTCAGTTTGGACATTTATAATCTTTATTTCCTGGCCAGCCACTTGTGCCTTTTCAGGAATTAAAGCGCTTAAGCCCTTTCCTAAAGCTTTTCTTTCCATTCCGCCTCTCCTTCCAGTATAGAGCCTTGAGGTTCATAGGTCCCTAAAATCTCCCTGCTTAACTCTTCGTATTTTCTTGCTCCGATCGAATCTTTATCATATAGTGATACCGGCTTACCAAAACTCGGCGCTTCAGTCAAACGAATACTTCTGGGTATTATGGTTTTAAAAACTTTTTCTTTAAAATATTTTCTTACCTCCTGCACCACCTCTTTTGTGAGATTGGTACGAAAATCCGCCATAGTCATCAGCACGCCTTCAATGGTTAGGTCAGGATTGAGGTTTTCTTGCACAAGTCTAATGGTGCTAGTGAGTTGCGTCAATCCCTCTAAGGCATAATACTCGCATTGGACCGGGATAAGCACTGAATCTGCTACGCATAATGCATTGATTGTCAACAAGCCTAATGATGGCGGCGAATCAATAATAATATAATCAAAGTCCTCTTTTATGTTAGCAATAGCCCTCTTCAGTCTATACTCCCTGCCCAAAACGCTTACTAATTCCACCTCTGCGCCGGTAAGATCCAGGCTGGAGGGCGCCAACAATAAATTGCTGATGGCGGTGTTTTGAAAAATCTCGGCTATCTCCAACTCCTCCAAAAGCACATGATAAGTGCTTTGCTTAATATTATGCTTATTTACCCCTATACCGCTGGTGGCATTTGCCTGGGGGTCTAAATCTACTAAAAGAACCTTTGCCCCAGCTAAAGCCAGATAACTGGCTAAATTAATGGCAGAGGTTGTCTTGCCGGTTCCGCCCTTTTGATTACAAATGGTTATAATCTTACCCATTGCCTAATACCATGTTCCTTATGGAACTCCTGCAACTACCTACGCGAACCTCCTTTGTCTTCAATCACGCTTACCCTTACTTTCGCAGGCTTTGCACCCTCCATCCCAAAAAGGCCCTTTTCCTCTTCAGAGAGTATCTCAATTTTGGCTTGATTGCGCGTCAGCCTTAATTCTCTAAGTGCTTTATTTATCGCCTCTTCAACGGTCTTGCCTTCAATTTCGATACTTTTTTTTGGGCTCATTTTGAATGCCGGATACGAAACTGATACGCTGTCATCAACGTGCTATTGATTAACCAATATAACACCAGGCCTGAAGGCATGTGATAAAAAATAAAACCGAACATAACCGGGAAGATGATCACCATCATCTTCTGTTGACCTGCCGTACTACTGCCTGCAGACACCATAGACATCTTCTGTTGAAAAAACATACCTATCGCCATAATAATAGGTAAGATATTGATTTCATTGCCCAGAATTGGCAAGGCATTTGGTAAGATAAATAAGCGATCAGGCTCTGATAAGTCCTTGATCCATAAAAAGTTAGCACCTTTCAGGGCAACCGAACGCATCAACGCTTGATAAAGGCCGAAAAAAATCGGCATCTGTAAGAGCAAGGGCAAACAGCCGCCAAAGGGATTTACTTTATGCTGTTTATATAATCCCATGATTTCTTTATTTAATTTTTGCGGATTATCCTTGTAGGTTTTGCGTAATTCTTCAATGTGGGGTTGCAACGCCTGCATCTCTTTCATGGAGCGCATCTGTTTTAACGTGAGCGGGAACAATATAAGATAAACCGCAATGCTCAAGATAATAATCGCCCAGCCCCAATTATGCACTAAACCATAAAAGAGCCTCAACAACTGTAAAAGAATCTGCGAGATAAAATCAAAGAAGCCATAATTAATCACCGATGACCAGGCTGGATTAAGGCTGTTCATAATTCCTATGTCTTGTGGTCCCAAATAGATATGATATTTTTGCCCAAGCTGTTGCCCGGGGGCCAGCACCATTTTACCAACAGACAATACGATTTCGCTCTCCTTAGAATTTAATCTACGAATTAATACCGAACAATTTTTTGACTCCGGCTCAACTAGCAGGCAAAAGTACCTGTCGCGTAAAGCCACAAATTGGGCGTTCTCATAACCTACATCTTTGCGGCCGGTGCTATGCAGGCTTTTTTCTGTCGTTTTAATTGTTAAGCCGAGGTATCTGGTATTAAGGCTGTTGGTGGAAAAGTCTAAAACCCCCAGGATAATCGGAAGATCGACTGTGATGGTATCTGTAGAGGCATTCTGTACCTTCAATTCCATCCAAAAATCGTATTTTGAACCAGTTAAGCCAATAAAATCTTTTACAATCTTTTTATTATTGCCAGATTGGACAAATCGAATCTCCCCAGCAGGGCTACTGGTTCTTTTAAATACCAGTGACGCATCATCAATTAACAATCCGGATTGTAACGGGAAGATATATTTTTGGTGGCCGTTAAAGCAGACTTCTTTGATCGCCCCTTTTTCTTCTATAAAAATTAACTCCTCTTGACCCCTGGTGTATTTAAATAACGACTGTTCAGCCGGAGCGGTTGTAGGTAAAGTCTGTGCAGGGGCATCCTTTGTCCCCGCTATAACCGGAGTGAATTGTCCCATTGTAACTACTTTGTTTACAACAGGATCTGGTTTTTGAACCAATGCTGACCAGGCCAATAAAACCAATAACGATAAACTTAAGGCTAAAATAAATCGCTTACCCATTTATATTATAACCATTTCTATTCCAGCGGGTCATAACCGCTTTTAGTTGAAAAGGGATGGCAGCGTAAAAGCCGTATCAGGGCCTTGCCGCCTCCTTTAAAAAAACCGTATCTTAAAACCGCTGCCTTTGCATACTCGGAGCAGCTGGGCGAAAAACGGCATGCCTGGGGCAATAATGCCCTGATATATCTTTGGTAAAAAGTAATAAAATAAAGCGCAACTCTCCCCGGCATTAGCGGCTGATTCTTTTTCTTCCCTTTTTACGCCTGCGCGCCAATATTGCTTTACCGCAACGGCTCTGCATCCGGTTGCGGAAACCATGCCGTCTTTTGCCAACGATATTGGTAGGGGTCTTGAGGTTCTTTTTCATAAAAGATCTGCTCCTGCAAAGTGGTTAATCAACCCTGGATTAATGTTTAAAAATTGTAGCACAGAAAAATGCGGCGGTCAAGAAAACAAATGGGATAGGTAGTTGCAAAACCGGCCCGCGGTTTAAATCCCGGGTTTTTTCGACGACAACCGCATAGATCGGCCCCCCGGCATTGCTTAAATTTTTTTGCACAACCGCGCCCGGGATATCCCCAAGACCGCTTTTTCTGTTGACGCTTATGGAAATTGTTGTATAATAGCTGACGCTTTCAAGGAGCCTTCATCAGGGCTTATCTTTTTTGCTTGCAACCTCTTTGGTCTCTGTTATAATTATCGTACGCAGCCTGCGGGTATACCATTGGGGTTTTCCACAGATTTATACAAGGTGTGAATAAACTGTTAATTCTTTAGATATGTCTGAAATACTGAAGGCTTGGGAGTTGGCGCAGAGCCAGTTGAGAAACAGGCTGGGTGAGACGGTTTTTGAAACCTGGATTTTACCTTTAAAGCCGCGATTTAAAGACGGCTCCTGTGTAATACTGGAGGCGCCGGATAAATTCTTTAAGGAATGGGTAGAAAGCCACTACAGCCAGTCGATCCAGGAGGCGCTAAATTCGCTAAGCCCGGTAAGTATTACGGTTGACCTGCGCGCCTGCCCACCCAAAGAGGGCGGGGCCCCGGCAAGGACACAGACCCAGCAGATAAAACCGCCGGAGTCACTCCACCTAAACTCCCGCTACACCTTTGAAAATTTTATTACCGGCCCTTCAAACCGCCACTCACATGCCTACGCTTTAGCAGTTGCAAATTCTCCTGCCAAGGCGTATAACCCGCTGTTTATTTACGGCGGGGTGGGGCTGGGCAAAACCCACCTGATACAGGCTATTTGCCATCACGTTATTAACAACGCCCCGGGTAAATTAAAGATCTGTTACCTACCCTCTGAGCGGTTCACGAATGAGCTTATCGACGCCATTCAACATCACTCTACTGCCGCCTTCCGGCAAAAGTATAGGAACGTGGATGTTTTAGTGCTTGACGACATCCATTTTATCGCCGGTAAAGAATCAACGCAGGAGGAGTTCTTCCATACTTTCAATACCCTTTACGATGCCCACAAACAAATTATTTTTTCTTCTGACCGGCCGCCGAAGGAGATAGCTAATTTACAAGACAGGCTAGTGTCGCGCTTTGGCTGGGGGCTCACTACAGACGTTCAGCCACCGGATCTGGAGACGCGCGTAGCCATTCTGAAGAAAAAAATAGAGCGCGAGCCGGTGACGGTCCCGGATGAGGTTATCTTCTTTATAGCGCAGTTGATCAAAACCAACATCCGGGAGCTGGAGGGGGCGCTGATACGTACAATAGCGTACTCGCTGCTGGAGGAAAAGGTAATTAACCTGGAGTTGGCCAAGGAGGCGCTGAAAGACCTTTTAAGGGAGCCGCAAAAACTGATTACCGTAGATTTTATTCAGCGCTGTGTTGCCGAGGAGTTCGGGCTTTCTTTGCAGGAATTAAAAACAAAACGCCGCAATAAAACAATCGTGCTGCCACGTCAGATAGCAATGTATTTAAGTAGGTCTTTGACAGACCTGTCTTTTCCGGAAATTGGGGAGCTTTTCGGGGGGAAGGACCATACAACCGTCTTACATTCATACAATAAGATTAAAGGTGAATTAAATAAGAACGAACCGCTGAAAGAAAGGGTGGAAAGGGTTATACAGGTTGTTAAACAATAAGTATGGGGTTATCCAAAGGCCAAATTTGTTTTAATGCCATATATAGTATAGTGTTAAAGCTTTTTCCACAAAAACAAAACTCATTACTACTATTACGATTTTAATATATTGTTTTATTAAATAATAATAAGGAGAGGAAAATGAAAATAGTTGTCGAAAAAGAAATTTTATTAAACGGGATTCAAACCGTGCAAAATATCATTACCGCAAAATCAGCCTTACCCATACTTTTGAATATTTTAATAGAAACACAACAGGGTAAGTTAAGGTTAACGGCTACCGATCTGGATGTGGGAATAAATTGTGTAATACCTGTGGATGTCCAGGAGGCCGGTGCTATTACGGTACCCGCCAAAAGATTCAGCGACATTATTAAAGAGCTGCCTTCCGAAAACATTAATTTAACCACCAAAAAAAACAATTCCGTGATTATTGAAGCGGAATCCTGCCAGTTTAAGATAATGGGGTTGGCCCGGGATGAGTTTCCTAAATTACCCGAGTTTAAGGATAAGGAGGTTGTCCGCCTGGAGCAGGGGGTATTGAAAGAAATACTAAGGCTGGTCTCTTTTGCCGCCTCAATGGATGAGACTAGGTATATTTTAAACGGCATTCTTTTTAAAGTCTCTAAAAACAACCTTACCCTTGTTGCTACAGACGGCAAGCGCCTGGCAATTATAGAGAAAAGAATTCACCAGGAGGCAAATAAAGAGGTCTCTATTATCGTACCGATTAAAACAATCCACGAGCTAAACCGCAATCTTAAAGACGAAGGGGATTTATCTTTAATGTTGGGCAGCAACCAGGTGCTATTTGACATGGGGGACGTTATTATTATTTCCCGTTTAATCGAGGGGGAATTTCCCGACTACCAACAGGTTATCCCTCCACCATCTAACAATAAAATCATGATTAACCGCAGCCAGTTTATGTTAGCGGTTAAGAGAGCGGCCCTGTTGTCAACACCGGATTATCAGGCCGTCAAACTAGAGGTTTTTAAGAACAAGCTGGTTGTTTCGAAGTCTACGCCGGATATCGGCGAATCGCGCGAAGAGGTCCCCGTAGATTATCAAGGGAAAGAGATGGTGGTTGGCTTTAACCCCAACTACCTGGTGGACGTTTTAAAGAATATAAACCAGGAAGAGGTGGGGTTTGAGTTAACCGACAGTGAAAAACCCGGCGTAATCCGCGTTGATGGTTATGTTTATATAGTATTGCCGATGCGCCTGAGCTAAATTATGGAGACAATCAAGGCAACCGTAATGAATGTAATACAGGGGCTGACCGCCAAAAAAGAGGAGGGGGTTCAGCAGGCGGATGTGTGGATACTGTTAAAAAAGGCCTTGGCAAAAAAAGAGTTAAGGCATATAAAATTTAATTATTTTAAAAAGGGTGTTTTGGGGATCCGGGTAGATTCCTCAGTGTGGCTTTATAGTTTGAATTTGAAAAAAGAGAGACTACTGGTATTATTAAATAACAACCCTGGCATTCAGGTAAAGAGCATTCGTTTTAATATCGGAGAGATCAGGTGAAAAAGAAAAAAGAACAAGCCCCTAAAATTAATCAGGGCCCTGCTGCCGGCCCTGTTAAGCAAAAAGTTTACGATGCTACCACCATACAGGTTTTAGAGGGTACGGAGGCGGTCAGGCGTAGGCCGGCCATGTATATCGGCGACACCACTACCCGCGGGCTGCACCATTTAGTTTACGAGGTGGTGGATAACAGCGTGGATGAGAGCCTGGCCGGTTATTGCGATAGCGTTGATGTAGTAATCCACCCTGACAACAGCGTAAGCGTTACGGATAACGGGAGGGGCATCCCGGTTGATATACACAAGACCGAAAAGAAACCCGCCGTAGAAGTTGCCCTGACCAAACTGCACGCAGGAGGCAAATTTGACCACCGGGTTTATAAGGTTTCCGGAGGGCTGCACGGGGTAGGCGTCAGTTGCGTCAATGCGCTTTCTGATTGGCTGGAGGTGGAGATTAAAAGAGACGGTAAGATTTATCATCAGCGCTACGAACGCGGAAAGACCGTCTCGAAATTAACCGTAATCGGGAAGAGCAAGGCCACCGGCACCAAAATTACCTTTAAGCCCGACCGCACCATTTTGAGCAAGACCGACTTTTCTTATGATATTTTGTCCCAGCGCCTAAGAGAGCTGGCGTTTTTAAATAAAGGCCTCAAGATTAAACTAAGCGATGAGCGGACGGATAAGGAGGCGGTATTTGAATTTGCCGGCGGGATCGTTTCCTTCGTCGAGTACTTAAATAAAAATAAAAACCCGCTGCATAAAAAAATCATTTATTTCCAGAAGTCTCAGGACGACATGGTCCTTGAGGCGGCGATGCAGTATAATGACGGCTATGCCGAGACCTTGTTTTCTTTTGCCAACAACATTAATACTATCGAGGGGGGCACGCACCTTTCCGGCTTTAAATCCGCCCTCACCCGGGCGATTAATCAGTACGCCAAAGGCAAGAACCTGTTAAAGAATGAAATCGGCATCACCGGAGAGGATGTCCGGGAGGGCCTGACTGCGGTTATCAGCATTAAGGTGGCTAATCCCCAGTTCGAAGGACAGACTAAAACCAAGCTCGGCAATTCGGAGGTGGAGGGGGTAGTTGCCTCTGTCAGCCTGGAGGCACTTTCTTCCTTCTATGAAGAGGAGCCTTCGGTTGCCAATAAGATTATAGAGAAGATCATCGTTGCCTCACGGGCAAGGGAGGCGGCTCGCAAGGCCCGCGAATTAACCCGCAGAAAGGGCGCGCTTGAGGGGGCAGGCTTACCCGGTAAGCTGGCCGATTGCTCAGAGCGGGACCCGGCTTTATGCGAGTTGTATATAGTCGAAGGCGATTCGGCCGGTGGCTCGGCCAAACAAGGGCGAGACCGCCGGTTTCAGGCAATATTACCCATTAAGGGCAAGATTCTGAACGTGGAAAAGGCCCGCCTTGATAAGATTTTATCCAATGAAGAGATCCGTACAATAATTACCGCACTGGGGACAGGGGTAGGGGAGGAGTTTGACATTTCTAAGCTGCGTTATCATAAACTGATACTCATGGCTGATGCCGATATAGACGGTTCGCACATCAGGACGCTCCTGCTGACTCTTTTATACCGGCAGATGCAGAAGCTGGTAGAGGGGGGGTATGTCTATATTGCCCAGCCGCCGCTTTATAAGATAAAAAGAGGCCAGCGCGAAGAATATATTCAGACCGAACAACAGATGAATGAGTTGTTGTTGGATTTGGGCGCAGAGGGATGTAAGTTGATGCGCGTCAAGGAGAAAAAGGAATTTTCAGACGCGCAATTTAAGGAGCTTTTGAAATTACTTGTCGACCTGGAAAAGATAAGCAGGAATTTAGAAAGAAAGGGAGTAAAATTTGCAAAATACCTTACTTTTAGACATCCAAAGACCAAAAAAATGCCAATTTATAAGGTAAAAGTGGAGGGTAATACCCATTTCTTATACTCTGATAAGGAGCTGGCTGAGTTCACCAAAAAGACGGAAAAGGAAGAGGAAGAGCTTAGTGTCCTGGAGCTGTTTGAGGCCCAGGATGTTGAGCAGACAATACTAAAAATAGAAAAACTGGGCCTGGACATAACCAGTTATTATCCTAAAGAGCCTGTAGAGGGGCCTGCTAAGACGAGGGTTGCTGCGAAAAACAATGGTGAGCCCCTGGCTGTAAACCCCGTATATCGCATTACTAACGACAAGGAGAAAAAAGACCTTTTGGCGCTGAAGGAAGTGCTGTCTTATGTTAAAGATGCGGCCGCTAAAGGGATGCATATACAAAGGTACAAGGGGTTAGGCGAAATGAACCCGCGGCAGCTCTGGGACACTACGATGGACCCGCAGAAACGCACTATATTACAGGTCAAGCTTGAGGATGCAGTGGAGACGGACAAGATGTTTACGGTGTTGATGGGTGACCAGGTGGAGCCCAGGCGGGAATTTATTGAAACCCATGCCCACCAGGTTAAAAATCTGGACGTTTAAATGTATACGCAAAACGAAAAAATCATCCCGGTTTGTATCGAAGAAGAGGTAAAGGACTCGTATTTAAATTACGCCATGAGCGTTATCGTCGGCCGCGCCCTGCCCGATGTACGCGACGGCTTAAAGCCGGTGCATCGCAGGATCCTTTATGCGATGCGGGAGCTGGGCCTTGAACACAGTAAGCCCTATAAGAAATGCGCGCGTATCGTGGGCGATACAATGGGCCGTTTCCACCCGCATGGAGACGTTGCGATATATGATACGATAGTAAGAATGGCGCAGGATTTTTCCCTGCGCTATCCGTTGGTTGATGGCCAGGGAAACTTTGGCTCAATCGACGGCGACGCCGCTGCGGCCATGCGCTATTGCATAACGGGAGACGCCTTTATTATTACGAATCAAGGCTTACGCAGAATAGACGAGGTTCCCCATCATTCAAAAACCAGTTTCTTCACGCTCTCAGCGGGTAATAAAATAAATCATGTTTCACAATGGTTTGATTCTGGGGAGCATCCGACAAAGAGAATTTCTACATTCAGAGGTTTTAGTCTATGCGGCAGCTTGAACCACCCTATTCTTATATGGCAGAAAAATGGCCTAAAGCCAAAATTCGTATGGAAATTATTAAACCAGGTAAAGGTCAATGACTATGCTGTGATAAGCAGGAGTGATGCATTATTCCCTATAAAAGAGCCTTCGCTTAAAGAGTATTATCCAGAAGATAAAAATCGAAGACAAAAACACGTGCTCCCTAGCGTTATGAACGAAGATCTCGCCTTCATTTTAGGGGCCATAGTTGCGGAGGGCTCTATAAGCAAGGAGCAAATTGGTTTCTGTAACGGGGATGAAGAGTTTATTAAAAAATATAAATTGAGCTTCAAAAGGACATTTCCCGATTGTCGTCTCCATGAGTTCGTAAGAAAGCCGTTAGGGTTTGGTAAGAGGAATTGCACTTACTTAGAGATTCATTCAAGGCAGGTTATTGGATTTTTAAAAAATTTGGGGCTGCGTCAAGCCCGGGCCCAAGTAAAAACTACGCCTTCTATAGTTTTTTCTTCTTCAAAACAATCAGTTGGCGCTTTTATTAGCGGTTATGCCGAAGGAGATGGAAGCATTTGTATTGGCAAAAGAAATCCAGACATAAGTTTTATATCAACGAGCGAAAAATTAATCCAAGAACTACAGATTCTGCTATTAAGGTTTGGCATAGATTCTTCCTACAGGTTTCATAAACAAAAAAAATACTTTAGGTTGTTTATAAGAGGCCATGAGAACCTAAACTTATTTAAAAATCAAATAGGTTTTGTTACAGAAAGCAGTTGTAGAAGATTAGCAGATATTTGCAGTCGGAATAGCGATGGTTGGGTGATGTCAAAGTTAGACTTTGTACCTTATTTAGCGGACTACATTCGAAGGAAGGCCGCAAGGCAAAGAAGGAAATATTGGGGGCACATAGAGTGGCTTAAGAAACACAACATTGACAGATACCCAAAAATAGAAAAAATTTGGCCTAGACTAAAACGTATTCTCGACAGAGAAGATCGCGATCTGCTTGATGCAGTAATAAAAAATAGATATATCTTTGACAAAATTACTTCTGTAGAAGATTCTGAAAAAAAGAGAGTTTATTCTATTAAAGTCGATAGTCCTTGTCACTCCTTTGTATCAAACGGTTTTATAAGTCATAACACTGAGGCTCGGCTTGCCGCAATCTCCGACGAGATGTTAGCGGATATTGACAAGGATACGGTGAATTTCGGGCCGAATTTTGACGCGTCTTTATCCGAGCCGCTTTTATTGCCGGCGGCTTTGCCCAATCTCTTGGTCAACGGCTCCAGCGGTATAGCAGTGGGCATGGCTACGAATATCCCTCCGCATAATTTAACGGAAGTAGTCGAGGCGATTATTTGTCTGCTGGATAATCCGGCGGCAGAGGTTAAAGAGCTGATGCATTATATAAAGGGGCCGGATTTTCCGACGGGAGGGATAATCTGCGGCCGGGGCGGCATTAAAGATGCCTATACTACGGGCAAGGGTAAGCTTTTGGTGCGGGCGCGCGCTACCGTCGAGCATCAGAAGGGCGGCAAGGATTTGATTGTGATCACCGAAATTCCCTATCAGGTGCAGAAGGCCGGCGTCATTGAGGCGGTAGCGGAACTTGTAGAGGAGAAAAAGATAGAGGGGATTTCCGATATACGCGACGAATCCGATAAGGAAGGAATGCGCATCGTGGTTGAGCTTAAGCGCGATGCGGATTCGCAGATTGTCTTAAACCAGCTTTACAAGCATACGCAGCTTGAGGCTACTTTCGGCGTTATTATGCTGGCGCTGGTTGAGAACAGGCCCCGGATTTTGAACCTGCGCCAGACGCTCGAGCTATATATCGGGCACCGCAAGGTTATTATCCGCCGGCGCACGAGTTTCGAGCTGGATAAGGCGTTAAAGAGGGCGCATATACTTGAGGGGTTAAAGATCGCCCTTAAGTATATCGACCGCATCATCAAGGCAATCAAGACTTCCGCGAATACCCAGATTGCCAAAGAGCGCCTGATGAAAGAGTTCGGGCTTTCCCAGATTCAGGCCCAGGCGATATTGGAGATGCAGCTGCAGCGCCTGACCGCGCTTGAACGCGACAAGATAGACGCCGAATACGCGGAGCTGCTTAAAAAAATCGAATTATGCAAGGCGATACTTGCCTCTGAAAAGAAGATAGAGGGCATTATTAAGGAAGAGCTGGGAGAGCTGAAGAAGAAATACGGCGATGAACGCAGGACGGAGATAATCGGCGAAGTGCAGGAGCTGGAGATAGAGGATTTAATCGCGGAAGAGGATGTGGTGGTGATCATCAGCCACGGCGGTTATATTAAACGCCTGCCGGTCAGCTCTTACCGCAAGCAGAAGAGGGGGGGCCGCGGCGCAACCGGCGCCGAAGTTAAAGAGGAGGATTTTATCGAGCATATTTTTGTCGCCTCCACCAAAGACCACGTTTTAATTTTTAGCGAAAAGGGCCAGGTACACTGGCTGAAGGTTTACGAGATCCCCCAGGCCAGCCGCATCTCCAAGGGCAAGGCGATAATCAACCTTATAGATATAACCCCGGGCTCCAAGATTAGCTCAACCATCCCGATCAGGGAGTTTTCCGGAGACAACTATCTGGTGATGTTGACCAAAAAGGGCCAGATTAAAAAGACCAGATTGGATGCCTACAGTAATCCGCGCAAAGGCGGGATTATCGGAATTACGCTGGAGAAGGACGATGCGCTGATCGCCGTGGAACTTACCGACGGTAAACAGGAGTTGCTGATCGGCACGCGCCAGGGCAAGGCCCTGAGGTTCCCCGAAAGCAAAGTCAGGGATATGGGCAGGGCGGCGCGGGGGGTGCGCGCGATTTCCCTGGCCAAACAAGACGAGGTCATCGCGATGGTATTGGCGCGTAAGGATGCGACCATACTTACGGTTACGGAATTAGGGTATGCCAAACGCACTTCGGCGGATGAATACCGGCTTACCAGCCGCGGAGGTAAGGGCATTATTAACATAAAGGTTACCGCTAAAAACGGCGAGGCGGTCAGCCTGAAGTCGGTCAGCGACAAGGATGAGTTGATGGTGATTACCCAAAACGGGGTATTTTTGCGCTGTGCGGTCAAAGACATCCGCTCAAGCGGCAGGTCTTCACAGGGGGTGCGCCTGATTAAGCTGCAGGGCAAGGACCATGTCTCATGCGTTGCCCGGGTAATTGCCGAAGAAGGATAAATTCGACCCCGTCGTCTAGCCTGGTCCAGGACAAGAGCTTTTCAAGCTCTCGGCACGGGTTCAAATCCCGTCGGGGTCAGTTATATTTTAGAAACCTTCCTTAAAAATGCGTTATAAAATAATTGTTGCCCTGATGCTTGTTTTGGGCATCGGGGTTATTTTTGCCGCCCAATTCTCTATCCCCACACTTTTCAGTGCCGACGGCTACCTGCATATCCGCATGGCCCAGTTCTTAAGAGAGGGAGGCCTGCATTATAATTTCCATTGGGCAAGGTTTTCTACTTTCGCGAATAATTTTGCGGATAAGGATTTTCTTTACCATGTTTTGCTGATACCCTTTACATTTTTCCCGGATATATTCTGGGGGGCGAAACTCTCTGCCGCAATCTTTGCCGCCCTCTTGTATTTGGCCTTTTGGCGGGCACTTACACGCTATTGCAAGGTCAGGCTGCTGGTCCCGGTTTTTTTGCTCGCCTTCTTTTGCTCGGCGGCCTTCCTGCAGGCGGTCAGCCAGGCCAGGAATATGATTTTGACGCTGATCCTGATTTTGTTTTTCGTGCACGCTTTAGTCCGTGCAAAGACCTGGCTTCTTTTTGTGATTACGCTGGCTTATTCCCTGGCCCATGTTTCAGGGCCGTATTTATTGCTTTTTGCGCTTATGGGCGAAGGGGTACGTTTTGCCAATGAAAGAGTTTTTTCCTGGCGTACGCTGGGCGCGGTGGCCCTGGGGCTGGCGGCAGGTCTATTAATCCACCCGAATTTTCCGAACAATCTTCTGGCCTTTTATTTAAACGGCATATTGGTGCCTATTTTTTCCCTCAAGTGGGGGCTGGAGCTGGGTGCCGAATTTTTCCCCATGAGCACCAGGGAGTTTGTGCTGTTTTATCCTCTGATTTTAATCGGTATATTTTTGTTTATCGCCATGGGCATCAGCCGGCAAAAGAAAATCGCCTTTGCTACGCAGGTCTGGATGTGTGTGAGCGGATTTTTCCTGGTATTTGCTTTTTTTTCCAGGCGCTATTTTTGGTATGCGTACCCTTTGATGCTGGTTGCGCTTGCCAGCTATATTTCCGACTGGAGTAATAGCGGCGAAAGGCTCGTATTTTTAAGGGGGCATAAAGCCGCCCGCTTTGGCGCCATTGCCCTGGCGGCCATATTGTTTGGAGCTATTTTAAGCAGCGCGTATAAATATTTTCAATATTACCGCGCCGACGAGGCCAATTACAACAGGCACTATGAATTGGTAGGCGAGTGGATGCGGCAGTCTCTGCCGCCGGGAGAAGTGGTCTTCCACAGCAACTGGTCGGATTCGCAGTATTTTATCGGGCTTAACCCGAAGAACGACTATTTTGTCACCCTTGACCCCATATATATGCGCTACTGGAATCCGCAGCTGTATCGGCTCTACCGCGATATTTCATTCGGCAGCACCCAGGATCCTTATACGCTGCTGAAGGAAAAATTCGGCGTGCGTTACGGATATGTGGGCAAGGCATATTTTTCCGGGCTGATCAAACAGGTCAGGAGCGACTCGCGCTTTGAGGTCCTGGCCGAAGATTCTTTCGGCCTGGTTTTCAGGCTAAAACCGTAAGATAAAACTATGTGCGGCATAATCGGATATATAGGAGAGAAAGAGGCGCAGCCCATACTGTTAAACGGGCTGAAGCGGCTGGAATACCGCGGGTATGATTCCTGCGGTATGGCTACCTACTTGCCTGGCAAAAAAGCCCTCTCAGTCAGAAAGCTCCCCGGAAAAATCAAGGCATTGGAAGAGCTGCTGGCAAGAAAGGCCCTGGCAGGCAGCATGGGCATAGGCCACTGCCGCTGGGCAACCCACGGCGCCCCCAATCAGGCCAATGCCCATCCGCACACCGACTGCAAGGGAGAGATTGTCCTGGTGCATAACGGCATCATAGAGAATTACCTGCAGCTTAAGCATGTCCTCATCCGGAGAGGGCATAAATTCAGAAGCCAGACCGATACCGAGGTTATCGTCCACCTGATCGAGGATTTTTACCATAAATTACCCTTTGAACAGGCGGTGCTCAAGGCACTTTCTAAATTAGAGGGTTCTTTTGCGATTGCGGCTATCTCCAAAAGAGAGCCCGACAAAATTATCGGCGCGCGGCTGGGAAGCCCCCTGGTGGTGGGGGCGGGCAGGGGGGAAAATTTTCTGGCCTCGGATATACCCGCGCTTTTAGATTTTGCAAAAGAAGTAGTCTTTCTTGAGGATGGCGAGTATGCTGTTTTGACTAAAGAGAGGGCGGAGATATTTGATTTAGCCGGCAAGCCGGTTAAGAGGGCGGCGGTGCACATCAACTGGGATATTTCACAGGCACAGAAACAGGGCTGGCCGCATTTTATGCTTAAGGAGATTAATGAACAGCCGCGCGTTTTAAATGACATACTTGGACAGAGGATCCCCGACGCAAAAGAGGGGGTATATTTTGAGGAATTAAGAATAACCGATGAGCAGCTTAAGGCGGTCAACAGCATTAATATCATTGCCTGCGGCACTGCCTATCATGCCGGCCTGTGCGGAAAATATATCCTGGAAAAGCTCTGTAAAAGACCGGTGGGGGTTGACCTGGCAAGCGAATTCAGATATCGCGACCCGCTGGTTGGCGCCGATACCCTGGTTATCGCCATCAGCCAGTCCGGGGAAACCGCAGACACCCTGGCAGCGGCAAGAGAGGCCAGGAAAAAAGGGGCGCTGGTGTTGACTATTTGTAATGTCCTGGGCTCAACCCTGGTGCGCGAGGCCGACGGGGTAATCTATACCCATGCCGGCCCGGAGATAGGGGTGGCCTCTACCAAGGCCTATACCGCGCAGCTGGCGATCCTGTATTTATTCGCCATATATTTAGCCAGGATACTGCAGGTTGCAGGCGGGGGGGAGAGTTTTGTTAAGCTTCTTAGTTCTCTCAGGTCATGCCCGCGGCTGCAGGAGAAGGTTTTGGAGAACCAGAATACCATAAAAAAGGTGGCGCGCAGGCATTCTCACTTTGGCTCGTTTTTGTTTTTGGGTAGAAATGTTAATTACCCCTCTGCCTTGGAGGGGGCGTTGAAGCTTAAAGAGGTCTCTTACATCCCTGCCGAGGGTTATGCCGCAGGGGAGATGAAGCACGGGCCAATTGCCCTGATCGACGAATACCGCGCAGTAGTCTGTATTGCGCCCTCATCCAGGATTTATGAGAAGATGGCCTCCAATATCCAGGAGATCCGCAGCCGCCGCGGCAAGATTATCGTCATTGCCACGGAAGGGGACGAAAAGATGAAGGGCTTAACGGCTGAAGTCATTTATACCCCGAAGGTCGATGAGTTTTTCTCGCCGTTAATCATGGCGCTTCCTTTGCAATTGTTGGCCTACCATATTGCGGTCAAGCGCGGCTGCGATGTTGACCAGCCCCGTAATTTAGCCAAGTCAGTAACCGTAGAGTAATGTTATATATAGTCGCCACGCCAATCGGCAACTTAAAAGATATAACCCTGCGCGCCTTAGAAGTTTTAAAGGGCGTAGATTTGATTGCCTGCGAAGATACCCGGCACAGCAAAATTTTACTGAACCACTTTGGTATTAGAACGCCTACTACTAGTTATTTTCAGCATAACCGGTTTAGCAAAGGCCAATATATTCTTGCCTTGCTGAAGCAAGGCAAGAATATCGCCCTTATATCCGATGCCGGCACCCCTGGCATCCTTGACCCCGGTTACCATCTAATTCATTTAGCCATCAAGAATAATATTGAAATGACCGTAATTCCAGGCCCAACTGCTTTTATCAGCGCCCTTGTGCTTTCAGGTAGGCCGACCCACGAATTCATCTTTGCGGGCTTTCTGCCGAATCGCCAACAGGCCCGTAGAAACCGCCTGAAAGAACTGGCCAAGCTAAAACAGACCATTGTTTTTTATGAGTCCTGCCACCGCATTTTAGCCGCGCTTGCAGATATTCAGCAAGTCTTTGGCAATAAAGAGGTTGTAATAGCCAGAGAGCTCACCAAGAAATTTGAAGAGGTCAAACGCGGCCCAGCCGCCGAAATTATAGCCCATTTTCAGAAAGGCGCCGTCCGCGGAGAGTTTGTAGTGGTAATTTAAGGCCTGTCTTTTGGTTTATCAGCCAAAAAGGTTACCCATCAGGCGCCCCTTTTTATTTATTAACCTTAACCCTGGTTTAAGGGCAAAATAAAACTTGACAGGGGGCTTTTGCGATGGTATATTTATAAAAATTACAGGATACCTTTAAGCTCAGCCCGTGAGAGGCTGGCAAGGTCAGAGAAATGGTACAGCTAAAACCCGAAGGAACAAGAAAACTAACCCTTGGCTAAAACAAGCCAAGGGTATTTTTTTGTGCGGAGCCCCCGATGAAAGAAAAAGCAAAGGTGCTGGATAAAGATACCCTGAACCGCAGCCTGGTGCGCATTGCGCATGAGATACTGGAAAAGAACAAGGGCACGGCAGGCCTCTGCCTGGTGGGGATAAGAAAACGCGGGGTATATCTGGCCCAGCGGCTGGCAGGGTGCCTCAAAAAGATTGAAGGCAACGACATACCGGTAGGGATTCTGGATATTACGCTCTATCGGGATGACCTGACCCTGATTTCCAGCCAGCCGGTAGTACATAAGACAGAGATAGATTTCAATATCGACGGCAAGATTGTGGTATTGGTGGATGATGTTTTATACAGCGGCAGGACGGTACGCGCAGCCCTGGATGCGCTGATAGATCTAGGCCGGCCAAAGTCCATTCAGCTGGCGGTACTGGTTGACCGCGGCCATAGGGAGCTGCCTATCCGCGCGGATTACGCAGGCAAAAATATCCCCACTGCGCAGACTGAAACCGTGGAGGTGCGCCTGGAGGAGTCAGACGGCAGGGATGAGGTTGTGATTGTGGAGAAGAATACAAGATGAACTGGACGCGCAAGGATTTATTGGGGCTGGAGGAGTTAAGCCGGGAGGAGATAGAGTTGGTTCTCGCTACGGCAGAGTCCTTTAAAGAGGTATCTACGCGCGAGATTAAAAAGGTTCCTGCCCTGCGCGGCAAGACGGTGGTGAATTTGTTTTATGAGCCCTCGACCAGGACGCGCGTCTCTTTTGAGGTGGCGGCAAAGAGATTATCGGCAGATGTGATTACAATTCTGACCGAAACCTCAAGCGTGCGCAAGGGCGAGACCCTGATTGATACCGGCAGAAATATCGAGGCGCTTAAGGTAGACATCATTGTAGTGCGCAATAATTATTCCGGGGCGGCAGCAATGCTTGCCCGTCATGTCAAGGCCAGCGTGGTAAATGCCGGCGATGGCTGGCATGAACACCCTACGCAGGCGCTTTTGGACATCTTTACCTTAAAGGAAAAGTTAGGAAAAATTACCGGACTGAATGTGAGCATAGTGGGCGATATCGCGCATTCGCGGGTGGCGCGTTCCAATATCTGGGGCCTGGCGAAATTAGGGGCCAAGGTAACGGTTTGCGCCCCGGCCATACTTATCCCTCCAGGCATAGAAAAGATGGGGGTAAAAGTAACGCACGATATAGACGCGGCCCTGCGGGAGGCTGATGCGGTGAATGTATTGAGGATGCAGTTTGAGCGCGACGAAGAAAGCGTATTTCCTCAGCAGCTGGAGTATTTTAAAAAGTTCGGCATTACCGAAGAGAGGCTGGAGAGGGCCAAGAAAAACATTATTGTAATGCACCCCGGCCCGATTAACCGCGGGATTGAGATGTCCAGCGGAGTTGCCGACGGGGCGAATTCGGTAATTTTAGAACAGGTTACCAACGGCATTGCCGTAAGGATGGCAGTGCTTTTTCTGGTAGCGCAGGCAAATGAACAGATCAAAAACGAAAATACTGATTAAGAACGGCCGCGTAGTTGACCCGGCAAATCAGGTTGATGCGGTAATGGATATTTTGCTAGAGGGCTCCCGGATCTCCAGGGTTGCTAACGGGATAAACGACCGCGCAGATACGGTAATTGATGCTGCCGGCAGGTTGGTGATGCCCGGGATAGTGGATATGCACGTGCACCTGAGAGAGCCGGGCAGGGAGGACAAGGAGACGATTGCAAGCGGGACAAGGGCAGCGGCTAAAGGCGGGGTGACCAGCGTTTTAGCCATGCCTAATACCTCCCCGGCCATTGATTGCGCAGGCAGCGTTGCTTTATTAAAAGGCATTATTCATAAGACGGCAGCAGTAAATGTGTTTATCGCCGGAGCAATCACTTCAGGGCGCCAGGGTAAGGCGTTGACTGACATCGTAAAATTAAAAAAAGAAGGCATAGTCGCAATTTCTGATGATGGCGCCTCTGTAGATTCCGATGAGCTGATGTTGAGGGCGCTAAAGGAGGCAAAGAAAGCAGGGGTCTTGGTAATCTGCCATTGCGAGGATAAAAAGCTCTCTGCGCATGGCGCGGTTAATTTAGGCATAGTTTCTACGCGCATGGGGTTAAGGGGCATCTCCAAAGAGTCGGAATATAAACGGGTGCAGAGGGATGTTGATTTAGCAAAAAAGAGCGGTTCTTGCGTGCACATCGCGCATATAAGCTGCAGCGAGTCAGTTGAGATTATCGCTTCCGCTAAGAAAAAAAGGATAAAAGTTACCGCCGAGACAGCGCCGCATTATTTTTCCTTGGCTGAAGAGGCGGTGTCAGGATTTGATACCAACCTGAAGATGAACCCTCCGTTAAGAGGGGACGCTGATGTAGCTGCCGTCCGGCAGGGATTAGCCGACGGCACTATAGACGTTATCGCCTCAGACCATGCCCCGCATACCGAAAATGAGAAAGAGATTGAATTCGAGCGGGCAGAGTTCGGCGTAACCGGGCTGGAGACAGAACTGGCTGTGTGCATAACAGAGCTAATCCGCTCCGGCGTATTGGATTGGAGCGGGCTGGTTAAGAAACTTGCGCTTAATCCCGCCGGGATTTTAGGGATAGATAAAGGCACTTTAAGGGCAGGGGCGGATGCAGACCTGATTGTGGTTAACCCTGATCAAGAGTGGGTTGTGCAGAAAGAACGCTTGGTTTCTAAATCTAAAAATTCGGCATTCCTGGGGAAAAGATTAAACGGGGTGGTTGAGTATACCATTTGCGGCGGTAAAATAGTTTATCAATTATGAAGTTTATTGCTGATTTTCATATCCATTCTAAATACAGCCGGGCTACATCCCGGGATATGGATGTGAAGCACCTTGCCGAATGGGCAAAGCTTAAGGGCATCACCCTTATGGGCACGGGCGATTTTACCCACCACCTCTGGCTTGAGGAGCTAAAACACAACTTAGAAGATTTAGGCAACGGCCTGTATAAATACCAGGACGTATATTTTATGCTCACCGCCGAGATCAGCAGCATTTACTCCAAAAAGGGGAGGGGTTACAGGATACACAATATAATCTTCAGCCCTTCCTTTAAGACCACGGATAAGATCAACGAGGCGCTCGCACGCAGGGGCAACCTGGCCAGCGACGGCAGGCCGATTTTAGGGGTTGATGCTGCGGAGATTGCGCGTATTGTCTTTGACATTGACGAAAACTGTATGGTTGTCCCAGGTCATATCTGGACTCCGTGGTTCAGCCTCTTCGGCTCGATGTCCGGCTTTGATAAAATCCAGGATTGCTTTGAAGAGCAGACGCCGAAAATATTTGCTTTGGAAACAGGCTTAAGCAGCGATCCCTCTATGAATTGGAGGCTTTCGGCGCTGGATAAATTTACCTTAATATCAAACAGCGATTCCCATTCTCCTTCAAAAATCGGCCGGGAGGCAAATGTTTTTGATTGCGAGCTGGATTACCGGACTATCCGCGAGGTTTTAAAGACCAAGGATAAAAGTAAGTTTTTATACACTATTGAATTTTTCCCTGAAGAGGGCAAATACCATTATGATGGGCACCGTTTATGCGGGGTAAGGCTTTCACCCGAAGAGACTAAAAAAAATAACGGCCGCTGCCCTAAATGCGGCAAGCCCGTAACTGTAGGGGTAATGAATCGGGTAGAAAAGTTGGCTGACCGGCCGGAGGGATTTAAGCCGGATAACGCCATCCCTTTTAAAAACCTTATATCTCTGGATGAGATTATTGCCGAAGTAAAGGGCGTGGGCAAGGGGTCTGTGGCGGTAGAGAGGGATTATCACAGCTGCCTGGCTAAATTCGGCACTGAGTTTGATATTCTCTTAAAGGCCACCAAAGAAGAGCTTATGAGCGGCCTGCCTAAGCGCATAGCAGAGGGGGTATTACGCGTCCGCGAAGGCAGGGTGAATATTAAGGCCGGCTTTGATGGGGAATATGGGATTATTTCCATCTTTGGCGATGAGGATAAAGAGAAGAAACAGGAACAGCAATTAAGCTTGTTTTAATGCGCCTGTGGCCCAACGGATAGGGCACCAGCCTCCGGAGCTGGGTGTGACAGTTCGATTCTGTCCAGGCGCATACTGTTAAGACAGAAGCGAACTGAAGGGGGTGTGGGGGAAAATTTCCCCCACGTCCGGGGGAGAACAGCGATTCCTTAAGTTTTTATTCAGTGAGAGCGTTAAGAGGGGGCTTGCCCCCTCTTAAGGAGCGAACGCAGTGAGCGACAGGTTCGATTCTGTCCAGGCGCACCACAAATATATGCGTAAAAAAGTCGTAAGTGTAATAGGCGGACATAGTTGTAATAAAGAAGTGGAGCAAGTTGCCCACGATTTAGGCAAAAAATTGGCAAAAGTGGTTGGGATACTCGTTTCTGGCGGTTTAAGTGGTACAATGGAGGCGGTATGTAAAGGATTTAAGGCCAACGGCGGCCTAACTATAGGCATTATCCCGGGATACATCAAAGGCGATGCTAATCCCCATGTGGATATTGTCATTCCTACCGGCTTAGGATTAGCGAGAAATGTTTTAGTGGTAAAAAGCGCGGATGCGGTGGTTGCCCTTCCGGGAGAGGCAGGTACCCTTTCGGAGATCGCCTATTGTTTGCAGTTTGGTATACCGGTGATCAGCCTGGGCTCTTGGGATATCCGCGGGGTAATTAAGGTAAAGACAGTTGAGGATGCAGTGGATAAAGTCAAATCTTTACTTGGACGATAACAAGCGTTGCCAGTAGGGTCTGTCCCCGAAGGGGACTGACCCACGACAAGATAAGTACAGAATGGGAGATAAGCGATGAAGGCAATTCTAATGCTGGAAGACGGCAAGAGTTTTACGGCAGAGGCCTTAGGCCCCTGCCCGGAAAGAGCAGGAGAGGTGATTTTTAACACCGCAGTTGTCGGCTATCAAGAGATGATTACTGACCCGGCAAACGCCGGAAAGATCCTGGTGCTTACTTACCCGTTAATCGGTAATTATGGCTGTGCCCCGAAATTCAACGAATCAGGCAGGGCCTGGGTTAGCGCAGTAGTGATTAAAGAGAGTTCGCGTATTTACTCTAATTGGCAGGCAAAATACGGCTTTGAAGAGTTTGTTAAAAAACAGAATGTAGTAATGCTCAGCGGCGTTGATACGCGCAGCTTAACCCTGCATTTAAGGCAGAAGGGCTGGATGCAGGGAATTATATCAACTACTAATTTTGATAAGAACCGCCTGCTTGCCGGCATCAAAAATTACAAAAAGGAAAAACTCCTGCCGGAAATTTCAGTCAAGACAATAATAGAAACGGGCAGGAAAAAGGCAAAACATAGAATAGCTGTTCTGGACTTAGGTATCACCAAGAGCCTGATAAGACAACTGCAGGCTTTGGGCCTCTCAGTAATGCTCTGCCCCTATGATACGCCGGCAGAGGAGGTATTGCGTCTTAAGCCGCAGGCCCTGATTATTTCCGGGGGGCCGGAGGCAGCCCCGGAAATAAAGAACATTGAAGAGAACGTTAAGCAGCTAATCGGAAAATTGCCCATACTGGGTATCTCTACCGGGTGCCTGTTACTGGCAGCCAGCTTAGGGGCAAAGATTATCAGGATGAAGCTGGGCCATCACGGCGTCAATTACCCTATCTGCAGCCCTACCTCTTACAAGGGGGAGATTACCGTACAGAACCATGCTTATGCCGTGGATAGTGCTTCGGTTTCCAGAATAAAAAACGTAAAGATTACCGCTATTAATTTAAACGACCGCACTGTGGAGTCTATCGAGAGTAAGAAGTTAAGGCTTACCGGCATCCAGTATTATCCGGTCAGCCCGGGCTTTGACGAAGTAAATCCCATATTAATGAGATTTATAAAGATGATTAAAAAATAAGATATCTATTTAGCGGAAGGAGAAGGCAATGCCCAGAAGAAAAGACATAAAGAAGGTCCTGATGATCGGTTCAGGGCCGATAATCATAGGGCAGGCATGTGAATTTGACTATTCGGGCTCTCAGGCCTGCAAGGCGTTAAGAGAAGAGGGGTATTTTACGATACTGGTTAATTCCAACCCGGCTACGATTATGACTGATCCGGGTTTAGCGGACGTTACCTATATAGAGCCCTTGACAATCGAAACGGTAACAAAGATTATCGCGAAAGAACGGCCGGATGCCATCCTGCCTACTCTCGGCGGACAGACCGGGTTGAACCTGGCTTTCTTTCTGATGAGGGCGGGGGTTCTGAAAAAATTCGGGGTGGAATCCATAGGCGCGGCAGTAGATGCTATCTCCTGCGCAGAAGACCGGCAGCTTTTTAAGAAGGCGATGCAGGAGATCGGGGTGGATGTCCCGAAAAGCGGGATCGTTACCTCTGTCGAAGAGGGGATGCGTATCGGCACCAACATCGGCTTTCCGTTAATCCTGCGGCCGGCCTACTGTTTAGGCGGCAGCGGAGGCGCTACGGTTTATAATAAGCAGGAGCTTGAAAAATTTCTGCTCAAAGGCCTGGAGGCAAGCCCGGTGCATCAGGTGCTGGTAGAGCAGTCGGTACTGGGATGGAAGGAGATAGAATTCGAGGTAATGCGCGACTCGGCCGATAACGTGATTATGATCACCTCGATGGAGAACGTCGACCCCATGGGGGTACATACCGGTGACAGCATAGTGGTTGCCCCTGCGCAGACCTTAACCGCCGAGGAATATGCGAATTTTGTGCACCTCTCCAAAAAAATAATCCGCCGCATCGGAATCTCCGGAGGCGGAGCCAATATTCAGTTTGCGCAAGACCCGGCAAACGGCCATATCGTGATTATCGAGGTAAATCCCCGGCTTTCGCGCTCCTCCGCGCTTGCCTCAAAGGCAACCGGTTTTCCGATTGCGCGGGTAGCGACCAAGCTTGCAATCGGCCTGACCCTGCCGGAGGTGATGAACCAGATCACCGCAAGGACCACCTCGTTTTTTGAACCGACGGTAGATTACTGCGTCTTTAAAATCTGCAGGTTTACCTTTGAGAAGTTCCCCGGCAGCGAGCGCATCCTGAACACCTCGATGAAGGCGGTAGGCGAGGCGATGTCCATCGGCAGGAATTTCAAAGAGGCGCTGCAGAAAGGCATCCGTTCAATGGAGATATCGCGTTTCGGTTTTGGCTGCGATGGCAAGGATAAGATTACCGACTCCATGCTCCTGAAAGCCGATAACGGGCTGATGAAATTAATCAAAGATAAAATCCGCATCCCCAATGACGAGCGGCTCTTCTATATCCGCTACGGGCTTAAGGCCGGCCTTTCGGTAGAGCAGATTCACAAGCTCTCCCGGATTGACCCCTGGTTTATAGACAACATGAAAGAGCTGGTTGAATTGGAAGAGAAGGTCAAGGGCTTCAGGAACAAAGAGGGCGATAAGGCAATAGAGCTTCCTGACCAGCTCTTGGGAGAGGCCAAACGAAACGGATTTTCCGACAGGCAACTGGCTTTTCTGTTGAACAGCACGGAGGAAGAGATACGCAAATTCCGCAAGAAACAGAATAAAAAAGCGGTGTATAAACTGGTGGATACCTGTGCCGGAGAATTCGGGGCAAAGCAGCCTTATTTTTATTCCAGCTATGACTCCAGCGACGAATCAAGGCCAAGCAAGAATAAAAAGGTGGTTATCTTAGGCGGCGGCCCGAACCGGATCGGCCAGGGGATTGAATTTGATTATTGCTGCTGTCACGCTGCTTATGCCCTGAAAGAGGAGGGGATCGACAGTATTATGATAAATTGTAACCCCGAGACGGTTTCTACCGATTACGATACTTCGGACCGGCTGTATTTTGAACCGCTGACGCTGGAAGACATCCTGAACATTATCGAGCTGGAAAAGCCCATCGGGGCAATCGTGCAGTTCGGCGGGCAGACACCGCTTAATCTGGCCGTGCCGTTACTTAAGGCCGGGGTGCATATACTGGGGACTACTGCCGAGAGCATCGATATTGCCGAGGATAGAAAACACTTTAAGCAGATGCTGCATAAGCTCCAGCTGACCCAGCCGGATAACGGCACTGCCTTTAACTTTAAAGAGGCGCAGGCTGTGGCAAGGACAATAGGCTATCCGGTTTTAATCAGGCCTTCGTATGTGTTAGGGGGCCGGGCAATGGAGATCGCCTATGATGAAAAGGCGCTGGAGAGATTCATTAAAGAGGCGGCAGAGGTTTCCGGCGAGCATCCGGTGCTGATTGATAAATTCCTGGAGGACGCCATTGAGGTGGATGTGGATTTAATCGGCGACGGAGAGACTTTTGTCATCGGAGGGATCCTGGAGCATATTGAGGCCGCCGGCATCCACTCCGGGGATTCGGCGATGTCTTTACCATCTTATAGCCTCTCGCAGGAGGTGCTGGATAAAATCAGGGAGGCCAGCCGCAAGATGGCCAGGGAGCTTGGTACCAGGGGCCTGATGAACGTGCAGTATGCGGTTAAGGACGGGCAGGTATATGTGCTGGAGGTTAATCCCCGGGCATCAAGGACTGTGCCATTTGTGTCAAAGGCAATCGGGGTGCCGCTGGCAAAGCTGGCGACTAAAATCATGCTGGGCAGGAAATTAAAGGACCTGGGCTTTACGCAGGAGATTATCCCGAAGCATTTCTGCGTCAAGGAATCGGTTTTTCCTTTTAACCGCTTCGCGGGCGTGGATATAATTTTAGGCCCGGAGATGAAATCTACCGGCGAGGTAATGGGGATCGATGAAGATTTCAGCCTCGCCTATATCAAGAGCCAGATTGCCGCCGGACAGAATATTCCGCGCAAGGGCAGTGTGTTTATTTCGGTCCGAGATAAGGACAAGCGTCCGGTGGTATTTATCGCCAAGAAGCTCCAGGAGCTGGGTTTTCGCATTTATGCCACCTCAGGGACTGCGGCGGCTTTAGAGAAGAATAATATTGCGGTTGAGGCGGTGTGCAAAATTGCCGAGGGCAGGCCCAATATCCTGGATTTAATGAAGGACGGCAAGATACAGCTGGTGATAAATACGCCTTCCGGCAGGATCCCCCGGCAGGATGAAGTCAAAATCCGCTCGCAGGTGATTCTCTACAATATCCCTTACACCACTACTATTTACGGCGCACAGGCTACGGTCAACGGCCTGGAGGCGCTGATTAAAAAGGGTCTGAAAGTAAAATCACTGCAGGAATACCACAAGACCAAAAAAACAAGAAGCAAAAAATAAAAATGCCTGAACTCCCGGAAGTCGAGACAATAAAGCGAGAACTACAGAAGGTGGTGGTGGGTAAAAAAATTAGCGGGGTATGCGTGCATCATCCCAGGGTAATCCGCCAGCCTTCGCCTGCGCAATTCCGCAAGGGCTTAACCGGCGCCAGGATCAGGAGGGTGTTGCGCAAAGCAAAGCTATTGATTCTGGAATTGTCCAACGGGAAATCCCTGGCTATCCACCTGAAGATGACCGGGCAATTGATTTATCCGGGCACTGACTCCAAGGGCGCTCGGGTCAGCTTTGTTTTTGGCGACGGCACAAAGATGGATTTTAACGACCAGAGGCTCTTTGCTGAACTGAGGCTGCTTGATGACTGGCGTACCTTGAAGTTTGTCAGGCAGCTTGGCCCCGAGCCGTTTGATTTGGATGTTAAACAGTTTAAGCGGATGCTCGCTAAAAAAAAGACTAAAATAAAACCGCTTTTGATGAACCAGGCTTTTATTGCCGGTATCGGTAACCTTTATGCCGCCGAGAGTTTATTCAGGGCGCGGATTCACCCCGGCCGCAGCGCCTCAAGCCTTGCTGATAAGGAAAAAGAGGCCTTATTCAAACAGATAAATAAGACGCTTAAGGGAGCGATTGAACACCGGGGTTCTTCCGTGGACCAATACCTGCAGCTAAACGGCAGGCCGGGAAGTTATATAAAGTACCATAAAGTTTATGACCGCAGAGGAAAGGCATGCTTTAGATGCCAAACTCTTATAAAAAGGATTGTCTTGGGCGGCAGGGGGACATATTTTTGCCCGCAGTGCCAGAAATAAACGCTGATGAAGAAACGCATTAAAATCAACGGTATTATTATAGTTGCGGCTGTTGCCCTGGCAGTATTATTTCCCGATGAGTTTCTGCGCAGCGGGCGGATGAGATTCTGCGATGAATTTCTTAGGATAACCGGCTTAGGGCTGGTACTGTTAGGGCAGTTATTGCGGGTTTCGGCGCGCGGGCATAAGGCCGAACTTTCAGAGAATAGCCGTTCCCTGGTATGTACAGGGCCCTATATGGCAGTGCGCAACCCCATGTATCTGGGGATACTTTTAACCGGCTCAGGCGTGGTGCTGGTATTGTTTCAGTGGTGGGTGGCGGTAATATTTTTATCGGTTTTTGTCATCCGCTACATCTTGCTGATACTAGAGGAGGAAAAGAAGCTCCTGGCGTTTTTTCCCAGGGAGTATGAGGAGTATATGTCCAGGGTGCCGCGCCTATTTCCAAGCTTTAGCATATTGCGCGGGGAGGTAAGTGATTACCTGCCCTTCAAATTCTTCTGGTTAAAGAAAGAAATGGCTTCGATTGCAGCGGTGGTATTAATTACCTTAGGCATAGAGTTCTGGCAGAAGGCGAAAATCGGGAGTTTGGCGGCCTATCCCGAAGAATTAGCCGCGGCATTAATCGTAATCCTGCTTTTTTCTTGCTTCGGTGTTTATTTAAATAAGAGGACCTATGGTTTCAAAGAAGAAGTTACAATTTAAAGCAAAGCTGTTATATAATAAGAGAGAAAAGGGGAGTTTTTTTCGTCTGAAGATCCTTGCCCCGGCTATAGCCGCAAGTTGCCTGCCCGGGCAATTTGTCACCCTGAGATTAACCGACGGCTGCCAGCCGTTGTTAAGAAGGCCTTTTAGCATACACAGGATAAGCGGGTCCGGGGTTGAAATACTTTATGAGCTGGTCGGCCGGGGGACGCAAATCCTATCGCAGAAGAGGCCGGGGGAGTACCTGGATATAATCGGGCCGCTGGGTAACGGCTTTAACTATCCGCTATCCGCTATCCGCTATCCGCTATCAATTTTGGTTGCCGGCGGAATGGGAGTCGCGCCGCTATTGTTTCTGGCAGAAAGGTTAGCGTATAGCGTAGAGCGTAGAGCGCATAGTAAAGGTCGCCTATACGCTAAACGCTATCCGCTAAACGCTTTTGTATTGATCGGCGCTAAGAATAAAAATCAAATCTTGTGCGAAAAGGAATTTAGAAAATTTGGTTGCACGGTAAAGATCGCCACCGATGACGGCTCTAAGGGCTATAAAGGCAAAGTCACGCAATTATTGCAGCACTTACTATCGACTATCGACCATCGACTATCGACCATCTACGGCTGCGGCCCGCGCCCTATGCTCAAAGAGATCAGCCGCATCTGTCAAAGGCGTAATCTAGCGGCGCAACTTTCACTGGAAGAGCATATGGCCTGCGGCATCGGCGCCTGCCTGGGCTGCGCAGTAGATACAAAAGAGGGTTATAAGACGGTCTGTAAAGACGGGCCGGTATTTGATGCGGACCGGATAATCTGGGAGGCAGAATGAATCGGGTACTCTATATTGCTTTGGGCTTAATCGCCGGCATAGCCAGCGGCATCCTTGGCATCGGAGGCGGGATGATTTTAATCCCGGCCATGGTATTTGTCTTCGGGCTGACGCAGCATCAGGCACAGGGCACTACCCTTGCCCTGATGGTCCCGCCCATCGGATTATTAGCGGCATTACGCTATTATCAGAGCGGGAACGTGAAATTAGGCATGGCGGCATTTATCTGTCTGGGGTTTTTCGTGGGGGGCCTCATTGGAGCCAACATGGTGCAAAATGTGCCGGAACTTTTTTTAAAAAGGCTGTTCGGGGCAGTTTTGTTAATAGTGGCGGTCAGGATGATCCTTACTAAATGAAGCTGTCGGTTAATATAGGTAAGCTTAAACTTAAGAACCCGGTAATGGTTGCCTCGGGCACATTCGGCTATGCCGGGGAGTTTGCCGGTTTTATCGACATCAATAAATTAGGGGCGATTGTCACCAAGACGATTACCCTTAAACCCCGCCCGGGAAATCCTGCGCCGCGCACCTGTGAGACGCCGGCAGGCATGCTTAATGCCATCGGCCTGGAGAATCCGGGGGCAGATGCCTTTCTTAAAGAGAAATTGCCGGCCTTGAATAAAATCGGCATTCCGGTTATTGCAAGTATCGCGGCAGAGACGCCAGGTGAACTTAAAGAAATAATTAATTTACTAAATGATGCGCAAGTCAATGCAATTGAGCTCAATTTATCCTGTCCCAATGTAAAAAGCCTACAGTCCACAATATCCGGCAGTCCACTGATTGCGCAAGATGCGCAAGCTACCCATAATTGGGTGAGAGCGGTACGCAAGGCTACCAGGAAAACAATAATCGCAAAACTATCCCCCAATGTTGCCGATATCGCTGAAATCGCCCTCGCCGCACAGCGCGCAGGCGCCGACGCAGTCTCTTTAATAAACACCATCACCGCAATGAGCATAGATACGAAGACCAGGAGGCCGGTGCTTGCTAATATTACCGGCGGATTAAGCGGCCCGGCGGTAAGGCCGGTTGCCGTAAGGATGGTCTGGGAGGCTTATCAGAAAATTAAGGTTCCCATTATCGGGATGGGTGGTATAATGGATGTTCAAAGCGCCCTGGAGTTTTTTATTGCCGGCGCAAGCGCAATCAATATCGGCACGGCAAATTTCATTAATCCCAGGGCAAGTATTGAGATTATCTCCGGGCTGAAGCAGTACCTTAAGGAAAATAAAATTAAGGACATCAATAACCTGATCGGGTCACTAAGGACATGAGGCCGGCGGCAAAAGTAATCCTCGCCTTGGATGTCGATAATTTCCAGAGGGCAAAATATTTCCTGGACCGGCTTTATCCCAGGATAAAGATTTTTAAGGTAGGCATCCATCTATTCAGTGCCTGCGGACCCCGCATTGTTAAGGCCATCCACAAAAAGGGCGGGGAGGTTTTTCTGGATTTAAAGTTTTTTGATATCCCTAACAGCGTTGCCAATGCCGTGCGCCAGGCAGTGCGGCTTAGGGTAAAGATGTTGACTTTGCATATCTTAGGCGGCGCACAGATGCTCGCTGTTGCAGTAAAGGCAGCAAAAGAGGAGGCAGGCAGGCTTGGGCTAAAACGCCCTTTATTAATCGGCATTACGGTCTTGACCAGCAGGGAGAGCAAGCCCGGCAATGTCTTAATGCTGGCCAGGGCCGGCTTAAAATGTTCGCTGGACGGGGTTGTCTGCTCAGCCAGAGAAGCACAATCTTTAAGAAAAAGGCTAAAGAAGCGGTTTCTGATTATCACCCCCGGCATAAGGCCGGGTGGCTGCGGAGATGACCAGAAACGGACGGCAACGGTTAAAGAGGCATTAAGGGCAGGCAGTGATTTTCTGGTTATCGGCAGGCCCATATTACAGGCAAAAGATCCTCTGGCGCAAGCAGAGGGGATTTTGAAGGAGATAGGAGCTTATGAGCGAAGAGATTAAAGGCCTAATTGAAAAGATACGGGAAGAAGGGGTAATGGCCGCCGAAGACAAGGCCAGGCAGATTGAAGAAGAGGCCCGGCGCAGTGCCCATAACATCGTCGAGAAAGCCAGGAATGAGGCGCAGAAGATCATCGCAGATGCAAACCGGCAGGCAGCGGCAAAAGAGGCAAGTACAAAGGCCCTGCTGCAGCAGGCAGGCCGCGACCTGATGCTCAGCCTTAAAGAAGAAATTGACTCCATGCTGCATAAGCTCATCGTATCAGAGGTCCGCGAGGCCTTGAGCCCAGATGAGTTAATTAGAATTATCACTATGCTGGTCAAGGATTACAGCAGCAGCAAAGCTGGCGCCGATATTATAATTGCCCTCAACAAAACAGACTGCGAAAAATTAACTAAAGGGTTTTTGGGAAAACTAAAAGAAGAGGCCAGGAAAGGCATAGTGTTGAAACCTGCCGAAGAGATTAGCGGCGGATTTATCATCAGCTTTGACGCGGGAAAGTCGCACTATGATTTTACAGATAAGGCATTGGCTGAGTATATAAGTTTATACCTCAAGCCTCAGTTGGCAAAGATACTGGAGGCCTGATTGCCCGCTTATTACACTTATTTAGTCGCCAGTTTACCCTCTCTTGTTTTCGGGTCAGAGCCGCCTTTTTCCTTTCAGGGTTTTCTTAATCTCTGCCGGCCGCTTATACCCGAAGCAGGTTTTAATCTCCTGCAGCACTCAGATAACGGCAACCAGCCTACCTTGCAAAAGTGGCTTGAGTTTGACACCGCCTTAAGGAACGAACTGGTCAAGATCAGGGCTGCCCGTAAGAAAATTGACCCGGAAAAATACCTGCGCCGCGACGGTTTTGTGGACCCGCAGATCAGCCACAGCGCTATAAACGCTTACAGAAACCCCTCGCCCCTTGAGGGAGAAATGATGCTGGATCAGGCGCGCTGGCGCCTGTTAGATGAACTTTGTGCGGGGCATTATTTTGACCTGGACCTCCTGATAATCTATGCGCATAAATTATTGATACTGGAACGCTGGCAAAGGATTAAATCCGCGGATAGCCCTGCCTTATTAGAGGGGCTGTTAGAAAAAGGATCGCAATGGCAGAGAAGAGGATAGGCCGTATAGTCAAGATTAACGGCAATATGGTTACGGTTGAGCTGGACAACTTTGTCGTCCAGAACGAGGTTGCCTATATCGTCCACGGGAAAGAGCGCCTGAAGTCCGAAGTTATACGCATCAAAGGCAGGCTTGCCGAAATGCAGGTATATGAGAATACGGGGGGATTAAAGATCGGCGAGAAGGTCGAATTCACCAGCGAACTTCTTTCCGTGGAGCTGGGGCCGGGGTTATTGGGCCAGATATTCGACGGGCTGCAGAACCCCCTGCCGCAGCTGGCAGAGAAGTGCGGCTTCTTCCTGCAGAGAGGTGTTTATGTGCATGCCCTTGAAGAGCGTTCAGAATGGCAGTTTACACCGCTGGCAAAAGCCGGCGATAGGTTGCGGGCAGGGGACAGATTGGGTTTTGTCCCGGAAAAAATATTCAAGCATTTTATTATGGTGCCCTTTAATCTTTCCGGCAACCTGGAGGTAACTAGTATCGCCGAGCCGGGAAAATATAATTTAAAAGACACAGTGGCAAAACTGAAAGACGGCTCCGGCAGGCATTATGAATGTTTCTTAAGGCAGTCCTGGCCGGTAAAAATCCCCATCGAGGCATATTCCGAAAAATTAATGCCCGTTCAGCCCCTGGTTACTAAAATGCGGCTGATCGATTCGCTCTTTCCGATTGCCCGCGGCGGGACCTATTGCATACCCGGACCTTTCGGCGCAGGAAAGACCGTTCTGCAGCAGCTGACCAGCCGCCACGCCGAGGCGGACATAGTAGTTATCGCTGCCTGCGGGGAGCGCGCAGGCGAGGTAGTAGAGACCTTAAAGACCTTTCCGAAGATAACCGATCTTATGACAGGCAGGCCCTTAAGCGACCGTACGGTGATTATCTGCAATACAAGCTCTATGCCGGTTGCGGCGCGCGAATCAAGCGTGTACACCGCAGTCACCATCGCCGAATATTACCGTCAGATGGGGTTGAATGTTTTACTTTTGGCGGATTCCACTTCGCGGTGGGCGCAGGCGATGCGGGAGATGTCCGGCCGCCTTGAGGAGATTCCCGGGGAAGAGGCCTTCCCCGCATATCTTGAATCGCGCATCGCCTCTTTTTATGAAAGGGCAGGGGTAGTCAGGCTGCGCGACGGGACAACGGGTTCGGTTACTATCGGCGGGACGGTAAGCCCTGCCGGAGGAAATTTTGAAGAGCCGGTTACGCAGGCGACGCTAAAGGTGGTGGGTGCCTTTCACGGGCTTTCGCGCGAACGCTCCAATGCCCGGCGTTACCCGGCGATAGACCCGCTGATCAGCTGGAGCAAATACAGGAGTTTTATCGATGAAAAGGTCAGCCGTAAAGGCCATCAGATTCTGCGCAAGAGCCACGACGTAGCCCAGATGATGAAGGTAGTCGGAGAAGAGGGCACTGCCCTTTATGACTACCTGGATTATCTTAAGGGTGAATTTTTCGATTTTGTTTACCTGCAGCAGAACGCTTTTGATAAAGTTGATGAGGCAACGCCGCAACAGAGGCAGGTTTACGTATTTAATTTTATCTACCGGATTCTGGAGGCGGAGTTTGCCCTGGAGGATAAAGAAAAGGCGCTGCATTTCTTCCAGCGCTTGAGGCAACTCTTTCGCGGATGGAATTCCGCGCAATGGAATTCCGCGGAGTTTAAGAATATAGAAGAGGAGATTTCTTTGTTCATAGAGGCAAAGCTCAAAAAACAGGACCAACCGATCAATGCATAAAGTTTATACCAACATTATTCAGATCGCCGGGGATGTTATTACGGTGGAGGCCGAAGGCGTAGGTTATATGGAGATTGCCCGGGTTTCTACGCGGCGCGGCACCTCCCTCGCGCAGGTCATCCGCCTCGACGGTAAAAAGGTCTCCCTGCAGGTTTTTGCCGGCAGCAGGGGCGTTTCGACGGGGGACGAGGTGCGTTTCCTGGGGCATCCGATGCGCATTGCCAGCGGCAGCGACCTCCTGGGCCGCATCTTTAACGGCAGCGGAGCGGCGATGGATAAGGGGCCTGCCTTGAGCCAAAATTTGGTTGATATAGGGGGGCCGTCGGTCAATCCGGTGAAAAGAATTATCCCCAATAAAATGGTGCGCACCGGGATTCCGATGATAGACCTCTTTAACTCGCTGGTGGAATCGCAGAAACTACCGGTATTTTCGGTAGCCGGAGAGCCCTACAACGGATTATTGGCCAGGATTGCCATACAGGCGGAAGTAGATATTATAATTTTGGGGGGCATGGGCTTAAAGTATGACGACTACCTGTTCTTCAGAGATACCCTGCAAAAACAGGGGGCGCTGTCGCGTTCGATATTCTTTATACATACTGCCGCAGACCCGACGGTAGAGTGCCTCCTGGTGCCAGACATCAGCTTAGCGGTAGCAGAGCAGTTTGCCTTAAACGGAAAACGCGTCCTGGTTTTGCTTACGGATATGACAAATTTTTGCGATGCGCTGAAAGAAATCTCCATTACTATGGAGCAGGTCCCCTCAAACCGCGGATACCCCGGAGACTTATACAGCCAGCTGGCTGCGCGTTATGAGAAGGCAGTTGATTTCGAGGGGGCAGGTTCAATTACCATATTGGCCGCCACCACCATGCCCGGCGATGATGTCACCCATCCGGTGCCGGATAATACCGGTTATATTACCGAAGGGCAATTCTATCTTAAGGGCGGGGTAATAGAGCCCTTTGGCTCGTTAAGCCGTTTAAAGCAACAGGTTAACGGCAAGACGCGCGCTGACCATCGTACGATAATGGATACAATGATTCAGTTGTTTGCCAGTTATCGCGAAGCCCTGGAAAAACAATCTATGGGGTTTCAGATGAGTTCGTGGGATAACAAGCTGCTGAAATACGGCAGGCTTTTTGAAAGCGAAATGATGTCGCTTGAGGTTAATATCTCCCTTGAGAACGCGCTTGACCGCGGGTGGCAGCTTTTAGCGGAGTGTTTCACTCCTGAAGAGACCGGTATAAAGAAGTCGATGATAGAGCAGTATTGGCCAAAAACAGTAGTTAGTAGATAGTAGTTGGTAGATAGGGTGGCAGAGGAAAGATGAAGGTTAAATTTACAAAAGGGGAATTAAAAAGGCAGAGGGATGCCCTGAGGCAGTATGAACGCTATCTGCCCACCTTGCAGCTTAAGAAACAACAGTTACAGGCGGAAATTCTGCGCCAGTTGATTGCCCTGGAAGAAAAAAGAAGGGATGAAGTAAAGAGAAGGCATAGTATAGAAAATTGGGCAGGGCTTTTCAGCGACCCAGGAATAGACATAAGCCGCTGGATCAGGCCTAAAGAAATCGTCTGCAACAGAAGAAATATTGCCGGTGTTGACCTTCCTGTTTTTGGCCAGGTTAAATTTGATCTTGCGGAGTATGACCTGTTCAGTGCGCCCCTGTGGGTTGACAATGCCATCGAGGCAGTCAGGTCGCTGGCTTGCCTCCGTGAAGAGATAAAGGTACTGGAAAAAGCAATGGCGGTCTTAAGGCGCGAACTTAGAATTACGACGCAACGGGTCAATCTTTTTGAAAAGGTAAAAATCCCCGAGGCAGAGGAGGCGATACGGCTGATTAAGATTTATATCGGCGACCAGATGGCCAATGCCGTCGGCCGCAGCAAAATCGCCAAAAGGAAAATAGAAGGGGTTGTTCTCGAAGAGGTGGCGGCATGATCGTCCCGATGAAGAAGATTGCGGTAATCGTGCAGGCAAAGGACTCCGGGGCCACAATAGAGGCACTGCGTTCATTGGGAGTATTGCATGTGGAACACCAGGAGGTGCCTCAGGGGAAGGACATTACGGCCCTCAGGGAAGATATAGCTACTATAGAGCGCGCGCTGGCTGTTTTATCCGAGGCAGAAACCCGGCAAAGGCCGCTTTCGCTACCTGCCAGGGAAATAGAAGATTGGCGTTTTACTGCCAGGCATATTATCGAATTGCACAAGAGGCTTGACCAGCTGCAGGAGTATTCAAAAGCCATTATTAATAATATTGTACAATGGCAGGACTGGGGGGATTTTGAACCGCAGAAGATTACAGCACTTGAAGAGAAAAATATTTTTATCAAATTTTATCAGATTCCGGCAAAAGAAATAGCTGCCCTGCCGCTGCCGCAGGGGGCAACCCTTAAAAAAATCTCTGTTAAGGCCGGCGTGGTTAATTGCATTATTATAGCGCGTAAAAAATTATCGCTTCCTTACCGGGAAATCGGGCTGCCGAAGATGGGGCTTACTCAGATGCGCGCCAAACTGGCTGAGGATAGCAAGGTGATGGAATGGCTCAGAGAAGATATATGCAGGCACATTGCCTATCGTGAAAGTCTTATGCAGGTAAAAAGTTCCCTGGTAAAAGAGTTGGAGTATGCGCGGGTCTTAAACGGCATGGGCAGGCTGGAAACCATCGCTTATCTGGCAGGTTATGTCCCTTACGACAGGGTAGAGTTGATTACCGCAACAGCTAATAAAGAGAGGTGGGGGATAACGGTAACCGACCCCTCGGAGGAAGATAGTGTCCCCACTTTAATCCGTAACCCCCGCTGGATTTCGATCATCAGCCCTGTCTTTGAGGTGATCGAGGTTGTACCGGGATACCGCGAGCTCGATATCAGCCTGTGGTTTCTGGTTTTCTTCTCGGTTTTTTTCGGCATCCTTATCGGCGATGCCGGATACGGGGCAATATTTTTTATGCTCACCCTGGCGGCACAGTTACGGCTGGGTAAAAGAATCAAACAAAAATCCGTTTTTGCCCTCTTTTATATTTTAAGCGCCTGCGCTGTTATTTGGGGGGTCTTAAGCGGGACATTCTTCGGCCAGGAATGGCTGCCCCAGTGGGTGCGGCCGGTTATCCCGGCGCTACGCAACGACAGGAGCGTACAAGGATTTTGTTTTCTCCTGGGTGCAGTGCATCTGAGCATAGCGCACTTTTGGCGGGGGATGATAAAATTCCCCTCGCTGAAAACCCTGGCTGATTTAGGGTGGGCCTTTATACTTTGGGGGGCGTATTTTCTTGCCCGGTTATTGATTTTAGCGGATGCATATCCTGCATTCGCCAACTGGCTTTTTATCGCCGGCGGGACTTTAGTAATATTCTTTACCAACCCCAGCAGAAACTTACTGAAAGGGATCAGTTCAGGAATAGGCAATCTTCTCCTGAACCTCGTCGGTAATTTTACCGATATAGTTTCCTATATCCGCCTTTTCGCAGTGGGCCTGGCAACGGTTGCGGTGGCCGATACCTTTAATAAAATGGCGCTTGATATAGGATACAGCAGTTTCTTGACCGGATTATTTTCCTCTTTAATTCTTCTGTTGGGGCACGGCTTGAATATCCTGCTCGGGCCGATGGCGATTCTGGTGCACGGGGTAAGGCTTAATGTACTGGAGTTCTGCAATCACCTGGATATAAAATGGAGCGGTTTTTCATATAATCCGTTACGCGAACATACGGGGGCTGTCCCTGACATTGAAAGGAGTTAGCCACTATGGAGACAACAGGCATACTGGTACAATTTAAGGATCTGGGTTTAGCAGCGGCATTGGCATTATCCGCAGTAGGCTCGGCAATAGGCACCGGCATTGCCGGGATGAGCGCGGTAGGCGCCTGGAAAAAGGCGTTTATCCAGAATAAGACGGCATCGTTTATGCTGGTAGTCTTTGTAGGCGCGCCGCTTACGCAGACTATCTACGGGATGATCGTGATGAACCGGATGGTTGAGCTGGCGCTCAAAGGCAGTTATCTGTGGGGCGTAGGGGTATTCTGCGGGTTGGCTATCGGTTTCTCGGCGGTGATGCAGGGTAAGGCCGGGGCAGTGGCTGCGGATGCAATGGGTGAGACCGGTAAGGGATTCGGGAATTATATCGTGGTTTTGGGCGTTATTGAAACGGTTGCCCTCTTTGTGATGGCCTTTGCAATGGGGCTGCTTGGTAAGTTGGCGGGTTAAATCTGTGGGCGCTTGGCTCAGTTGGTTAGAGCGGTAGATTTACATTCTACAGGTCAGAGGTTCAAGTCCTCTAGCGCCCACCAATTATAATATGTATATCCTTGAAAGCACAAACAGGTTTAGAAGAATAGAGAGAAGGTTTAATGTCCCTATGCAAGATTTAATTTATCAGATGCATTGGTTGGAAGATATGAAGCATCGGGATATCGCTCTAAATTTACATGTTCCCAGAGCCACGATAACAAGGTGGTTCAGGCATTTTAAACTTCCGACGCAGAGTTGCAGAAGGTTTACCGATAAGAATCTTACCAGTTGGCTGTATAAGACCGGGCAATTAAAGAAAAAAGTAAGATATGCCGGTCCGGATAGAAGAATTCAAGTAGCCAAATCTAGGGTTAACGTCGATTTCTTCAAGAAATGGTCTGCGGGAATGGCGTATGTTCTGGGATACTTTGCGGCGGATGGTTCTATGTATATTAATCCTAATGGCTCAAAATATATTGCTTTTTATTCTAATGATTTAGAAATACTGAAGAAAATCAAATTCTCTTTAAACTCTGGCCATAAAATTGCTTTAAGAAAAAGATACAATAAAAACTGGAAGGATTCTTTTATATTGCAAATTGGCTCTGCTGAGATGTATAAAGATTTAATTAAATTAGGGTTCAGCCCCAAAAAGGAATTGAGGCTCAAACTCCCAAAGGTTCCCAGAAGATATTTAAGACACTTTATAAGGGGGTATTTTGATGGAGACGGCAATATCAGCTACAACTATTACCGTAAATCAACAAATCCCAATGCTAAATTTATGCATCAACAGATTATTTTTGCAGCAGCCAATAAGAATTTTGTAAAAGCATTAGAAAATAGATTATCAGAAGTTGCAAAAATTTCTTATTCTTGTTTTAAGAGTGCCAAAGACAGCAACAGCCACTATTTAATATATTACAGACAAAAAGAAATTCTTAAGTTAATTAAATTTATGTACAGTAATGTCAATTCTTTGTTGTATTTAAATAGAAAATATGATAAGTTTATGAGTTGGAAACGTCTCATCGGGGACGTAGCGTAGCCTGGTTTAACGCGATAGATTGTCGATCTATAGACCGCGGGTTCAAATCCCGTCGTCCCCGCCAGTCAACATTTGTGGGGGAAACCCCCACAAATGAAAACGGCGAACGCCAAGAAAGATAAAGGGTTCGGTTTTTTAGAATAAAGTTCGAACCTGTTTTTAGTAAGAATTCTCTCTTGGGCAGGAAATTTCTTTTCAAAGCGACATAGCTTGCGGAATTGCAAGTAGTTATAAAATCCCTCACCCGTTCGAACCGAGATAGACCTTTCCGCCCAAAATCCTCTAATTTTTCCCTTAACTCAACCTTTTCTGTGAGCAGTTTCTGTTTCTTAACAACATATTCTTCCTGTAAAATTTTTTCGCCCAGATAGAAATCTAACAGTCGCTCAAGCTGTGCGTCTATCGCCTCAATTTTATCTTTCATCTGCTGCTTGACGGAAAAATTAGAGGTCTCACTCTCTACGCTCACCTTTTGCAATTCCGCAAGCATAAGCTCACCAATATCGTCACTAATAGACAATTGCTGGATATGATTGTTGATTTGCGCGGCCAGCGCCTCTTCGCGGATGTAGCGCTGTGAACATTTAATCTTGCGCTTAGTGCAGTGATAATAGTAATGGCCTTTTTTCGTTTCAGCAGTCACCAGGCAACCACACTCCCCACACCTTACGAACCCTCTAAAGACAAATAAATCTTTTTTAGGGTTGTGCGGCTTATTGCGGCTTGCGAGTACCGCATGCACTTTATCAAACAATGTCTTTGAGATTAGCGGTGGATGAGAACCATCGTAAAATTCACCTTTATACTTAAACACTCCATAATAAAAAGTGTTTTTAAGGATTAGTTCGATTGCGCGATTATCTGGCAAGCCGCCGCGAGTGCCGATAAGTCCGGCATCGCGCAATTTAGCGCCCACAGATTCAAAAGTGTGGTTGCCTGAAGCGTAAAGCTCAAAGGCCTTGCGCACAAGCGGAGCTTTTTCAGGATCAATAACAATAGTATGCGTTCGTAAATCATTAAGGTAGCCCAGAGGCGCTGTGCTGGGATATTCTCCACGGCGTAACTTCTGGCGCAGGCCGCGCAAAACATTTTCCGAGAGATTGTCCACATAATACTTAGATTGGCCAAAGACGATGGAGAGCATAAATTTTCCATAGGCAGTATTGTCAAAGCGATAGGTAGGAAATTTCAGCTCTTTAATCTTACCTATATCAATAAGGTAAATAATCTTGCCCCCGTCAATGGAATTTCGCGCCAAGCGATCTGGATGCCAAGCGAGAATGCCTTCAATACCTTCTTTTTCTATTCGCTTAAGCATAAGATTAAAAATTCCTCTTCCCGGCTCCTTAGCGGTCTTTGATTCAGTAAAAACTTCCACGACTTCTAAGTATTCTCGCTTGGCAAAGTCCTTCAACTCTTGGAGCTGGCTTTCGATAGACAAAACCTGTCTTTCCTCGTTATCGGTGGATTTGCGGATATAAATAAAGTAGCTCATCTTAAAACCTCCTTATCTATTGTTCATTATACATCAAGGTTGATAATTATCAACCTTAAAGACAAAAAAATATTATGCCTTCAATTTCTTGATCTCCTCTTTACCTATAATATAGGTAGTGCCGACCTTCATAGCCTTTAATTTATTCTTCTTGATCCTTTTATGCACCGCTTGGCGCGAAATTCCTAATCTTTGAGCAACTTCAGTTAAGCTATAGTAGTCTTTGGCCATCTTTCGCTTTGAAAGGATTTAAAAATGAGCCGGTAGCAGGTCATTTTTAAAAACTCCCCGACAAAGTCGGGGAGGAAATTTCCCGCTCAAGAGAGAATTCTTACTAAAAACAGGTTCGAACTTTATTCTAAAAAACCGAACCCTTTATCTTTCTTAGCGTTCGCCGTTTTCATTTGTGGGGGAAACCCCCACAAATGTTGACTGGCGGGGCCTACTGTATAAGGTTCTCACTTTTTTTGAGGTCCCAATTGACAATAAGATACCATAGGATTTTATTTGAGGCAAGTTGTTTTAGGCACCGGTTGCGTCAAGCGAATTGTGTAAAGTCCTTTAAGGTTCGTTCCTTCCAGTTGTTGTTTATATGAGTGAATATAGCATAAAT
>JADHYK010000049.1 GCA_016782485.1 Candidatus Omnitrophota bacterium
TAAAGATGGAATTTATGCAAGTTATACCAATCCTCCAGGGCTTTATCCATTATCACGGCCTCCTACGGATACCGACCTTAACCCCTCTAAAAACCGGTTGTATTTACGTTCTAAAAACAACCTTCCCGGGGCATTTTTATACATAATTTTAAAGAGCTTCTCGCAATCTTTATGCCCATAAACGATACTATAATATGGGTTTCTCCTGTCATTCTGGCAGTATATTACCCTTTTAGGCATGCCTAATCCCTGAAGCTTACCCTGTTTCTGCGCCTCAAGCCTCGCCTCCGACTTTGAACGTTGTTTTATGCCGCATTTCTTAAGCTTCTTATAAACCGCCACCCGCGAAACGCCATAGAGTTTAGCTATATCCGCTAAGGACTTTCTTTCATTTATATATAAACTAATTAATTTATCTTTTGTCAACTTTTCTAATTTTTCCATTTCTTTAAGCTGCCGGCAGGCTGTCTTTAGAGGTCATTATGTATGTGCCGCCCTGTATTTTGATGATCCGGCCGTTTATCAGGGCGTTGGCTATGGTTTTGCGGGCCTTCTTCAGGATACGGCTAAGGGTCTGCTGGGAGATCTGCATCGACTGCGCAGCGGCCTTCTGGTTCAGGCCGATGTAATCAGTGAGCCTTACGGCCTCAAATTCTTCTATCTTGAGATTGACCTCTTCAGGCCTGCCGGGCCTGCCCCGGGGGCTGAATTGGCTGATTCTGGGATTGGTGCGTACAATCTTATATTTTCTGGGCCTTCCTCTTGCCTGCATTTACTTAAACTTACCTACTTTTAACCCCCTATTTATTTTGAGTACCTACTCAATAATAGGGAATTTAACAGGCCTACCCTTATATGGATAGGCCCTGGCCCTAAAAAAGCCTGTTTTAAATTTCTGCGTCTTTGACTAATTTACGGTAATATTCAACGCATTTATGGCAGGTATCGTGCTCTTTCTTCCATTCCGGGTGGTCGCGCCTGATCAGCTCAATCAGGTATTCTTCTGCTTTTATGTGCGCTATGCTGGCGAATTCGTCAATTTCCCTACCGCAGATCTGGCATTTATACGTCATTTCAGGCAGTCGCCTCTCCAACAGCAGTCCATCCGGCCGCAGGTTTTATTGTCCGTGCCGAAACATGGCGAATAACCTTCAGCGCACTGGATGCGTTTAATTAACTCCACTTTAGCGTGCTTCCATGTATCCCTGATACCTACGCTTCTGGCCTTTCTTTCAACCTCCAAGAGCCTCATCCTCTACCTCCCTCGCTATTACGCTTTATAAGCTATATCGTGCTGCCTGACCCTTGAATCCACCAAAAGCCCTATCTCCTGGCCCTTTTTTGCCGTATTTATGGGCACGCGGTCAACCTGCATGGAACTTATCCCTTGAATAAAATCCGTAGTATGCCCCTTAATTCTGATTTTGTCGCCTACTGATAAGGGGGTTTTTAATTTGATCACCGCTGCGTTTACGTGAGGGAAATAGTGCGTTACCAGGCCGACTACTACTTCCTTGCTTTTTTTAGCCCTGACAGCGCCCGCTGGCTTCGCTTTTTTGACAACCTTTGCTTTTTTCCCGGGCGTTCTTTTTACCGCCTTGCTGCGGCGAACCGCTTTCTTTTTGGTCTTCCTTTTCTTTTTTAGAGGCATTGCCCACCTCCTCAATGAGCACTTAACTTACGAACACGATAGTGCGAGTAAGTTAATGTGCGAATTGATCCTGAGCCCGCCGAAGGCGGGCGAAGGATCAATTGTTATTTATTAATTACCTCTATCAATGAATCCAGCGTTCCGTAAGGGTTCATTGCCTTGCTGGGGTTGCTGGAGTCTTCGGTCCATTTGCCGTCAATTACGAAACGATAACGGTATTTTCCCGGCTTTAAGCCCAGCCTTTTCATCCAGGCGCCGTTATTCTGTTCCATGCGGCTGGTGGTATCTAGCTTCCAGTCGTTGAAATCGCCTACCAGGTATACCTCTTTGGCATCCGGGGCGTTTATAGAAAAGGCGACTTCATTGAGCCTGGCCATCTTGTCTCTTAGTATCTGCTTCATTTTTTTTGCCAGTGCCATCGGCCGTTTTGCTTCTTCGGTATGCATTACGACCTCGCGGGAGAGGCTGAGGTAATCCTTGGTGCCCCGGCAGTATTTGTTGTGTTTGATTACGTGCTTGCCTTCGTTCTGGGCCTCCTTTAACTGGACGTTTACGTGTATAATGGTATCGAAAAGCTTATTGGTAAAATTTGTTTTGATTTCCTTAAGCATTTTAAAGGAGTGGCGCAGGCGCGAATCAAAATTAGTTACCAGTATGCGTTGGCTGATAACGTGGTTAAGCCGGTCTTTTACCAGCTCTATTATGCTGACCAGCTGGCCCAGGCCTTCTAAGGAGAACCTGCTTGCCTCCACAGGGATAATTATTTCTCCGGAGGCGCGGATTGCGTTTATGGTCAGGATCCCCAGGTTCGGCGGGCAGTCTATCAGGACATAATCGTAACTGCCGCTGAAGTTCGCCAGGGTATCGGATAAACGCGACTCCCTGCCGATCTCCCCGCTTAACTCCTGCTCAAGGGTGCTCAGGATTATGCTGGAAGGAACCAGGTCAAAATTTTCCTCCACATTTTGGATGATCTCTTCAAGCCGGGCCTTTTTATTGGCAAGTTTTGAGAGGACGTTATAAATACTTAACTGGTACTTGATATTAAGCCCTAATGTCGCATGCGCCTGCGGGTCCAGGTCTATCAGTAAAACTTTGTTGCCACAGCTAGCTAAGGCTGCCGCCAAATTAATTGCAGTAGTCGTCTTTCCGCAACCGCCCTTCTGGTTTGCGATAGCTATAATGCGCATTAAGCCCTCTCCTTCCTTTAGATCCTTCGCCCGCCTTCGCGGGCTCAGGATAAGTTTGGGCATAAACTTACGTTCACTATCGTTCCGTAAGTTTAGCCCGCACTTATTTTATCACCCTTACGTTATCTATGTAAACCACGCCCCTTTTCTCTGTGGTATTCCATTCCTCTACGATAAAAGCCAAACGCGTGACCCGTGACCAGTCGCTTATACCGCCGAACTCAGAAAAATTTATCTTATAGTCCTGCCATTTGTGCGGGATATCCTTGAAATAGAACTCGGATTTCTCTTTGAAGGCAGTAATAAATTCTACCCGCAGGGCAATATTATCGTTATGATTAGCTTTTTTCAGGGAGAAGCCCAGCGTTTTATACCGGCTTAAGTTCAGCTTATTGAGGTCAAGATAGTAGATTTCTTTTTTTGCGGGGTTAAAATCAAAGTTGATTTTAAGCACGTCGGGGGATAATACCAGGATCAGCTCTGAATTAAAGGGCTCTTCCTTCTGAAGGGTCGCCAGCAGCGCAACACTTAAGCCAAATACCAGGACTAAGCTTACCAGCAAGACATTCTTCAGGAGGTTAGGGTAGCCCTTATTTCTTTTTTTTCTTTTTGAGGAAGCGTCCAGGTAGATTTTTGCCAGGTGTTCGTAGATATCTTTCTTATCCATCACTAATTCTTATAACATAAAAGTCATTGCCTGTCAACACATTGGTTTATTTAAATATTCAATTTAAATATTCAGGGATATCTTTTTCTATAATGCGGTAAAAGTTGCCCAAGTGCATGCGAAATAGCCGGTCAAAATCTCCGCCGGGGTCTTCGCCGTACCACCAGAACCAGTCGCTTCCCTCGGCGATGTGGATTTGTTTACGCGCCGATTTTAATTTTTCTTCATTATTGATCTGCTCAAGTTCCTTTCTCGCCGCAGCCAGCCATTCCCAGGCGCGCACCTTGTAAGGATTGCCGATCCATTTTCCGAATTCGGCAGAAATCCAGGAGCCGCTGGCAAGTACGGGGATTTCTTTCTTTGGAGGGAACTTTTCTAAATATTCGCTTACCGTCGTAGTCCTGACGAATTTGCACTCCGATAAATTTTCATAGAGCAGCCCCAGAAAATCGTGGCCGTCGTTTGCGTAATACTCCCAGGCATTTTCGCCGTCCATTGCGATAGTGACCAGGATGTCGCGGCCCTTAAAAGCGGCTGCGGTATTTTTAAGGTGTTTGATAAAGTCGGCTACGGCATCTTTGCTCTTCAATTTATGATAGGCAAAACCGATCAGATCGGAGAGGTTCCTGTCGCGGAAAACGATGTTTAACCTCCCTCCCCCCCTCTTTAAAAGATGGGGCTGATAAAGGAGCCCGCTATCCCGCTTGTTGATTTGCAGGGACTTAAAGAGGATGGCTTCATCGCTGACTATCCAGTTTATTCCCGCCTGCATTATCAGCGGCAGAATCTCTTCGCTTACCGCTTGTTCCGAAGGCCACATTCCCTTGGGCGCGGTAGTAAACTGTGATTTATAAAATTCCACTGCATCTTCTATTTGCGCCTTTGCATCCGCAGGATAGGAAAATTTTATCCCGGGCAGGACAGCCGCAGGATTGGCGGTTTTCGCGCTGTCGGTATTATAGACCAGCGGCAGGATAGGGTGATAATAGGGGGTAACACTTATTTCTATTTGCCCGCCCGATGAGAATTCTTTATAAGCGGGGAGTATTTCGCCAAGGATGGAAATTTGTTCTTCAAGGACCGCCCGCTTATCCTCTTCGTTAAAAAATCGTGCCTTTGCGGTTAATTTTTTTAATTCAGGGAATTTTTTTCTAAAAGACGGGTCTATCCAGCTTAAGTTAAATAAGACCTGCAGGTCCAGGTAGTCCTGCGCGGTAAACTCCCTGTGCGCGGCGCGCTTTGCATAAAGTTCCAGGTACCGCGGAAATAATGATATAACCCTCTTCTTATTAATGGAGAAGAAATTTTTCAGGATGAATTTTTTTTCCTCACCGGTCAGCTCTGCCGCTGGTTTACGGGAAAACTCCAGGTACTTCTCTTTAACCGTGCCGTTAATATAATCCTCTACCTGTTCGATTAAAGAGGGGACTAGGTTGAAGGTCTGGTGGATTTTGGGGTATTTTGCCAGGATTTCAAGCATATCCAGGTAATCCTTGACCCCGTGCAGCCGCACCCAAGGCAAAGCTGCTTCCCGGGTGAGCAGGTTCTTATAATACGGCTGGTGCATATGCCAGATAAAGGCGAGATAAAGCATAAACGATAGATCCTTCGTCCTTCGCTTGCGCTCAGGACTCAGGATTAATTCGTCCTTCACTTCGTTCAGGACTCGATGGACGATTCTGAACAAAGTGAAGAATCTCGCGCATTGACTTACGCTCCTTACCGTCGCGTAAGTCAAGCGCTCATTAAAAAACCCTCGGGGAATTTCTCCCCCGAGGGTTTGTGAACTTGCTACATATACGCAGTCTTAGAAAGTTACCTTCATTGAACCAATAAGTTCAACTGCGTTTGTTTTGGTTGTTTTCTGAGCGCTATCCTTCAGGTTTAACGCCTTTGACGGCATAAAGACGCCGCCTAAGAGCGAGAATTGCACGTCTTCGGTGTAGTCATAGGTGAGCGTTAGGTCTACTTCCTGTCCGATGAAAGGTGTTTTATCCATGGTGAATAGCCGAGCACCTTCAACACCGGAAAGAATAACCTGTCTTCCGGGTGCATACCTTTTGTTAAACCATGCGGCTGCGTAATCCAACTTTGCCGTAAGGTCGCTAATCGGTTTTGCCTGGAATGACAAGCCGCCGAGCTGGCAGTTGGTGAAACCCATAATCGCATTCAAGATATGGCCGAAGGTCTGGTTTTCATACATAGCATCCCAGCCGGCGTATTTCTTATTCGCGGTACCCGAGTCTTTTCTGTCGTTAGTATCGCCTGAGAGATATATGTAAGCGCCTTTAACCATTGGGCTGTATTTCTCTATCGCAGATATGCCGCTTAAATCATAGCTGCCGATGAGTTCTGCACCCCAAGCGCGGCGTTGTGCTGTGTTAGCGTGTTCTGATGAGACATTTGTATAACCTGCATTTACATCATATTTGGGGTTGTAGGTTCCAAACTGAAATGCCGCTGAAAGGTCAACCATCAGGTTCTTGATGGTGCTGTTTACTACGCGTCCGCCAACGGTATAAACCTGATCAGTTTTATCTTTGAATTTGTTTGTTGGGCCTGATGCTGCTCCTAAAGCATCCCAGTCTGTTCCTCGTGTTCCATCCGCATGGGTTGGTGCTGTGGTGTCTCTTCCCTTTATTTTAGAGAAGAAGAACCCTTCCAGCATCGTATCCCTGCGCATATCGTATTTGGTGTTTATACCGGTCAGTGTTGTATCGTCATTTAATATGGTACTATTTTCTGCAAGTTTGGCATAGATTAAATCCACTACCACGGGGTTGTAATCTAAGGTTGCGCGGATGGCATCAAATGACTTGCGTGCGCTTAAGTCGCCCTCTGCCAATGATGATTTTGTGGCCACCATATTGGTGTCAGGGTCGCCGACAATCCAGTCATTGCCAAAATGCAGCTCCTGGCGTCCGACTTTTACTGATAGCGGTGAATAAAAGAACTCTTTCACGGTTACATAAGCCAGATCAAGATCAATCTGGTTTTCCGTAGAAGCAGTATTTGCGACAGTAAGGCCGATGTTTCTGTTGGCTTCTGCTGTCCCGTTAACAGATTCACCGTTCCAGTTTCTTTCATTGAGCAGCCTGACCGTTGCCATAACATTGTCAGTAAGGTCAGCGTCAACGCGTAATCTGGTAATGCTCAACAGATCCGCTTCCTTATCGTTGTAACTATAAGCTCCCGCGGCGCCGGCACCAATCATTGCCGTCGCGTTGTTAATTTGTGTCGGTTTTCTTAAATCAAAGTTGTCGCGAGCAACACCCATGATTGCGATGTCACCGCTAACTCTGACGTTCTGCACCTCTGCGTATGCGGCGCAAACTCCTACCGCCAGCACAAGCGCAAGAACTAAAATTAGACGTTTACCCATTTTGTGTAACCTCCTTTAGAGAATAAATATGATAAATTTCCTTAAACTATATTAACCGGGGCTTATGATTGCTCCCGGCGAATTACCTTTATTTATATGTATATCACCGGATTTTGGCTGGCTTCAGACCTTTGAGATTTACTCACCTCCTTTTCGTCTAAAATTAAAGCCGTCTCCAGTGGTATAACCAAGTTGTAATCTTTTTAACACATAACCCGTTATTTGTCAAGCGTTTTTTTGAGCCAGTCACAATTTCTTGGCGGGCTCATTAATCCTGAGTCCGCCGCAGGCGGGCGAAGGATCTCTAAGTAATCTCTTTAATGGCTTTCAGCGGCATTCTTAGATGCCACGGTTAAGCCGAGCATCAGCCAGAAAAGCACCGCTAAAGGCAGGGAGTAGAGGTTAGTATCAAAAAGGCTGCTTACGAGGTAGCTAAAGATGCCGATGTTGAGGCCGCAAAATCCATAATAATAGAAGCCTTCCTTTTCGATTCTTC
>JADHYK010000017.1 GCA_016782485.1 Candidatus Omnitrophota bacterium
CATTTAAATCTTTGGGCTTGCCGAATATTTTTTTATCCTGCACTACAACGGTATCCGCAGCGATAATAATACCGCTCTTGACCTTTTTAGCAACCTCTTTTGCCTTTTTTAAGGCGTTTCTTCTGACAAACCCGGCATAACCAAGGCCTGCGGGTTTTTTTGCCTCGCTTATCCTGCTGGGCATAACCTCAAATTTTAGCCCGAATTCCTTAAGCAGTTTTTTTCTTGCCCGGGAATCCGAAGCCAGGTATATTTTTTTCATTCCATCAAATACCGGCGCTTTCGCCGGCCAGATATCCCGTGGAAAATGCCGCCTGCAGGTTAAACCCGCCGGTATCGGCGTCGATATCAAGCATCTCCCCGCAGAAATAAAGCCCTTTTACGCGGCGCGATTCCATAGTCCTGGGGTCTACGTCTTTCAGAGAAACCCCTCCGCGGGTAATCATCGCCTGCTCTATCCCCTCCGAACCGCTGATAGAGAGCCGCAGGCCCTTTAATAAAAGGCTTATTTTCCCGCGCTCACTCTTTGTGATATGCGCGGCAGATTTATCGGGGGCTATAGCGCAAATCTCCGTAAACAAATCAACCAACCTCTGCGGCAATAACTTCTTCAGGGCCTTCTTCAGGCTTTTTTTCGGGCCTGCCTTGAACTCTCTCAATAAACGGTTGTCCAGCTGCTCTGCTGAGAGGCCCGGCTTAAGGTCTATCTCCGCAAAGACGTTCTGATTCCGGCCTGACCAGTCCAGTACCCTGCCGCTTAAGGTCAATACCAGCGGGCCGGAGATGCCCTTATCGGTAAATAATAATTCGCCGATAGCGGAGGTAATCTTTTTTTTGCCGTCGCTGAATTTAAGGCGGATGTTTTTTAGCGTCAGTCCTTTTAAATGAGCGGGGTATTTTTCCTTTACCCGCAGGGCAACCAGCCCGGCCTTAAGAGGCGTAACGCAATGGCCTGATTTTTCTGTCAATTTCAACCCCTCTCCCGTAGAACCGGTAAATCCGTACGAAACCCCGCCGGTAGCTAAAATAATCTTCTCCGCAGGGATAATCTCTCCGCCGGAAAGCTTTACCCCCTTTACCTGCCCGTCCCGGATAATGATATCTTCCAGGCACCTCTTATACAGGATATTTACCTTAAGCCTCTCCAGCTCCTTTTTTAATACCTGCAGCACGCTGTCGGATTTATCGGTTGCCGGAAAAACGCGCTGCTGCCTCTCTACCCTCAGCCTCAGGCCCCTGTCCTGGAAAAAATCCATTAACTGGCGGTTGAAGAACTTCTTAAATGCGTCCCTTAAGAACTGGGCATTTCCGGAAAATCTTTGTAAAAATGAATCCAGGTCGCAGGAATTTGTAAGGTTGCAGCGGCCCTTGCCGCTTAAGAGTAGTTTTTTACCGAGGGCGGGGTTTTTTTCTACGAGGGTTACCGGTTGTTTAAGTTGGGCGGCCCTGATCGCTGCCATCATCCCGGCAGGCCCGCCGCCGACGACTATTATCTTTTTTATACGCACTAAAGATGGAGGTCTTCTATTTTAAATATGGGCTCCAGCCTTAAGCCTGCTTTTTCCAGGTTTTCTGCGGCGCCCTCCTGCCTGTCAACGATAACTATGGTCCTGCAGATTTTGGCTCCCACTTTATCCAGGGCCTCTTTGGCCTCGATTAATGCCCTGCCCGTAGTAGCGACATCGTCAACCAGGACTACCCGGCAACCCTCTTTTAACTGCGGCCCCTCAATCTGACGCTGGGTGCCGTGGCCTTTCGCGGACTTACGCACGATGAAGGTACTTATGGGGACCTTGTTTATGTGCGCAAGGCAGGCAACCGCCCCTACAATCGGGTCTGCGCCTAAGGTAGGGCCGCCGACAGCGCCTATATCCGCCCCTTTTATCATCTCTAATATAATGCCTGCTACCAGATGCGCGCCTTCGGGGGTAAGGGTGATTGCCCTGCCGTCAAGGTAATAATCGCTTGTCCTGCCTGAAGATAAGACAAATTTCCCCTTCTGATACGCCCCTTTCTTCAGAAGCGCCAATAACCTGGATTTTAACTCCGCTATACTCTCCTGATTCATAATTGCTTTATTTTACTATCACATCCCGCCCCTGTCAATAAATAAAGGGGACGATTCTAAATACGGCGAAAATTTTTGCGCGCGAACAAATCCGCAACAGGATATAGCAGGGCGGGAGAACTGGCAGGGGCGCTGCTAATAATTGACAAACGCAGGTTTGATGGTATTATATTTGTTATGATACGCCGGCTCATAGAAGGGTTGGTGGACCTGGTCTATCCCAAGAGGTGCCACGCCTGCAAGGATAAGCTTGCAGAGGCCTGCATAGAAGGCCTCATCTGCAGCCGCTGTTGGTCAGGGATCAGGAAAAATATCCCTCCCTTCTGCCGCTCCTGCGGCAGGCGCCTTGATAAAACAGGCTTTACAAAAAACATCTGCCCGCAGTGCCAGAAAACAAAACTACATTTTGACCGGGCATTCAGCCCCTGCGTCTACGAAGGCGTAATCAGAGAGCTTATCCATGAATTTAAATATAACGGCAAAGATTACCTGGCCAGGCCGTTAAGCCGATTGATGTCTGACTTTATAAAAGAGTATGAACTGCCGATGAAGGAACTTGATTATATAATACCCGTGCCCCTGCATAAGGCGCGCCTGCGCGAACGGGAATTTAATCAGGCGGAAGTACTCTCTAAATTTATCGCCGATGAATTTAAAAAGGAGCTCCTGGGGGACCTGCTTCTGCGGCACCGCCATACCAGGACCCAAACCGAACTGGCGACAAACCAACGGCTGCATAACGTCAAGGGCAGTTTTTCTCTAAGCGCCCCCGGTATGATCAAAGGAAAAAATATATTGCTGGTAGACGACGTATTGACCAGCGGGGCCACCTCCTCCGAAGCGGCTTATGCCCTCAAAAACGGCGGGGCAAATATTGTCTTTGTCCTGACCCTGGCGAATTAAGTGAGGCCACAACTTACGGAGCGTAAGCGAACGTAAGTTGTATGGCCGAACTTATCCTGAGTCCGCCGAAGGCGGGCGAAGGATCTTAATACTATGAGAATATTAAGAAACTATTTCTTAAAGGAATTTATCGGCCCCCTCTTTCTTACCTTAGGGGTGCTTACCTTTGTGATGGCCCTTTTGGGCAACCTGAACAGAATAGCGGACCTGGTTATAAATAAAGGCGTGAGTATCTTAAGCGTCCTGAAGATTTTTATGTTTATGACCCCCTACATCGTCACCTATGCCCTGCCCATATCGATCCTGATTGGGATACTGATCTGCATGGGGAGACTGGCAAGCGATAATGAAATTATCGCTATCAGGGCAAGCGGGGTAAACCTCTTCAGCCTGATATTGCCTTATATTATCGTCGGCTTAGTCTTCAGTTTGGCGCTGGTTTTATTTAACGACCGCGCCGCAAGTTACGCGCATTTTGCCTACAGAAAAACACTCAAGGAAGTAGGCGTCAAAAACCCCACCGCCGCATTTGAAGAAGGGGTGTTCATCAACTCCTTCCAGAAATACGTCCTCTTTATTTACAAGGTGGACCAGAAAAAAAATAAACTCTACAACGTCAGGATTTACGAACCCCAGGGCGAGGATAAACCCACCCGTATAATCGTCGCCAAAAGCGGAGAGTTTATCACTATGCCTAAAGAAAATTCCGTAAAGCTTAAGCTGATGAACGGGACCTCTGACGAACCCGACCCCGAAAACCCGACTAATTTCTATAAATTAAACTTTAAGACTTATTTTATGAACCTGAACCTTGCCCAGTCGCAGGATGCGGATAAAATCGGGAAAAAACCCAAGGATATGACTATCCAGGAATTAAGGAATGAGGCCGCCCGCCTGAGGAAAGACAACATTGACCCCGCCCCCTTAATAGTGGAGATAAACGAAAAATTAACCCTGGCCTTCTCCTGCCTTGTCTTTGTGCTCCTGGGCGTGCCACTGGCGATGATTACCCGCCGCCGCGAAAAATCCATCAATATCGGCATCGCCATCCTGATTATGATCGTATATTATCCTATGTTTATCGGCTGCGAGGCATTGGGGATCGAAGGATTTATCTCCCCGGCAATAATAATGTGGACCCCCAATCTTTTATTGGGCTCTATCGGGGCGTTCTTAACCTATAAATTATGCGCATCTTAGACCGCTATATATTAAAATCGGTAGTGCTGGTCTTCCTCTCCTGCATATTCGTATTTCTCTTTCTCTATATTACCATTGATATACTGACTAACCTGGAAGACATCTTAAGATTTAAAGTCCCCTACGCCACGCTCATCCGCTATTACCTGAGCTTCCTGCCGATTATGTTCATGCAGGTTTCTCCCTTTGCCTGCCTGCTGAGTACCCTCTATGCCTTCGGAAAACTCAACCACGATAATGAAATCATCGCCATGCGCTCCAGCGGCATGAGCATAATACAGATCGGTAAAACGGTAATCATACTGGGGGCGATGATCAGCCTGTTTGCCTTCTGGGTAAACGACCGGCTGGTGCCCCAAGCCCTGATGACCACGGAAAAAATCAGAGAACAGATGTGGGAAGGGGAAAAAAACATGCGCCTGGGAAAGGAAAACGTCATTACCAACCTTACGATGTACGGCCTGAAAAACCGCCTTTATTTCATAGACAGGTTTTTTATCGCCACAAATACCATGGAGGGAATTACTATACTCGAACAGGACCAAAACCAGAATATAACCAAAAAAATAGTCGCCAATAAAGGCGCCTATAAAGACAGGTTATGGAATTTTGAGCAATGTATTACTTATAATTTTTCCGCCGGAGGCCAGATGATAGGCGAGCCGCAGTACTTTGAAAAGGAGATTATGGCTATCCCGGAAAGCCCGCGCGATTTTATAACCCAGCGGCAGCGGCCCAGCTATATGACCATAGCGCAGCTGGAAGACTACATCTGGAAATTCTCCAAGAGCGGTACTTCCGCCATAATCAGAAACCTTAAAGTCGACCTCTATCAGAAATTCTCCTCGCCTTTTACCAATGTTATCATCATCCTTCTGGCCATACCCTTCTCGCTGTTAATGAGAAGGCGCGCCACCGGCCTCTCTTCTATCGGGTTATCGATAATGGTGGGTTTCTTATACTACGTACTGGAGGCGATAAGTATCGCCCTGGGTAAAGGCGGGGTTCTTTTTCCGGCGCTGGCGGCAACCGCCAGCCACATCATCGCGCTTGCCTTCGGGCTGTATATGATTCTCAGCCTGCCTTAATCAATCCTTCGGTCCGCTATATACCCGCGGTATGCGGTTGCCCAAACCACAGACAATTTCATAGGGGATTGTCCCGGAAAGTTCGGCTAACTCCTCTGAAGTAATTTTATCTTTGCCTTGAGAACCGATAAGCACAGCCTCATCGCCGACTTTTGCCCGCAAAGCCCCTGCATCAACCATCATCTGGTCCATGCAGATCCTCCCGCAGACTTTCAGGCGCCTCCCTCTTATCAACACCGGGGCGAGGTTAGATAAGTTGCGCGGATAACCATCTCCGTAACCGATCGGCAAAGTCAGGATATTGGTTTTATTTCTGGTGACATAGGTATGGCCGTAACTTATCCCGCAGCCAGGGGGGAGCTGTTTAGCAAAGACGACCCTGGTTTTCAGACTCAAAACAGGTTTTAGTTTAATTTTTAAGCCCCTCTTAGGGTAAAGCCCGTAAATGACCAGGCCCGGCCTGACCATATTAAAATGGCTTCCTTGGTAACCGAGTACACCCATACTGTTTGCCGAGTGTATCAAAGGAACCCGGATGCCGGCCCGGTATAAATCATTTATCAGCCGGCCAAATAACCCCAATTGGTAGCGGGTAAAATCCCTGTTTGACTCCGCAAAGGCAAAATGGGTAAAGATCCCCTCGATATTTATAAATTTAAGGCGGTGGATTTTTTTAACCAGTTCTTCTGCCTCAGCGTGCAGGACGCCGATCCTGCCCATCCCCGTATCAACCTTAATATGCACATTAAGGGGCTTCCTAAATAAAGAGGCCTTTTTATTTAACGCGGCGGCAAGCCCGCTGTCGCAGACGGTTGCGGTAAGCCTGTATTCGAATAAGGCTGACGTATCCTTTTCAAACACCAGCCCCAGGATAAGAATGGGCAGCCTGATTCCCGCCTGCCTCAATTTTATCCCCTCGTCAATTGAGGCTACGCCCAAAAAATCAGCACCCTCTGCCTGCAGCCTCTTTGATACCGGGACAAGGCCGTGTCCGTAGGCATCGGCCTTTACGCAGGCCATGACCTTGGTCTGCGGTGAAATTATTTTTTTCACCTGGCGAAAGTTATCTTTGAGGTTATTCAGGTTAACTTCTGCCCAGGTAGGCCGGTAATAACGCATATTCATTTTTTCCCCGTTTTAATCTGGCATTCCTTGGGATAAAGATAAGTCGGCCTGATATTAAAAGCATTGCTGATCTTCTTATCCTTAATCCTTTCCAGGGCCAGGGTAATCATCTTGTGCGCTTTAGGATACCAGTAGTCCTTATCCAGAATAACCGCCCCTTTAACGCGATGCATGATTTTTTCCCTGTATAAATTGATGGCATTGCCCAGTATCACGCTGTTGTCTTTGATGGCGCCCAGCAATTCTTTTTCGTTCAACAGCGCATAGGGCGCGGCCATTTTGAGCCTGCCGTTTTTAAATTTATACATGCCGCAATAGACAAGCCCTCTTTTAGCGTCGATAATAACCGTTACCGGCCGTTGTCCCTGCTCTGCCCCTGCTGCCAATATGTCCAGGCTCGAGATGCCTATCACCGGCTTATGCAGCGCCCAGGCCATACCCTTGACGCACGCTAAACCTATACGCAGGCCGGTGAAAGAACCCGGGCCCAGCCCGCAGGCAAAATAATCTATCTCCTCAATGCCCCAGCCTAAAGCCTCCAGCGTTTTTTTTATTGCCGGGACCAACAAAGAGGAAAGCCGCCTGCCCAATTCCAGGTTGTATTCATAGACCCTCTCCCCGCAAGACAACCCCAGGCATAAAAAGTTTGTGCTGGTATCAACGGCTAATATCTTCACCCCGCACCTTCTTCTTTATTCATACCCCACACCTTTTAGACATTGAATTTTTAGAAGGTGCGGGGTTCATAAATCTGCCGCAGCAACTTTTTATAGCGCTCTCCGAATGCGCTCAAATTTAATAAACGGCTGTTTTTGCCTTTGATCAATAATTCTATTTTGAGGAATTCCTGCGGCAGGAGATACTTCATCCTGTCCGCCCACTCGATAACACAAACACCCTCTGCGCAAAGATACTCTTCAAACCCTGCGCAGGCGATTGCCTCCGGGGAGCCCATCCGGTAAAGGTCAAAGTGGTACAAGGGCAACCTTGCCTTTTCGTGGATGCGCAGCAAAATAAATGAAGGGCTGACTACTTTCTTTTTATCGATGCCCAGCCCCTCGGCTATCCCCTTGACCAAAACGGTCTTGCCTGCCCCCAGCTCTCCGAAAAGACAGAGGATATCTTCAGGCTTCAAGTACCTGGCTATTATTCTGCCAAGCTTTATGGTATCCTGCCGGGAATGAGAAGTCACTTTCACCCCGCACCTTCTTCTTTATTCATGCCCCACACCTTTTTATTCAAACAGTGAATTTTAGAAGGTGCGGGGTTCATTTTAGAAATGCCTAAAACCCCCGGGCTTCAGGATCTTTTCTCTGTTGTTTCTGTCGATTAATCGCAGCCCGCAACTCTTGTCCCTGATCTCTCCGATCGGCCTGAAGGGCTTCATCTTTTTGCGGATCAGCCTCCTTGCTTCTTCAAGCGGCATGGTAAAAAGCAATTCAAAGTCCTCTCCGGAATAAAGCGCATCGCAAAGGCCGGCTGCAGCTTTGTCCAGCGGTATCAGCTCCTCGTATATCACCGCGCCAACCCCGCTTTCCCGCAGGAGATGATTTAAATCCTGCGCCAATCCGTCGGAGATATCAATCATTGAATTTAACTTAAAGTTCTGCGCCAGAAACCTGGCCTCTTTTAAACGGGGAGTAAACTTAAGGTGTTTGCCTGAAATAGAGCCGCCGAGCGCTCCGCTGACAAATATGATGTCGCCGCATCTGGCGCCGCTCCTTAATACCAGATTTTTCTTTTCCACCACCCCAAAGATGCTCACGTCAATGACCAGCTGCCTGGCGCGGCTTAAATCCCCCCCTACGATATTAAGGCGGTAAATTTTGGCGATATCGCGCATCCCCTTCAGGAGCCTGGCCGCAAAAGCCACCTTTGTTGCGGCGGGTACCCCCAGTGAAACCAGGCAATAACGCGGGATACCCGCACAAGCGGCTATGTCGCTTAAGGAAACGGCTATCGCCTTTCTGCCGACGAGATACGCATCGTCCTTATGCGTAAAGTCGGTCCCCTCTACCAGCAGATCAGAGGTTGCCAGGGTATATCTTTTGGCGTCAAGTTTCAGGACAGCGCAATCATCGCCCGAGCCTTTTACGACCGAAGAATCCGTGCTGATGGATTTCTTTATCCTTTCGATTAAAGCAATTTCCCCCAAATCACTTAAGGTCGCCATTATTCCTCTTAATGTCAAATCACAAAGCACAAAATTCAAAATAAATCCAAATCACAAATACCAAATGACAAAACTTTTGTTATTTGTCATTGGAATTTTAGATTTATTTTGTGCTTTGGATTTTGTCATTTGTCATTAAATTCAAATTGCTATGGTGAAATAATGCGTTTAATATTCCGCAAATACGGCGGCCTGATTATCCCGCGCTCCGTAATTATCGCAGTGATTAAACCGGCGTCAGTTACGTCAAAGGCCGGGTTATAAATCTTAATCCCTTTCGCTGCAATCGGCCGTTTAAAAAATAATTCGCTGACCTCTCTGCCGTTACGCTGCTCTATCGGGATACCTTGGCCGCTTTTTATGCTTAAGTCAAAGGTAGACGAAGGTGCGGCGATGTAAAAAGGGATCTTGTGATAATGGCTTAGGACCGCAAGGTTGTAGGTTCCGATCTTGTTGGCGGTATCGCCGTTTGCGGCGATCCTGTCCGCCCCGGCAATTACCCGGTCAATCCTCCCCTGCTTCATTAATGTCCCCGCCATATTGTCACAGATAAGGGTCACGTCAATACCGCTCTGTTTTAACTCCCAGGTGGTCAGGCGCGCCCCCTGCAGCAAAGGCCGGGTCTCGCAGGCATATACTTTCAGGCGCTTGCCCTCCTGTTTTGCCCGGTAAATTACTCCCAGTGCCGTCCCGTAATCGATGGTTGCCAGGATTCCGGCATTACACACCGTCAGTATATTGTCTGCGCTTTTAAATAACTTTGCGCCGTAATAACCTATCCTGCGGCAGATTCTTCTGTCGTCCTCTATTACTGCCTTTGCCTCTTTGAAAAGCAGCTCCTTAATCCTGCCAATCGATTTATCTTTATTTTTTACGGCCGCACCGCACATTCTCTCCAGCCCCCAGAACAGGTTTCTTGCCGTGGGCCTGGATGAAGCAAGGTATTTTACAACCCTCTCCAGGTCTCTTTTGAATTGCGCAAAGTTTTTTGCCCGGGAATCCTTTATGCCTAAATATACCCCCAGTGCCGCCGCCGCGCCCAGTGCCGGTGCCCCGCGCACCTTCAGGACTTTAATCGCCTGCCAGAGGACTTTTAAGTCCCTGACATAAAGGTATTGGAGTTTTCCGGGCAGCCTGGTCTGGTCGATTAACTTAATGCACCCCCTCTTCCACTCGATAGTCCTAATCTTCATACCGTACTCCCATTAATCATAAGCCGATGACCTTTGCCAGCAGGCTCTTTTTTACCCTGATCGCCGAGGCAGGGCAGACCTCCTGGCAGCAGAAACAACTGATACATTCGGAATAATCAAAGACAATACGCTTATTTTTAAGAGTGATGCATTTATTCGGGCAGGCCTTAACGCAGGCACTGCACGTTATACAATTATCATGCAGGCAATACGGCCGGTATTTAACCATCCTGAGAGCCAGCTTAATTAGGGGCGCCGGTATAAGGTGCCTTTTTATGGAACTAGTGGGCAATAAAAACGGTTTACCCGCAACATCCTCCAGTTTCTCGCCGACGATTTCAATAGCATCAATATCAGCCGTCCCCAACCCTCTTGATGCCGCCTCTTTGGTAGTTAATACATCCAGAGGCTTAATTCCCATAATCAAGGCCATCACCGCATCCAGCGCCACGCAATCAGCAGAGGCAAGCAATAAATTAGTATCCCGTAATTTCCCGGCTGTTGCCGGGCCATCCCCCTCCATCGCCACGATACCGTCAACGATGGTAAGGGCGGGCCTTGCCTCCTGATAAATATCAACCAGCACTTTAGAAAAATCATTTACCCGGAAATAATTCTTGTGGATTTCGGTTTTATAGGTCCCCACCACCAGGCCGAAAAGGTTTTTTATCGCGCCGGTAAGAAGGGTAAGGTTATGCGTCTTGAATTTAGGCAGGCTTATCAGAGCGTCGCATTCATCAAGCATGGTAGTCATGGGAATTCCCCTGCGCAGGCGCCGCTTATTAAATTCGACTAAACTAACCTTTTCCTCCTCGCATATTTTTTTTACGCCTGAACGGGCATAAACTTCGTCTACATTTTCAATTTGGTCGCCGAATACGCTGGGGCTGTCGCCGACAAATATATTACAACCGATCTTCTTCAGGGCCCTGATTACCGCCCGCACTACCTCGGGGTGAGTGTCAACCCCTGACTCCGGCTCCGCTGCCAATAGAAGATTGGGCTTAACCAATACTTTGCTTGCCGGCCTGACAAAACTCTTTATGCCGCCGAGCGCATCTATCGCTCTGCTGACGGCCTCTTCTACCGCCGGAGAATCATAACTCGTGCATCTTCCGATAGATACCCTGGAGTTCATTTTATATTAAATTAAAAAACTTTTTTGCGTTGTCGCTGGTAACCGCAGCCACCTCATCTACCCCGATGCCTTTGATGCGGGCAACTTCTTCGGCAAGTAACTTTAGGTAAGCCGGCTCGTTTCTCCTGCCGCGCAACTGCTGGGGCGCTAAATACGGCGCATCCGTCTCCAAAAAAAGCTGCTTAAGCGGAGACAGTTTCAGGCGCTCCCTGAGATCATCCGCCTTTTTATAGGTAACATTGCAGGTAAAAGAAACAAAAAATCCTAAGTCCAGGCATGCCTTCAAGAAATCCTCGCTGCCGGAAAAACAATGCACCACGCCTTTTAGCGGCATCGCGCTTTTTAAGATTTTCAATGTATCTTCATCCGCCTGGCGGCTGTGTATCACAAGCGGAAGAGCCAGCTCCCTGGCAATCTTTATCAAAGAGGCAAATAGCACCAGCTGATTTTCCCTGCGGGAAAAGTTCTTATAATAATCGAGGCCTGTTTCGCCTATGGCCACGACCTTGCTGCCTACGGTGAGTTTTCTGATAGAATCCCCGGCTTCTTTATCGAAACGGTCTGCCTCGTGCGGATGGATACCTATCGCCGCATAAATATTTTCGTAACGCCGGGCTAACTCCAGAGACCTCTCGGAACCCCGGAGGCTGGAACCGATATTTATAATGTAGTCTACGCCCGCAAGTTTTGCGCGCTTAATGACCTCATCCCTGTCTTTGTCAAATTCGGGAAAATCCAGATGAGCATGGGTATCTATTAACATTATCGGCTATCGATACGGGGAAATAAGGGCTTGCCTTTCTTAATTCTTTCTGAACCAAGCTGCTCTTTGATTGCCTCTGCGGTCAGGGGCATAGAAGCAGATATTCCTTCGGCAACTTTTCTGATTACCTCCACCAGAAGGCGGATAAACGCTTTTAATTCATCGCTTTTGTTCTGCTTTGCCAGGTTCCAGGGTTTTTTCTCCTCGACATATTTATTGGCCATATTGACAACTTTCCATATTGCCTCAAGGCTCGCCCCAAAATTAAAGTCTGCAGCCGCATCCAGGAATTTAGCGCAAACTCCGGATAAGCGCTCAATCGCCGCTTCAATCGACTTTCCCTCTACATCGGAGGCCTTGCAGCGCTGAGGGATTTCTCCGGCGTAATATTTTTCTATCATGGTCAGGGTGCGGTAAACCAGGTTACCCAGGTCATTGGCCAGGTCGGCGTTGAATCTTTTGATAATCGCTTCTTCTGAAAAATTGCCGTCCAGGCCGAAAGGCACGTCGCGTAACAGAAAATACCTGTAGACATCTATACCGAATCTATCAACCATCTCCAGCGGAGAAATAACATTACCGCGTGATTTAGACATCTTATCCTCCCCGGTCATCCACCAGCCGTGGGCAAATACTGTCCTGGGGGGCTCAATCTCCAGCGCCTTTAACATTATCGGCCAGTAGACCGCATGCTGCCTCAGGATATCTTTTCCTATCAAATGCAGGTCTGCCGGCCACCATTTAGAGACATACCGGTTATCTTTGTCAAAGTGGCCTACGGCACTGATATAATTCAGCAGGGCGTCAAACCAGACATAAGTAACGTAGTCCGGGCTAAATGGCAGAGGTATCCCCCAGCTTAACCTTTCTTTCGGCCGTGAAATACAGAGGTCGTTTAATCTGTTAAGTTTCAAGAAACTTAAAACCTCATTGCGCCTGAACTTCGGCCCTATAAAAAGCGGATTGTCCTGGATATAGCGTATGAGCCATTGCTGATACGCGGATAATTTAAAAAAATAATTTTTTTCGCTTATCTTTTCAAGCGGCCTGTTGCAATCGGGGCAGCTCTGTCCGGTTATCTGCGACTCAACCCAGAAGGTCTCGCAGGGGGTACAATACCAACCCTCATACTTGCCCTGATAGATATCGCCTTTATTATAGAGAATCTCCAGCGCCTTTTGCACGATAGAGATGTGCCTTGGTTCGCTGGTGCGGATAAAATCGTTGTATGATATATTAAGCCTCTCCCAGAGCTCCCGGAACTGCCGCACGGTCATATCGGCAAACTCCTGCGGCGCCAGGCCCGCCTCTGCGGCGGCTTTTTGAATCTTCTGCCCGTGTTCGTCCGTGCCGGTCAAGAACCAGACATTATCCCTGCCGAGGCAGCCGCGCATATAACGCGCCAGGGTATCCGCCGCGATATTGGTATAAGAATGCCCGATATGCGGGGAGGCATTCACGTAATATAAAGGGGTAGTGATATAAAACTTCTTAAAGCTCATCATAATGCAGTATTATCTGCACGCCGTCCTCCAGCTCCACGGTCGCCGTGCGCCTGAACACATTTACGCCGACTACCTTGCCCTTGCCCTGCTGGGTATTTATCCGTTCGCCCTCGCGGGGCAGGCCCTTAGAGAGATGTTTATAGGTTTCGTATTCAAAAGAAAGGCAGCACATCAGCCTTCCGCATAAGCCCGATATCTTAGGAGGGTTTAAAGGAAGCCCCTCCTCCTTGGCCATCTTTATGGTCACCGGTTCAAAGTCCTTAAGGAATCTGGCACAGCAGAGTTCCCTGCCGCAGGAGCCGAATCCGCCGAAGAGCCTGGCCTCATCCCTGACGCCGATCTGCCTTAAATCAATCCTGGCCTTAAAAATCTTGGCCAGCTCCTTAACCAGGTCCCTGAAATCAATCCTGCCGTCGGCGGTAAAATAAAAAATAATTTTACTGCGGTCAAAAGAATACTCCGCCCGCACCAGTTTCATCTGAAGTTTACGCTCTTCGATTTTCTTAAGGCAGCTATTATAGGCCTCTCTCGCCTTGGCCCTGTTTTCCTCAATCTGCTTTAAATCATTATCCCGCGCCAGGCGCACTATCCTTTTTAAGGACTCCTTGATTTTATTCGTAGCGGCCTCCTGCAGCGAAGGGACAATGTGGCCGTAATCCAGGCCCCGGTCATGCTCGACGATAACGCAATCGCCCTCCTTGAAATCCGGGTTATCTGCGTTGCAGAAATAAATCTGTCCTGCGTCTCTTAAGCGTACCAGAATCAGTTGCTGCATAGCTGTGCCTTTAAATTATGGATGATTAATTTTACGTTTATATTGCGCTCCAGGCAGAATAGTGATTCCGATATCGCATCAATCATACGGTTCAACTCCGGGATAGAAAAGCGCTCCGTGAGTTTCGATAACTCTGCCTTGCGGTCAAAATTAATCGTTTGCGAATAAGGCAGGCCCGTCTTGAGCATATATATATCCCGTAGCCACGTCGCCAGGATATTCATATATCGGCGGATCTGAGCCCTTTCCTGGGAGGGCAGAGTATTAAATCCGGGCTTAGGCGAAAGCATAAAATCATCAATGATGCTGTTTTTTCCCCTGAGCGTATCGTCCTCTTTCAATCTTAATCCGCAGCCTAACCTGCCTTCGCTAAAATAAGCCAGAAAATGCGCCGTATTCTCCTCCAGCCCCAACTCCTCCCTGAAAATATCCTTTAGCCTTTCCCTCTCAAGAGGAGCAAACTTGAGCACCTTGCACCTTGAAAGTATAGTCTTAAACAGTAACGCAGGCTTATCGCTGATAAGAATAATCAGGCTGTCTTTGGGAGGCTCTTCCAGGACTTTAAGCAGTGCATTCGCAGCCTCCGCAGTTAATTGATGGGCATTATCTATAATAAATACTTTAATTCTTGCCTCGTATGGCATAAGGTTAATCTTGTGCTGCAGGAGGCGGATCTCCTCTATTTTGATACCAGAATCCTTTTGTTCTATCAGGTGTACGTCCGGATGCTGGTTTTTATCAATTTTGCGGCAGGAGGGGCATCCTGCGCAAGGTTTAGCAAAACCTTCTTCGCAATTAACCGCCTTGGCCAGTGTCAAAGCCGTAAGTTTTTTACCGATGCCTTCCGGCCCGCTGAATAAATACCCTCCTTCCAGGCGCGACTGGCTCAAATAATTTTCAAGCATCTCTATCGGCCGGTCCTGGCCTTTTATGGCATCAAACAACATATCTTTCAACCAGTTCTCTGATTTTTTTCTGGGTTACGCTTTTTTCTCTGGCTACCTTGACGATCTTTATCCTTGCGGGCTCATCCTGCGCCAGTTTAAGATAACCCTGCCTTACGCGGGCATGAAACTCAAGCGATCTCTTCTCAATCCGGTCTTTGGCCAGGCGCCGATAATGCAGGCCTTTCTTTACCGGCAGGTCCAGCAGGATGGTCAAATCCGGCTTTATCCTGCGGGTGACAAAATTGCCGATATCCTTAATTAGATTAATCTCCGTCCCCAGGCCGTATCCCTGATAGGCAAGCGTAGAATCCAGAAATCTGTCGCAGATAACAATCTTTCTATTTTTTAGCGCCGGCTCAATAATCTCCTTGATAATCTGGGCGCGGGCAGCCATATAGAGCAGCATTTCGCATTCGGCTGACATGGAGTCGTTTTTTGCGTCCAATAGTATTTTGCGTATCTTCTCGCTTATCTTCGTGGCGCCGGGCTCGCGCAGATAGATGACGCGCCTGCCCTGCTTCTTTAGATATTCATAAAGGAGCCTGGACTGCGTACTCTTGCCGCAGCCCTCGGAACCCTCAAAGGTAATAAATTTGCTTCTCATAACTTCCTCCGCCAGGTGGTGCCGTCCTCTCCATCCTCCAGGAGAATACCCATCTCCTCCAATTCCGCGCGGATTTTGTCGGCAAGCGTAAAGTTTCCTGCCTTACGCGCCTTCTCTCTTTCGAGGATCTTTTGCTCTACTTCTTCCGGCGTTCTCCCTGCCATCTGTGCCTGCGGCCTGAAGGATAAACCCAAAACACTAAACATCTGTCTAAAGAGAGCACGTGCATTATTAATAAAATCTATAGAATCGATATTTTTATTTGTAATACTCACTAAATCGAATACGCAGGATAATGCGGCAGGCGTATTAAAATCATCGTCCATTGCCGCTATGAATCTATCCCAAATCTTTCTTAGCGATTCATAACTAATTTCCCGGGGTAGCGAATTAACATCCTGTCTTGAGAGTTCGCTTTCAATCTTCTCGGCGAAGATGAAAATTCTTTCCCGGGCCTGTTTAATGCTCTTTATCTTAGCGTCGCTGTAATCTATAGGCGAGGAATAATGGGCGGAAAGAAAAAATATCTTAAGGATATCCGCGTCTTTATGGCTGGCTAAAAAATCCTTCGCCGTCACGAAGTTGCCCGCTGACTTTGCCATCTTCTGTCCGTTGATGGTCAAGAGGCCGTGGTGCATCCAGTATTTCGCAAAGGGCTTTCCGGTCAGCGCCTCTGCTTGCGCGATTTCATTTTCATGGTGCGGGAAAATCAGATCCCTGCCGCCGGCATGGATATCCAGGGTATCGGTCTTTAAAAACTTACGGCTCATCACCGAACACTCTATATGCCAGCCGGGACGGCCTCTTCCCCAGGGGCTTTCCCACGACGGCTCATTTTCTTTTGATGTTTTCCAGAGGGCAAAATCCAGGGGATCTTTTTTATTTTCCGTAGGCTCAACCCTTACCCCCTCCTCCATATGGTCGATGCTCTGTCCGGATAATTTCCCGTAATCCGGAAATTTGCGTACATTAAAATATACGTCCCCTGCGGACTCATAAGCAAAACCCTTCTCAATCAAGCCTTCTATATATTTAACCATATCCGGGATATTCTCTGTTGCGCGGGGTTCATCTTCCGCCTTTGCAATACCCAGTGACTTTAAATCTTCGTAATATCTATCGATATATTTCTTTACAAGCTCATCCCAATTGACTTTTAATTCATTAGCGCGATTAATGATCTTATCGTCTATATCGGTAATATTGCGCACAAAATTTACTTTGAATCCCCGGTATGTCAGGTATCTTTTTATAAGGTCGAAGATGAACAGGCTGCGTGCATGACCGATATGGCACTCATCGTAAACAGTCACCCCGCAGGTATACATATTAACTTCTGCGGGATTTACCGGGATAAACTCTTCTTTTTTCCGGGTGAGGGAATTATATATGTGGATAGACATTGCATAAAATCCAAATGTCAAATGTCAAAATCCAAATGAATCATTGAAATCCAAATCTTAAAAATTAAATGATTTGGCATTGAAAGATTCATTTGTCATTTGGAATTTGTCATTTGTCATTAAACTTCTCTAACCTGTCAATTCTCTTCTCTATCTCGTCTATAATCTGCATTATCGGGTCGAGGATATGGCTGTGCTCTAAGGCCGAATCGATTTTCCTGCCGTCCTGACGGGTAATCCTGCCCGGCACCCCGACTACCGTGGAATTAGGCGGGACGTCATTAATTACCACCGCGTTTGCGCCGATATAGGAATTATCCCCGACGGTAATATTACCCAATACCTTTGCCCCGGTCCCGATAACCACGCTGTTGCCTATTGTAGGATGGCGTTTACCGCGGGTCAAGCCGGTGCCCCCTAAAGTTACCCCCTGATACAGAAGGACATCATCGCCGATAACGGCAGTTTCGCCGATTACTAAACCCATGCCGTGGTCGATAAAAAACCTCCTGCCGATAATTGCGCCGGGGTGGATCTCAATCCCGGTGGTAAAGCGGGTCACCTGGGAGACCAAGCGCGCCAGAAAGAATAAATGCAATTGATAAAAGAAGTGCGCGATGCGGTGCGAGACCAAAGCATGCAGCCCCTGATAAAGAAAAAGCACCTCAAAAAAACCTTTGGCCGCCGGGTCCCTCTTCTGTGCCGCCCTGATATCGCCGTAAAAAAATACCGAGATTAATATAATCTTCAGGGCCGCCATTGCAATAAGAATATATAATACCCATAAAATGCTTTCCATGTTATCTCCCTTTGCTTAATATCGCTGCGGCGTAGGCAGCGATAGCCTCTTTGTTTCCGATCTCCCCTATCCCTTCGTTAGTCTTGGCCTTAATATTAAGTGCTTCTTTTTCTATAGAAAGAATCTGCGCGATTCTTTCCTGTATCTTTTTTTTAAACGGGGAAAGTACCGGCTCCTGGGCTATTACTACCGTATCTATATTGTGAATGCGAAAACCCTTCTTTTCCAGCAGTGCCGCAACCTCTTTTAAGAGGACGCTGCTGGAAATATTCTGGTATCTGGCGTCGCTATCGGGAAAATGCTCTCCGATATCAGCCTCCCCTATTGCGCCTAATAGCGCATCGCAAATCGCATGCAGGAGCACATCCCCGTCGGAATGCCCGAGAAGCCCCCGTATATAAGGTATCTCTGTGCCGCCGATAAATAATTTACGGCCTTCGACTAAACGGTGGATGTCGTATCCGATACCGATTCTGTATGACATATAAATACTCTTAATGTCAAATCACAAAGCACAAAATTCAAAATAAATTCAAATCTCAAATTCCAAATATCAAAACTCCAGTTTTGTTATTTGACATTGGAATTTAGGATTTATTTTGTCATTTGAATTTTGTCATTTGTCATTATTGTTGTAACAATGCCTTTGCCATTATTAAATCTTCAGGCGTAGTTATTTTAATATTATGGTATGAGCCCGGAACAACACTTATCTTCACCCCTGACTTCTCCGCTAATGCCGCATCGTCGGTTACGTCAGAACGGCTGAACTTCCGATAGGCATTTAAAATCAACTCCCTGGCGAAGACCTGCGGCGTCTGTATCTCCCACAGATTCTCTCTGCCTAACGTCTTCTTAACAATGTATTTTCTGTGGACTATGGTCTGTGGACTGTGGACTTGCTTAATAGTGCACTTCACCGGCACCCCCAAAACCGCTGCCCGGGTTTCTAGCGCCTCTTTTATCACCGCTGATATCTCTTCTTTGCCGACGAAAGGCCTGGCCCCGTCATGAACCAAAACAAGGTCGGTTTCAGGGGACAGTCTTTTCAAGCCGCAACGGACCGAATCCTGCCGGCGCTTGCCCCCCTCTACTATCGAACTGATTTTACTTATGCGGTATTGTTTTATTTTTCTTATTAGCGCTTCTTTATTTGCGGAGTTGGCGACTAAAATAATTTCGCTGACAAGAGGATGCCTGCTAAAAGTAAACAGGCTGTAAATTATAATCGGCCTGGAGTTTATTTTAACCAGCGGCTTGGGAACCCGGGACTTCAATCTTAAGCCCTTCCCTGCCGCAAGGATTATTGCCGATACAAACATTAACGTTCCAGTTTTGTAAAAATCATCCTGCCGGCCTGGGTCTGCAGCACGGAGGTCACCGCCACCCTGACCTCCTGTCCGATATGCTTGCGCGCATCTTCAACTACCACCATCGTGCCGTCTTCCAGATATCCAATTGCCTGATTATGCTCCTTGCCCTCTTTGAGCAGCTTGATACGCATCTCTTCGCCCGGGAAAACTACTGACTTTAAGGCATTAGCCAGTTCGTTTATGTTTAAAACTTTTATCCCCTGGATACCGGCTACGCGGTTAAGATTAAAGTCCACGGTCAGGATCTTGGCCTCCATTAATTTCGCCAGCTTCACTAACTTGGCATCCACCTCTTTGGTATCGGGGAAATCCTCTTCATGCAGGGCTATGTCAACTCCGGAATCTTTCTGTATGGTATGCAGCATCTCCAGCCCTCTTCTGCCTCTCTGGCGCTTGATCGGGTCTGTGGAATCGGCAATCTGCTGCAGCTCCTTTAACACGAACCTGGGGATGACGATCTTACCCCCTAAAAACCTGGCCTTGAGGATATCTATGATTCTTCCGTCGATAATCACGCTGGTATCAAGGATAACCACGTCCTGGCTCTGGTCCTGCCTGCGCAGGCGCACATAGGGGATGATGATATTGAATTCGTCTTTGCCGCGCAGGGCCAGCACCATGCCGAGGTAACAAAAGACCAGCGTCAGGGTCACCCGTATGGTCGATAGGGTTTCGGGTTCAATCGGCGCAAGGCTGAAGGCATCGCCCACTAACTTTGCCATGATCAACCCCAGGATCAGGCCGAATACGGTGCTGGAGAGCCCGGTAACGGATACCTTGCGTAAACCGGCCTCCAGAAATATCATCAAAATTGCAGCCGTTGCCCCCAACAGCATTCCCACCAATCCCGCTGCCACCCCCTGCAGGGCAAGAGACTGATAACCGACAATCATGCCTGCGGTAACAAATAAAATACGCAACAATAATAAGTTCATCTATTATACCCCTTTCAATGAACCCGCTATAATTTTATGCGGGTTAATAAATACTTGCTATTTACCTTTCAAGACTATATCAATAGCCTCTTTTAACGTCGAAGCCGGAATCAACTCTATTGATTTTTCTTGAAATTTCAGGTTCTTATAGTTGTTTCTCGGCAGTATGCAATGCTTAAACCCCAGTTTCTCGGCTTCTTTGATGCGCAGTCCCGCCTGCGAGATACTTCTGATCTCTCCGGCTAAGCCCACCTCCCCCAGCGCAATCGCCTCGGGAATAACCGGTTGTTCCAGGAACGCCGAGGCAATTGCCGCGGCAACCCCTAAATCCGCTGCCGGGTCTTCTATCTTTATCCCGCCGGCAACATTAACGAAAATATCCTCCGCTTCCAAGTGCAGCCCCATGCGTTTCTCCAGGACGGCAATCAAAAGATTAAGACGGTTGAAATCAAATCCCTGGGCCCTGCGCCGGGCATAACCGAAAGCGGATTTACTTACCAGCGACTGTATCTCAACCAGGAGCGGCCGCGAACCTTCTAGTATCGAAACCACTACCGACCCTGAAACATCCCTGGGCCTTTCCGACAAAAATATCTCGGAAGGGTTCTTGACCTCGGCCAAACCCGCAGAGGTCATCTCGAATACCCCGATTTCGTTGGTGGAGCCGAAGCGGTTCTTTACCGCACGCAGTATTCTGTAAACCGAAAACCGGTCGCCCTCAAAATAGAGCACCGTATCCACGATATGCTCCAGGACCCGCGGACCGGCAATCGCCCCATCTTTAGTCACATGTCCTATAATAAAAATAGATACGCCCGTTG
>JADHYK010000050.1 GCA_016782485.1 Candidatus Omnitrophota bacterium
TATCCACCTCAACGGTAGGGTTCCCGCGCGAATCAAGGATCTGGCGGGCCCTTACCTCTTTAATTTTTGCCATCTGTATCCTCCCGTATATATCTGATAATTATACACACAACTATCCGTAAGTCAACAGATTCATAGAAAAAGTTTGACTTGGGGCTTTTAATATGATATTGTTAGCTCTAACAAAAGGACAATATATGAACTGGAAAAAAATCAAGCTTTACTGGGGATTGCACTGGATTAAAGTCCTGATTATCTCGGGGCTTTCCGCCATCGGTATCTCCCTGGTTATCTTCATCGTAAAGGGCATACAGGCATGGAATAATGCAGAGTCATACCTCAGGGAGTCACAGCTGGCGATGATGCCGCTGCAGCTGTACCTGCAGATGATAATGGCCTTAATCTTCGGCACTATTTATACCTTTATGATGTACTGGCTCTATTTTAAACGCGGGGCACAGTCGTTCACCCAAAAGAAGAAAACATCTGTTGCCGGTGAAAAAATAGGGATTACCTGGGCGGATGTAATCGGGATGGACGAGGCAAAGGAAGAGGCGCTGGAAGTGGTAAAGCTGGTCAAAGACCGGGCAGAGCTACAACGCATCGGTGGCAAGATATTAAGGGGCATCCTGATGGTCGGCCCTCCCGGATGCGGCAAGACCTACCTGGCTAAAGCCATTGCCACTGAGGCAAAACTCCCCTTTATCGCTATGTCCGGTTCGGAATTTGTAGAGATGTTTGTCGGGGTCGGGGCAGGCAGAATCCGCAGCCTCTTTAAGCAGGCACACCGCCTGGCTGAATTTGAAGGCGGCTGTATTATCTTTATCGACGAAATCGACGCCGTAGGCGCCCAGCGTTCAGTAGACCGGGGCTTTGGCGGACAGACAGAGGCAAATACCACTGTAAACCAGCTGCTGGTAGAGATGGACGGCTTAAAGGAAAAGGACGATAACATCGTGATTATCGGCGCCACCAATGCCCCGGAGAGGTTCCTTGACCAGGCGCTGCTTCGGCCGGGCAGGTTCGACAGGAAAATTGTGGTAGATAAGCCTAACCTGGAGGACCGCCAGAAGTTATTCGCCTACTACCTGAAGAAAGTCCAGTACAACCCCGAAGACATAAAACTTGACCGGTTGGCGCGCATTACCGTAGGGCAGACCCCTGCCGATATCTCTAATATCGTAAGGGAAGCGGCGTTGATTACGGTGCGTAATAAACAGAGCCTGATCTCCATGAAAGAGATTGACGAGGCACGGGAGAGAATCGCATTGGGGATTAAACGCAGGATAAAATTGAGCGATAAGGAAAAACTGCATACCGCCTACCACGAAGTAGGCCACGCCATAATTACATACCTATTGGTCCCCTCGCAGGATGTCTTTAAGATTACCATTACCCCGCGCGGATATACCGGCGGGGTTACCTGGACCCCGGAAAGAGAAGAGATATTTATCCACGATAAGAACCATTTCTTAGGCGACATCAAGGCCTGCCTTGGTTCTTACGCGGCGGAAAAATTAAAGATGGGCTTTACTACCGGTGGAGTGGAGTCCGACTTCAAGACGGCCATCGCTATCGCCCATAATATGGTCTGGCGCTGGGGCATGGGAAAATCGGGGATTATCGGTAATTTCCACGGCCTGCCCAGCGATGCCCTGAGTAATCCGATTATGTCTGAAGAGATGAAGTCCCGCCTGGATAATGATGTCCAAGATGTATTGCAGGTCTGCCTTAAGGAAGTAGAAGAACTTCTGCGCAAAGAAGAACCCCTGCTTGAACGCCTCACTCAGGAATTAGTCAAAAAACAAGAGCTTAATTATGATGAAATTGAGGCTATCTTCAAAGAATTCGGTAAGAGCCGGCCTAAATAGCCTCGTCCTCATAATCCTGGTATCGCTTCTTGGCTGCTGCTCCTCAACCGAGCCCTCCTTCCAAAGAGAAGATATCGCAGGGGCGATTCAGGATATCTCTAAAAAAGAATACGGCATAGACGTAAAAACAAAACTCTTCGGCCATACCCTCTGGGTCTACCTGCCCGTTGAAGATCTGCTCAGCAAAAAAGATAAAGTGGAAACCTTCCCGGAGAGGTTCCAAATCAAAGAGAATAATTCCGAATTAAAGGGCCCGGTTTTAAAAGTAGGCTATTCCATTGAGGCCATACCCGAAAAACAGGTCCCGCAGGAATACGGTTACGATAAAAAAGCTATGGAGAAGATAAACAATACCTGGAAGGTGCTGCGCCGGGTGCTCTTCAGCATGGAGCGCTCCCGCGAAAGCGAACCGCAGTTCTGCTGTATCGTTATCGCCGATATCAAAAACGGCATCGTCTCAAAGGAGTTATTTTATTACCCTGATTTAAAGAAGGTCTCTTACGGGTATATCTCCTGGGACGAATACCAGCACCGCACGGTCAGCGAAAGCTACCTCTCGCCCGAAGTATTCGGCGATAAAGAAGGGTCATTCCTGGTTTACAGGGAGATAACCTTTAAAGAGTTCATCCCCAAGCAGATTATGCACCGCGTAAAACTCAAGTTCCAGAAACCGGAGGTAGAAAATAACGCCGATATAGACAAAGAAATGCGTAAGATTGCCGAGCATACTCTAAAGACTTATAATTTTTCGGATTTTTCTACGCTGGAATTGGATAACCTGATTAGCGAGAGTAAAACGATATTGAACCGTAAGGCGGTATTGACGGGGGTTAACTAAGCTACTACCTTCCTGCCCTTTATTTTAAGCTTTCCTGTTACGAATAATTTTATTGCCTGCGGATAAAGTTTATGCTCTATCCTGTGGATCTTTTCTTCCAGGCAGGCAAGGGCCTCATTCCGGTTTACTGCAACCGCAGCCTGTAAGATTATCGGGCCGTGGTCGAGTTTCTCGTCCACAAAATGCACGGTGACGCCGGTAACCTTTACCCCGTAATCAAAGGCATCCTTTATCCCCTCTGTCCCCTTGAAGGCCGGCAATAGCGAGGGATGGATATTCATAATCCTGCCTTTGTATCTGCGTACAAATTCTCCGGAAAGCAGGCGCATAAAACCCGCCAGGACAATTAAATCGATTTTATTTTGCTTAAGCTCCCTGATAATCACGGCCTCAAACTCTTTCTTTGCGGTAAAGTCCTCTCTCTTTACCAAAGCAACCTTTATCCCTGCTTTTTTTGCCCGCGCTATCGCCCGGGCCCTGGGGTTATCGCAGACTAAAAGCGCTAATCCTGCTTTTATCTTTCCGGACTTAACCGCCCTGATTATCGCCGCAAAATTCGTACCCCGGCCTGAAGCAAAAACCGCTATATTCACCCCGCCCTTCCTTTCCTTACCTGTATCGTTTTCATCGGACAGACCTTGACGCATTCAGCGCAGGAGGTGCATTTATTATAATCTATTATCGCCAGGTTGTCTATAACATGTATGGCGTCAAACTGGCAGGCCTTCTCACATAAGCCGCAGGCAATACAGCCGACGGGACAGGCCGCTTTTGTATCCTTGCCTGAGTCGTGAGAGCTGCAGGCGACAAATACATTCTGTTTTACGGGAACAAGGGTAAATAGTTTCTTGGGACAGGCCAGCACGCATTTGTTGCAGGCCTTGCATTTCTCCATATCCACGACGGGCAGGGCCTCCTGGCTCATCGTTATCGCCCCGAAGGGGCAGATAGGGCTGCAGGTGCCGTAACCGATACAGCCATAAACACACTCCTTAAGGCCTCCCCCCATTACCAGATTAGCGGCAATGCACTCCTGCGGGCCGCGATAGTCAAACCTGTCCTTGACCCTGGCCTTGCCGCCGTTACAATGCAATACTGCCGTAGCCTTGACCTTCTCTTTCTCTTCAACGCCGAGTATAGCCGCGATCTCCCTGCGCGCCTCCTCCTTGGCAACCACGCACTGTTGGACGCTGCATTTTCCGCGGATCAGGCCCTCGGCAAATCCCATACAGCCGGGCATGCCGCAGGCGCCGCAGTTTGCCCCGGGAAGCTTCTTGAATATTTTCTCAATGCGCGGGTCGGTAACTACGCAGAATTTCTTGGCGGCTATAGCCAGGCCCACGCCAAAAGCCAGCCCCAGTCCCGTCAAAGTAAGAACAGGTATCAGAATATTCATAATTTTAGAACTTGAATCCGCTAAAACCCATAAAAGCCAGGCTCATCAACGAAGCTACGACAAAGGCAATCGGGATACCCTGCAGGCTCTCCGGCACATCCGCCAGCTCCAGGCGTTCCCTGATGCCGGACATCAGAATTAACGCCAGCATAAACCCGACGCCGGCAAAAAACGCCTGAAATATCGAATAAACAAAACTCCCTGGCAGCGCAGAGCTGCCAGGGAAAAAATTATCCACGTTGAGTATCGTAACTCCGAGCACCGCACAATTTGTGGTAATCAGGGGCAGGTATATGCCCAGGGCTTTATAAAGCGGCGGCGAACTCTTGCGGATTACCATCTCGATAAACTGCACAAAACTGGCGATAACCAGGATAAAGACTATCGTCCTTAAATACCCCATATTAAACGGAAGCAGAACGAAGTCGTAGATAAGCCAGGTAATTAATGCGGAAGAGGTCATTACGAATATCACTGCAAACCCCATTGAGAGGGCGGATTTACTCTCTTTGGAAACACCCAGGAAAGGGCAAAGCCCCAGGAACTTGGAGAGGATAAAATTATTGATGAAGACCATACTGATGGCAATGGCAAAAATCCTGGAGATATCCATTACTTACAACACCCGCCTTTCTTCAGTGCTAATTTGCCCTTTCTGATTCTAAGCAGATTGGTAAGGCCGATTAGCAACCCCAGGGTCAGCAATGCACCCGGGGCAAGTATAAACATAGTTACAGGTTCAAACCTCTTGAGTGTTATTAGGCCTGCAATGCTGCCGCTGCCTAATAACTCGCGGATAAAGGCGATAGAGGTCAGTGCGAGCGTGAAACCCGCGCCCATGCCTAAGGCATCAAAGACCGAGGGCAAAACCGGATTCTTGGAGGCAAATGCCTCGGCCCTGGCCAGAATGATGCAGTTGACCACAATCAGGGGGACAAAAATCCCCAGCGCTTTATCTAACGCCGGGAAGTATGCCTTCAAAATCATCTCGCTGATAGTGACAAAGGTGGCGATAATCACGATAAATGCCGGCAGGCGTATCCGCTCCGGGATAAAGCGCCGCAGCGATGAGATGATGGTATTTGACCCCAGCAGGACGAATGTCGCCGCTAAGCCCATACCGACGGCGTTGACTACGGAAGTGGATACCGCCAGCGTCGGGCATAAACCCAGCACCAGCCCGAATGTGGGATTATCGATGGTTATGCCCTTGGTGAACTCCCTGATCAGCTTCATTTTTTTAACCCGTAAATCCTGGGCCTGATATGCCTGTCAATCAAAGGCACGAAAGCATTCATTATCAGGATGGAATAACAGACTCCCTCCGGATATCCGCCGAAGCGGCGGATAACAAAGGTAATCAGCCCGCAGCCGAGCCCGAAAACCAACTGCCCCTTTTTGGTCAGGGGGGTGGTAACGTAGTCGGTGGCCATATAAAATGCGCCCAGAATCAACCCGCCTGATAAAATACTAAAAAGAAAATCCCCTTTTAAGAAACCTTCTGTTCCAAAAACCCAGCTTAAAAGCCCTACGGTAAATACATAGCTTATCGGCGTCTGCCACCAGATATACCCCCGCCATAATAGATAGAGCGCTCCCAGCAATAACGCCAGGATACAAATCTCTCCCAGAGACCCTCCGCGCTTACCTAAAAACATATCCCAATAAGAAAGCCCCAGCTGTGCCAGGTCCTGTGCCTTTCCTTCTTTGAGCATATCAAGCGGCGTGGCAGCGGTCACGGCATCAACCCCTGCAAAAGGCCTGCTAAAACTGGTCATATACTTTGGCCAGGAGGCCATCAGAAACGCCCTTGCCGCTAAGGCAGGGTTAAAAATGTTCAGGCCCAGCCCCCCGAATGCCTGTTTGACGATGGCGATGGCAAAAATTCCTCCGGCAACCGGTATCCATAAAGGTACGCCCGAGGGAAGATTAAAGGCCAGCAGGATTCCGGTAAGCGCTGCCGACCCGTCGCTGACGGTGATCTTTTTATGCGTCAATTTCTGGATTACCGCCTCGGCCAGAACGCAGCTTAAGACGGAGACAGCTATAATTTTTAACGCGGGTAACCCGAAGATAATAACGCCGGCTATTGCCGAAGGAACAAGCGCCAGAAATACTACCCACATTGCCCTGGGGGTTGACTCGTGGCTGTGGATGTGGGGGGAAACGTCAACGATTAATTTATCCGGCATTCTCTATCTCCTGGCTAAGTTGTCCCTCTAACTCTGATGTGCGCTTTTTGATTGAATCTATGACTGCCCGCGAAGAAATGGTGGAGCCGGTTATGGCATCTACCCCGCCAAGGCCTGCCGGGGATTTGCCCTTAAACTGTGCAAGAAATTCCCGGCCTGTAATTCTGGTGCCTAAACCCGGCGTCTCGTTCTGCGCAAGAATCTTAACGTCGGTAATGTTTAACTTAAGGTCCAGGCCTGCCAGCGACTCAATGGCCGAAGAATAACCTTTACCTTCGCACTTGACTATAAACCCGGCCAGTTTATCGGCATGATCATAAGCCTTATAATATAAAACTTTTCCGTCTTGCGTCTTTGCCTTAAAGGCAGCTGCCTGCGGCATTACCTCTTTTAACGCCGCCTGCTCTTCCTTCTCCTTCTGAAGTTTAATCTGCGGCGCGGTAAAACCGTTCACCAACGCCAATACCGTGCTGGCCAGCAGGCAAATCACCGCCAATGTCAACCCATACCTGGTTATCTCCTTCATCTTGCCACCCTCGCTTTCGCATCCTTAAGCTTCTGCAGCATATTTCTTTTCTGCGGGCAGACGTAACTGCAGAGGCCGCATTCCATACACTCAAGGCAGCCGTATGCCTTGGCCAGGTCCCATTTTTCCTTTTCCGCGGCTATGGTTATCAGGCAGGGCAAAAGCCCCACCGGACAATATTCTACGCAGCGGCCGCAACGGATACAAAACTCATCCTGCATCGGCTTTACCGCGCTCTCAGACAATAAAATTATGCCGCAGGTAGCTTTGATCACCGGTACATCCTGGCTGTATTGCGCAATGCCCATCATCGGCCCGCCGCAGATTATCTTCTGCGGCTGTTTTACCAGCGGCCCGCACCTGGCAATCAGCTCTCTTATCGGGGTGCCGATACGCACCAATAAATTCGAGGGATTTTCCAGGCAGTCCCCGGTAACCGTCACCACCCTTTCGTATAAGGGCTTGCCCAGGTATACTGCCTCGTAGATTGCATAAACCGTAGCCACATTATGCACCAC
>JADHYK010000051.1 GCA_016782485.1 Candidatus Omnitrophota bacterium
GGGACTGCTGGTGGGGCAAATGCAGTTTTTGCAGCTGGCCCCAGATGTATCCTGAATACCGCTCTCGCAGCGTAGAAAATGTCCTGGATGAAATAGGGGATTTAATAGCCAGATATAAAGTCCGCGAAATTATGGACGACGCAGGGTCGTTTCCCGTCGGCAAGTGGCTGGAGGATTTCTGTAACGGTATGATTAACCGCGGATACCATAAAAAGGTATACCTTGACTGCAATATGCGTTTCGGGGCTTTGGATTTTTCACAATTAGCCCTGATGAAGAAGGCAGGCTTTCGCCTTCTTCTTTACGGGCTGGAATCAGCTAATCAGAAAACACTGGACAGGATTAATAAGAAATTAAAAGTAGAAAGAATTACCCAGGAATGCCGGCTTGCGCGCCGGGCAGGCCTGTTTCCGCACATCACCGTTATGTTCGGTTACCCTTGGGAAAGCTACGAGGATGCCCTGAATACTTTACAACTGGGAAGGCGGCTTTTACGAAAAGGCTATGCCTATACGGCGCAGGCGACGCTGGTTATCCCCTATCCCGGCACGCATTTATTTGAGGAATGCAGGCTTAGTAACCGCTTAAAGACTGTGGATTGGGATGATTATGATATGAAACAGCCGGTAATGCAGAGTGCGGTTACGGATCGCCGCATTACGGAGTTGATTCAGGAGATCTATAAGGTTTCTTACAATCCTGAATTTATATTCAGGAAACTTTTGTCATTGCGGGATCTCGATGACCTGAAATATTTTACCCGCGCGGCGAAAAAAGTCATCGGCCATGTTTTTGATTTTCGCCACCTGAAAATAATATAGGAGTGAAGATGTTTTGGCCACTAATTGGTTTGACAGCAGCAACTTTAACTACCTTTTCTTTTATCCCCCAGATTATTAAGGTGGTAAAGACCCGTTCGGGCAGGGACTTAAGCCCGGTTACCCTGCTGCAATTATCTCTGGGGGTGGCATTATGGGTGTTTTATGGGTGGTACCTGCGGGATTTGATTATAATTGTTGCCAACAGTTTAACGCTGGCATCCCTGATCGTACTCTTATGTCTCTATGTCAGATACAAAAAAGCGGGAGCTTAAATTATGGATAAAAAAATAAATATCGGTATTATCGGCTGCGGCCACTGGGGCCCGAACTATGTAAGGAATTTTAGTTTGATGCCGCAAGCTAGAGTTTTGTGGATAAGCGATTTAAATCCGGAGAGGCTGGCGCATATTAAAAAATTGTATCCTGCCGTGAAAATAACGAAGGACTACAGGAAAATAATCCGAGACTCAAGCGTTAATGCCGTAGTAGTCGCTACCCCGACGGTTACGCATTATAATATAGCCAAAGATTGCCTGCATAACGCTAAGCACCTTTTGGTAGAAAAACCCTTATCCGTTAACTTCAGGGATGCCAGCGAGTTGGTGGCCCTTGCGCAGAATAAAAAAAGAACATTGATGGTCGGCCATACTTTTGAATATAACCCGGCAGTTAACAAGATGAAGGAACTTATAAAGAGCGGAAAATTAGGCAAGGTTTATTATCTTTATTCCACCAGGACTAACCTCGGCCCCTTAAGAAGCGACGTAAATGCATTATGGGATTTGGCGCCGCATGATATATCCATATTTTCCTATATTTTAGAGAGCCTGCCCTTAAGGGTTTCTGCTCACGGGGCGGGGTTCCTGCAGAAGGGCATAGAAGATATAGTTTTTGTTACGCTATATTATCCCCGCAACATTATTGTTGGCATCCATGTCAGTTGGCTTAATCCGCATAAAGTAAGGCAAATAACCGCTGTAGGCAGTAAAAGGATGCTGGTCTTCGATGATATTAACAGCACAAGCCCGATCTGCCTTTACAATAAAGGAGTAATACGCAAACCCTGCCTTTTGCCCTATTATAATAGCTTCCGGGAATTTAAGTTGATTATCCAGGAAGGCAAGGTGGCTATTCCAAAAATTAAAATGGAAGAGCCTTTACAGATAGAATGCCGGCATTTTTTGGACTGTCTTATACGCGGAAAGGAACCTCAAAGTAACGGAAGGGTCGGCCTGGAGGTGGTAAGGGTATTAGAGGCTATTCAGCGCTCATTAAAAGACAATGGCAGGATGAAGGAGGTTTGTTAAGTGATAAAATTAGGAACTAATTGCAATATCGATAAGAGTGCGGTTTTAGGATATAAACCGGATAGAAAGATTGCAAGCGATAAACTGATAATTGGCAGCAAGGCCATAGTCCGTACTGGCACTATTGTTTATCTGGGGAGCATAATCGGGAACAACTTTGAAACAGGGCATAATGTGGTAGTTAGAGAAGAAAATAACATCGGAGACAATTTGAATATCTGGAATAATTCTACCGTCGATTACGGCTGCAAGATAGGGGATAACGTTAAAATACATTGCAATTGTTATCTTGCGCAGTTCACTACTATAGAGGACGGTGTTTTTATTGCGCCCGGGGCCATGATTACAAACGACATCCATCCGGGTTGCCGTTTCTTTAGAAAATGTATGCGCGGCCCGCTAATTAAAAAAGGAGCCCGGATCGGGGCGGGTTCGGTTATCCTCCCCTTTATAACCATAGGAGAGAGGGCATTAATTGGCTCTGGGAGTGTGGTGACTAAAGATATTCCGGCGGAGTCAGTCGCCTACGGTAATCCCGCGAAGGTAAGAGGCTCAATCTATGATTTAAAATGTATAACTAAAATAACCGACAGGCCCTACAAGAAGAAAAATGGATAATCAAATAATTTTAATTAATCCGCCCAGCCCATTTCTGATTAATCAGAAATGCTTTCTGCCTTTAGGCATCTTATATTTAGCCGCGGTATTGGAAAAAAATAATATACCCGTGAAAGTAATTGATTTGGCCGGCGCTGAAGACAGCCTTGAGCCGGCTCTGGATAATTATCCGGGTAGGCCTTTATACGGGATTACTGCCAGCACCCCCCAGTATCCTTACGCAAAAAAGATCAAGGATATTATCAAAAGCAGAAATCGGGATGCCAGGGTTATCATCGGCGGCTCGCACCCGTCATCGGTGCCTAAGCAGTGCCTGAAAGACGGGTTTGATTGTGTTGTTGTCGGCGAAGGAGAAAATGCGGTCCTGGATATCGTTAAGGCCTCCAGAGAGAAAAAAGAGCTGCCTTCTTTAATACGCCTGCCTTACATACCGGTTTTAGATTCAATCCCTTTTCCCGCAAGGCATCTTTTGCCTATCAACTCTTACGGTTATGATATAGGCCAGGAAGGCCGCGCCACGACAATAATAACCAGCCGTGGCTGCGCATTCTCTTGCGTTTTTTGCTCTAAAGACGTATGGCAGCAGGGCGCGCGCTTTCACAGCGTTGATTATGTCATAGAGGAGCTAAGGTCGGTAATTTCGGATTACGGCATAAAGCATTTTTTATTTTTGGATGATGCGATCAATCTGAAAAAAGAGAGGATCCATGATTTATGCTTGAAGCTAAAGCCCTTGAGGATCAAATGGCGTTGTTATGCCCGCGCGGATTTTAATGCCAAAGAAACCCTATTGGCAATGAAGGAGGCAGGGTGCGTGGAAATAGGCGTAGGGGTAGAAAGCGGCTCGCAAAAGATACTTGATACGGTAGGCAAGGGCTCTACCGTCGCCAGGAATACCAGCTTTATAAATGAGTGCAAGGAAGCGGGGATAACAGCTAATGCCTTTATTATGATCGGGCTGCCGGGAGAGGATTACCAAACGGTAGAGGCAACAAGGCGCTGGATGGAAGAAGCGCGTCCGGATAAATTCGGCTTTAATATCTTTATGCCCTATGCCGGAACCCCTGTATATAATAACCCGCAAAATTATGATTTGCTCATTTATGATATCCCGCAGGAACACAGCTGGGTAAAGGGGAGGCAGGGGGAATACCGTTGTTACGTAGCTACCTCAAAGCTAAGCTCACAGGAAATCCTGCGCTTATTTAGCGAATTATTTGAGTATTACAGCCGCTTGCTCAATTGGCGGCCGGGAGTGGGGGAGCTTAACCGGCTAATAGCATAAAATGGGAATTAAAATTGTTTTATCAGGCCTTGGAATTTCTTTATTTGGATACCTGATCCAGACCAGGCCCCGTTTTTATAACCGCTTTTTTGGCGTAGATACCTGGAGAAACCTGTCTATCGCAGATTATATAAGGGCGCATAAAGAATTGCCCCAACAGTTGCCCAAATATATCTTAAAAGGTCCCTTTGATTACCCTCCGTTTCTAAATATTCTATTGGCAATACTGCCAAAAAAATTTGTAGAAGATTGCCAGGGGTTTATTTCACCGGTTTTTGACTGCCTTAATAATTTTATTGTCTTTACGCTCACCTTTATATTGACTAAAGACTTATCTATTGCCGCCTTTGCCCAGTTGATTTATATAGTAACCCCGATGATTGTTATGGAAAATGCCAGCTTAAATGCGCGTAGTTTAGGCGGTTTATTGTTTTCTTTATCCTTTTTATCCGCTCTTTTTTATTCCATTAACCCATCGCCCTTTTTGTTTATTCTGGCAATAGTTTTTACTACCGTCCTGCTTTTCTCTCAAAAGATGGCTGCGCAAACATTATTTTTTCTTTCCCTGGCGGTTTCTATTTTAGAAAAAAATTTTATTTATTTGTTAATTATCGCAATTAGCCTGATAACGGCAATTCTTATTTCCAGGGGTTTCTATATTAAGATTATCGCCGGCCAGTTGTCGGTATTAAAGTATTTCAGGATGATTATTAAAGACAGGTATTCCCATCAGCTAAGAGGGGCATTACCTGCATCAAGAAATAAGGATTTTATTGAGGGCATTAAGGCCACAATCAGGGAATACCCGCTTTTTGCTTTAGTTGCAAGTTGCCCGTTAATAACAGCAGGTTTCTTGACCGCGGTATGGCTACTATTGCGTCCCGGAAACAGTTTCCTGATGCATTACCCCGGTTTATCTTTAATATCCCATAAATTTGCCTTATGGCTGGTTATTCTTTATTCTTTCGGTATAATTACCGCACAAATTAAGCCCTTTCAGTTCCTGGGCGAAGGCATGAAATACCTGGCCTACGCAGCGCTGCCTTCGTCTTTTATTATATCTGTTACAGCGTTTGATTTACTAATCAATAGAGGCAACTTGAGCCTATTATCCCTTATTATTTGCATTGTGCTTTTAAGCTTACTTCAGATTCTTTTTCTGCAGAATAAGGGAGTTATAAAAGATAATACGCGCACAATTACTCCTTCGTTAAGGCAAGCAATGGATTTTCTTCAGAAACAGCCTGCCCAAGTAAGGCTGGCGACAATACCTTTTTCTTTATCCGATGCCGCAGCCTATTTTACTAAAAGCAATATCCTTTCTTCGGATTCTGCTTACGTATTGGCGCACAATCCGGATTATCTTGATTACTACCCGGTATTAAGAAAACCACTGGAAGAAATACTCAATAAACATAATATAAATTTTTTATTGATAGATAAAAATTATGTGGGTCTTCAGGAGCTGAATTTATCCAGAATAAACATCCTCCTTGAGGTAGGCAATCTCTGCCTATTAAAATGGTAAATAATAATTTCAGGATTTCATTATTAAGATGTAAAGGAACCAGCCAAATCAGGGAGAAGTTAAATTCCGAATTAGACAGATACTCTGATTTATTCCCGCTTTCCAAAGAAGCAAAGATTCTCCTTAAGCCCAACCTGAACAGTTATATGAATGCCCTTACCGGCAATACCACGGATTTAAGGATTCTGGCGGCATTGATTGAGTATCTTAAAGGCAAAGGTTACCATAATCTTATTATCGGAGAGGGGACGAGCAGCGGTTTTTACCGCGAAAAAATAAACATTTTTTCCCGTCTTTACATTGACAAACTGGCAACATTTTATGGCGTAAAAACAATTGACTTAAACTATGCCCCATCAGAGGAGATAGAATTTGAATATGGGGTAAAGGCCAGGGTAGCCAAAATTTGCCGGGAAGCCGATTTCTTTATAAATTTACCCAAATTAAAAACTCACTTTGAAGCAGGGATGTCAGTATGCCTGAAGAACATGCTCGGCGCGCTCGTCGGTTTGCCCAATAAACAAAAGGCCCATAGAAGCCTTTTTAAGAATATCTTAAATTTGAATAAACACGTCAGGCCGCATTTACATATTGTAGACGGTTTAATCGCTATGGAAGGCAATGGCCCGTCTTCCGGAACCCCGCTTAACTTAGGCGTTATCTTAATAGGGACAGACCCCTATCTGGTTGATTTGGCATGCGCGCGGATAGCCGGATTCGATTACCGTGATATCCCTTATTTGAAGATAGCCCTTGATGCCGGCATTATCAATGAATCTTATCTTAAATATTCAGAGTCTTTTGTGCCGGAACCCGTAATAAGAAAACTGCGGAAACCTAATGTGAACTGGTTAGTAAGGTTTATCAATAAGCCTGGGTGGCAGCATTATTTTGTTAAGATCCGGCTTGCGCCCGGGTTTAACCGCCTCTTTTCCACAAAATTAGCCGGTAAATTATTAAATATTAGCGGATTGCGCCAGGATGTTTTCATAAAAGAAGATGCCGGCGATAATAGAATTTCTCTTATTGAGCAGGAGTGCGATAATTGTATGAAATGCGCGGATTACTGCCCGATGGCGTTATCGTTACCGCAACAGTTGAAGGAGCGCGATGACCGCTGTATCGGCTGTCTATATTGTTTCTTAGTTTGTCCTCAGAAAGCAATTAAAGTGGAAGGCAAGTTGGGGTATCTTTCGGAACAGATAAAACGTTACGATAAGTTCAGGGGGTCCCTATGAAAATAGCAGTAACCGGGGCCACAGGATTCCTAGGGGAACATTTATGTCTTAAGTTGAGACAGCTAGGACATGAATTGTTTGAATATAACAGCAAGAATTTAGATCTTAGTAAACCGATAACATTGCCGAATTCAATAGATGTTTTATATCACCTTGCTGCAAATGCGCGGGTACAATGGGCAAAAAAAGACCCCTTTGCAGACTTTAAAATCAACGCATTAGGTACGCTTAATGTGCTTGAGTCTGTTCGCAAGAGCAGTATTAAAAAAATTATATATGTATCCTCCTGCTTGGTTTATAAAGAACTCATCGATTCTAACGAAAAAGATGCTGTAGGAACAAATGAAATAAGCGGCCCGTATGGAATCAGTAAATTGGTAGGCGAGTACTATATAAAGGAGTATGCCAAAATTTATGGGATTGATTATGTTATTTTAAGGCCCACTGGTTTCTATGGACCGGGAATGAAAAAAAATGCAATTTTTGATATAATCGAAGGCATTTTAAATAAA
>JADHYK010000052.1 GCA_016782485.1 Candidatus Omnitrophota bacterium
AAATTCATCTTTGCCTATTTCGGGGGGGTGACGCCCTATCTTTCACAGCGCTATGACGCGACTTACCAGATGCTGCGCGGGATAAATTTCGTGAAGGATTTAGGCGCTAACCCGACGGAGTACTTAAAAAACATCTACGTGGATACAAGCGGCGACAGGACTAAAGCGAATTTCTTATCGGCGCTGGAGTTGGTCGGCCCTAAACATTTATTGTGGGGCAGCGACTGGCCGGCAAAAAAAGACATCGCCGGCTCCATCGCCGCCGTGCGCTCTTTGGATATATCGGAGCAGGATAAGAACGACATATTGGGCGGTAACTTAGAACGAATAATGTCTGTTCTTTAACATTTTGCGTCTGTCGAGGCGTGTTCCTCGCGGGGACGAGCAAAAATCCCAATCCCGTCTCTTCTCTCGCTGCGGTGCTCGTCGCATTCGGCTCGACTTTTTGGGTGGGACCCCCCATCCCCCTAAAAGGGGGTATAGCGGGTAAGCTTAGCCCTAAAAAGTCTCGCCTCATAAACGTGCTCCTGCGCGCCTTATGCTCGTTCAGAGTCGGTCTTGTGCTTTTTGCTCGGAATCAAGCCAAGCCACCCGCAAAAATAGCGAATGGCTAAATCTACAATTCGCTCAAAGCTTGTCGGGTTCATTATAAAATGATGGAAAAAGAAATTATAGAAAAACTTAATCTATTTCTGAATAGACACAGTCCTCTAGATGAGGAATGTTCCGTTGTCTATTTAATGGTAGAGATTAGAAAAGTTCTAGATCTTTTGAATTTAGATAGAGATAAATATCCAATCTTAAGATTCTATTGCGATTGGTCGGTTCATATCAAGAAAGATCATAGTAAGCCGATACAAAATATTGTGGAAAAGATTGAGCAGAGTATTAATAACGGAAGAGCATTCGGTAGGCAATTTATACCTCACGATTTATCTACTTTTGATTTTGTAAGTTTGATTGAACTCAAGAAAGAAATGGAAGATTTCTTTAAACAAGTATTTCTACCCAAGATTATTTTTGAAGATAATAACTGGTCGGAATTTAGACATTTACTCCTTAGAGTTTTAGCTGATCAGCCTATTATTGGTCCAACCAATAATATTTCAAAGGTATATTTTTGTATAGCTAATAAAGGCGCAGCTGTCTTGATGGTTGAATTTAACGACGGTAAACGATATAGATTTGTAAATGCGTTTTAGTAGAAAAAAATAGGCGGCGTTTCGATTTAGCGGGTGGGTTGGGGTGATTTTGGGCGCTTGGCGCTAAAAACTCAAGCCCGGCTCTGAACGAGCATAAGGCGCGCAGGAGCACGCATATGAGGCGAGACTTTTTAGGGCTTCTCTTCTTTGAAACCCCCTGTGGGGGATGGGGGGACCAACCCAAAAAGTCGAGACGAATGCGACGAGCACCGCAGCGAGAGAAGAGCCGGGGTTGAGTTTAACAAGGCGAGGAAAGCGGCAGGGGAATTTCAACGGGAGGAAAAATGAAGGTACTGACATTGGTTTTAGTTGCAACGTTGTGCGTTTGGGGGGTGTGTTTTGCACAGGATAATTTGCTGATTGACGATCTGCAGGGTACATTCTCCGGCGGGCCGGATGGGACAGTTGACTATGGCGCAGGCAATGGTTCCGAAGTAAAGGTCTCTGCCGATACAGATATCATCGACCTTGGCACGGAATCCTTAAAAATAGAATATAAGGCAGTTGCCGGCGGGTATATGTGGATAGCCCGGGGTTGGGATTTGGATGCTAAGCGCGCGGTCTGGCTGGTCAGGCCGCAGGATATCAGTTGGAATAAATACAAGGCAATTTCATTTTATATGTACGGCAGTAATTCCGGCACGCGCATCGCCTTTGACGTTAAAGATAACGGTAATGAAATGTGGCGGTTTATTTTTAAGGATGATTTTACGGGATGGCAACAGATAATCTGCCTGTTTGACGGATTTTTTGCGCGCGGCGACTGGCAGCCGGATAACGCCGATAAGAACGCGGCAATTGATTTTCCCATCAAAAGCTATCAGCTTGAGCCGCTTCCTGAATCAGAGGGCATACTTTATTTTGACCACGTAGAGTTAATAGCAAAAGAATAAAAAGGAGCGTTATGATGCAGATGCAGAAGGAGGTTCATCTAACGGGTAAGGATTTGACGCAGATGGTGCAGCTTCGGCCGCAGGATGTGGCTAAATATGCGATTGTGCCCGGGCCAAGGGACAGGTTAGAGGCACTGCTTAAAAAAATAGAAAATCCGGTGAGGAATTTTTCATTTATGGAATATTCCATGTATACCGGCACTCATAATGGCATCAGGATTACCGTGATGAACGGCGGTAGGTTTTCGACCGATACCTCGATTACCGCAGAGGTGATCTGCAACGCCGGCATCCAGAATATCATCCGCATCGGTACCTGCGGGGCACTGGACGAAAAGATTAAAATCGGTGATCTGGTTGTGGTGGATAAGGTAATCCGCGGGGACGGGGTGACTCCTTATTACGTGGATAAAAATTTCCAGACTCACGCCGATAAAAAGATCGCCGATACGTTAGAGCAGGTAGCCAGGGAGCTGGGGACGCAGGTACACCGCGGCACTGTCTGGACAACGGATGCGCTTTTACGCGAGACAAGAGAAATCGTTGAGGCAAAACGCAAAGAGGGGGCGATTGCCGTTGATATGGTCTCTTCGAGCCTCTTGACCATAGCCCAGACCTATAACGTTAAGGCCGGTTCAATCCTGGCAGTAAGCGATAACGTTATCACCGGTGAGATGGGTTTTATGAACCCGATGTATTATATGGCGGAGACCAATTTAATTAACATAGCGTTAGAGACTGTAAAGCGTTTAGCGGATAGCGTTTAGCGTATAGAGTTGTTATTCTTTTAACTATACGCTATTCGCTCTACGCTCTACGCTAAAAAATATGAAATATTCACCATTATTCTGGCCGATAGGGTTAAAGGGCAGTAGTATTTATATACTTGACGAAACAGCGCTGCCTCAAAAAATAAAATATATAAAGGCAAGGAATTATCAGCAGGCCGCTAAGGCAATCAGGCAGATGAAGACGCGTGCCGTCGGCCAGGTGCTCCTTGTTTTTTACGCCCTACTTCTTTCCCTGAGAAAGAAAGTACCGCTTAAGAAAGTTGCCCGAGTCCTGAATGCAGCGCGTCCGACCCTGCCTTTCAAGGTGCTGACAGATATGGTATTAGACTGGCAGAAGCAGGGGTTGCCTTTGGAAAAATGCATCCTCGGCTTTCTCAATACATTAAGGCAGAAACGTATCCGTCAGGCAGAGCAGGCAGCCGCGCTGATAAATGACGGCGATTGCATCCTTACGCATTGCAATGTAAGCGGGCTGATGCCGTTAATCGGCGAATTTTGCCGCAGGCAAAATAAAAAAATAAGTTTCTACGTTACCGAAACCCGGCCTTATCTGCAGGGGATGCGCCTGACTGCCTGGGAGTTGCAAAGGAGCGGTTTTGCAGTAACCGTAATCTGCGACAACATGGTGGCAGAAGTAATGTTTGAGGGCAAAATCGATAAAGTTATCGTCGGAGCAGACCACATGAGCCAGAACGGGGATATCGCCAATAAAATCGGCACTTATCAGATTGCCATCCTGGCAAAGGCCTTTAACATACCTTTTTACGTTTTATGCCCGCCGCCTTCCAGGCTAAAATGCGGCAGCCAGATAAAGATAGAGGTCAGGCCGGATAAAGAGTTGTTGGAATTCGGAGGAAAAAGAATTGCCCCTGCCGGAGTAAAAGGATATTATCCTGCGTTTGATGTGACCCCCGCAGGTTTTATTACCAAACATATTTATCTGGAGTTGAGCAGATGATCTTCGCAAAAGAAAAGGCTTTGAGAGACCAGATAATACGCACAGGAAGAAAACTATATGACCTGCGGCTGGTTGCAGCGCGTTCCGGGAACTTAAGTGCCCGGATTGATGAAAGCAATATACTTATCACCGCTACCGGCACTTCATTAGGGGATTTGGGCCGCGACGATATTATTAAAGTTGACTTAAGTAAAGACGAGCAAAACAGGAATAATCAGCGCCTGACTTCGGAATACACGATGCATAGCGCGATTTATAAAAGTTTACCCAATAAAATCATTCTGCATTGCCACCCGCCGCTGGTTAATGCCTATTTCGCAGTATGCACAGAGCTTAAAATCCTTACCTTTGAAACGAAATTATATTTAGGCGAGGTCCCGGTTGTAGAGCAGGATACCCCTGCGGTTACAAAGCCAGAGTTGGTGGTAGGTGCTTTAAAGAACAATAACCTTGCGGTGATAAAAAATCACGGCGCAGTCGCTATCGCAGAAAATTTTAGCGACGCATTGTACCTGATTGAGACCCTGGAAGAGGCGGTAAAAACTGCAGCCATAGCGCGGCTTTTCAAAAAAGATGTTCTTGATGAGCTGGATAAGGGGCTCAAGGAAAATTTTGCGCAAGGACACACAGCTTATCTTATGTTTTCCAGAGAGCATATTCAGGCGATTGTGGATTTGGTAAATAAAGACGAGCTGATCGTAAAAAAAGGAGCGGAGCTTGATTTGACGACGCAGGTGGTTATTAAAATGGACGGCCATAACAATGTCTATAAGTTCAATTTCGAAAAAGGAAAAATAGTAAGATTAGATTTTTCCGCCGAAGGCGGATCCGCCTGCGGCGGAGACGAAGAGGCGCCCTTTGTGATCTCCGCTCCGCTGGAAATCTGGGAGGCGATATTTCTGGGAAAACTCAACCCCTTTGTGGCGACTACGCAAGGGAGGATGAAATTAAAAGGAGACTTCGGGAAGCTCTCCCGCTGGTATGTTTCCTTTAACCGGCTGTTTGAACTATTTAAACAGGTGAGGATTAAATGATCCCCAGCTACCCTTTATTTATTAACGGCGAATTTAAAGAGTCAGCGCATAAAGATAAGATACTTAATCCGTCGACGGGAGAAGTGCTGGCAGAGGCTAGCGTTGCCGATAGGAAGGATATTAATCTGGCTTTGGTGAGCGCGCGCGCTGCCTTTGACCAGGGGCCGTGGAGAGAGGCTGGCTTAGCGGAGCGCAAAGAGATACTCCTGAAGATTGCCGCAGGGATTCTGGAAAATGCCGAAGAGCTGGCAAAGCTGGAAACCCTTAATACCGGAAAACCCATAAAAGAAACCACTTTTATGGACGTTCCTTCAGCCGCAAAGGCCTTTGAACATTTTGCCAATAACCTTAATAATTACCTTGATGAGGAGATAATCAGCGTATCCGGCGATGTTGAAGCCAGGCTTGTGCACGAACCGCGCGGCGTTGCGGCATTAATCGTGCCGTGGAATTATCCGTTCTTAATTGCCTGCTGGAAACTTGCCCAGGCGCTGGCTGCGGGCAATAGCGTAATTTTGAAGCCCTCAAGCCTCACGCCGTTGACCGTTTTGGAATTAGGCAGGATTATACAAAAAACAGGCCTGCCTAAGGGCGTGGTCAATATTATTAACGGGGACGGTGAGAGTGTGGGCGAAGCGCTTTGTTCCGACAGATGGGTAGATATGATTTCATTTACCGGCAGTAATGAAGTCGGGCGAAAGATTATAGGCTATGCCGCAAAGCACGTCAAAAAGATGATTATGGAACTGGGCGGTAAATCCGCCGGCATCGTGTTAAAGGATGCGGATTTAGAGCTGGCGGTAAACGGTTCTTTATGTTCGATATTTCTAAATCAGGGGCAGATGTGCACGGCGATGTCCAGGATCCTCGTCGAGGACGATATCTACGATGATTTTTTAAAGGAGTTCCTGGCTAAGGTAAAAAGGATTAAGCTGGGTAAAGGCTTAGACCATGAGGCACAGATGGGGCCCTTGATCTGCGAGGCGCAGCGTAAAAAAGTAATGGCCTCTGTGCACAAGGCAAAACAGGAGGGGGCAAAACTTCTCTGCGGCGGCAAAATCCCGGAGGCGCCGGAATTAAAAGGCGGCTTCTTCTTTGAGCCGGCGGTATTTGAAGAGGTAAATCCGGATATGGGCATATTTAAGGAGGAGGTCTTCGGCCCGGTAGTCTGCATCGGGAAATTTTCCTCTCTCGAGGAAGCCGTAAAGCTTGCCAACAACAGCGACTTTGCCCTGGCAGGCGCTATCTGGACGAAGGACGATAAATTGGCCAGAGAGTTATCCGCAAAAATCAACGCCGGTATTATCTGGGTTAATACTTACGGGATGTTTTTCAGTGAGGTACCCTACGGCGGATTTAAACAGAGCGGTTTCGGCAAAGAGCTGGGGAGAGAGGGTTTAATGGAATATACGCGCCTGAAGAGCGTTATCATCGATAAAACCAAGGACGCAAAACCGCTGATAAATTATTGGTATGGGTTCTAAAAAAGAGGATAGGCGATGAATATAACAAAACTGCTGCAGGAAAGAGCGCAAAAGTACCAGGATAAGCCCGCGGTAATATTCAGAGACTCTGCCTTATCTTTCGCAGGGCTTAAAGATATATCCCTGAAGATGGCGGAGGGGTTATCCGGCCTGGGTGTGCTCACGCAGGATAAGGTAGCGATATTTCTACCCAATATCCCGCAATATATGTTTTCTTTTCTGGGGATATTCATCTTACGGGCAACGGCAGTGCCGCTTGATTTTATGCTTACCGAAGAGGAGCTGGTAAATTTTATCAACCACAGCGAAAGTAAGGTCTTAATTGCGCAGGAAAAAAAAGAGGTTGAGTTAAAGAAGATCAAGCTCAGGTGCCCCGCTTTAGAAAAGGTCATTATTCTTGGCGATACAGTCACGGCGGGAGAGGATTTTATAAGCTGGGAGCAGATGCTGAAAGCGGTTGCCCCTTTGCCGGCAATAGAGGCGGATGAATCGGATTCTTCCGCGATTTTTTACACCTCCGGTTCAACCGGTCATCCTAAGGGGGTTTTGCTAACATACGCGCATTTTAACAATCCGGTAGAGTGTTTTGAATATTTTCTGCATCCGAATGACAATGACAGCTTAATCTGCCCGGGGATCCCTTTTTCGCACCTTGGGGGCTTAGATTATATGCTGCTGATGTTGTATTTCGGGGTGACCATGGCCCTGATGGAGCGTTTTCATCCGTTTGAGTTCTTAAAGAACATAGAAAGATACAAATCCACCATTTTTTGTATTGTCCCGGCGATGTATGTGG
>JADHYK010000053.1 GCA_016782485.1 Candidatus Omnitrophota bacterium
GGGACTGCTGGTGGGGCAAATGCAGTTTTTGCAGCTGGCCCCAGATGTATCCTGAATACCGCTCTCGCAGCGTAGAAAATGTCCTGGATGAAATAGGGGATTTAATAGCCAGATATAAAGTCCGCGAAATTATGGACGATTCAGGGTCGTTTCCCGCAGGGGTTTGGCTTAAGGATTTCTGTAAAGGTATGATTAGCCGCGGATACCATAAAAAGGTATACCTTGACTGCAATATGCGTTTCGGGGCTTTGGATTTTTCACAATTAGCCCTGATGAAGAAGGCAGGCTTTCGCCTCCTTCTTTACGGGCTGGAATCAGCTAATCAGAAAACACTGGACAGGATTAATAAGAAATTGAAAGTAGAAAGAATCGCCCAGGAATGCCGGCTTGCGCGCCGGGCAGGCCTGTTTCCGCACATCACCGTTATGTTCGGTTACCCTTGGGAAAACTACGAGGATGCCCTGAATACTTTACAACTGGGAAGGTGGCTTCTAACGAAAGGCTATGCCTATACGGCGCAGGCGACGCTGGTTGTTCCATATCCCGGCACGCATTTATTTGAGGAATGCAGGCTTAGTAACCGGTTAAAGACTGTGGATTGGGATGATTATGATATGAAACAGCCGGTAATGGAGAGTGCGGTTACGGATCGCCGCATTATGGAGTTGATTCAGGAGATGTATAAGGTTTCTTACAACCCCGAATTTATATTCAGGAAACTTTTATCATTGCGGGATCTCGATGACCTGAAATATTTTACCCGCGCGGCGAAAAAAGTCATCGGCCATGTTTTTGATTTCAGGCATAAAGACATCCTATAATGAGAAAAACAAGTGGATATCTTGATCAGGTATAATCCATAATTATACCTGAAGATTATACCAGGAGGAAGAATGTTCTGGCCGTTAATTGGTTTGACAGCAGCAACTTTAACTACTTTTTCTTTTATCCCCCAGATTATTAAGGTGGTAAAGACCCGCTCGGGCAGGGACTTAAGCCCGGTTACCCTGCTGCAATTATCTCTGGGGGTGGCATTATGGGTGTTTTATGGGTGGTACCTGCGGGATTTGATTATAATTGTTGCCAACAGTTTAACGCTGGTATCCCTGATCGTGCTCTTATGTCTCTATGTCAGATACAAAAAAGCGGGGGCTTAAATTATGGATAAAAAAATAAATATCGGTATTATCGGCTGCGGCCACTGGGGCCCGAATTTTGTGCGCAACTTTTACTCAATGCCTGAAGCGCAGGTTATCGGTGTCTGTGACCTAAGCCCGGCGAGATTGGCACAGATAAAAAAGGCCTATCCCCGTTTAACGGTGTACAGGGATTATCGCCGGTTGCTGGACAAAAGCAGTTTAGATGCCGTAGTGGTCTCAACCCCTGCCTCCACCCACTATAAAATAGCAAAGGAGGCGCTGGAGAAGAAAAAGCATGTGCTTGTAGAAAAACCTTTAAGTACGGATTTAGGGCAGGCCGAAGATTTGATCCGTATCTCCCGTAAGGCCGGAAAGGTCCTTATGGTGGGGCATACTTTTTTGTTCAACCCCGCCGTCAACAAAATCAAAGAAATTATCAGCAAAAAAGAGCTGGGCAGGATTTATTATATCCATTCCCGCAGGACAAACTTAGGCCCTTTGCGAAAAGACGTAAACGCAGTCTGGGATTTATCTCCGCACGACATTTCCATTATAAATTATATCTTAGGCCAGATGCCGCTGGAGGTCTCTGCCTACGCTCAAAGGTTCCTTACGCATAAACTGGATGACGTCGGCTTTATTATCCTGAAATACCCTAAAGATGTACTGGTGCATATCCATGCCAGTTGGCTGGATCCCAAAAAGATCAGGGAGATGGTTTTTATCGGAAACAGCAAAATGCTGGTTTATGAAGATACCGATCTTAGTCAGCCGATAAAAGTATACGATAAGGGGGTAATGGAGAAAAGATACGAAAGGCCCTACCGCAGCTTTAAGGAATTTCAGTTAATTATCAGGGATGGGTTGACGGACACCGTAGAGGTAGAAAAAGAGGAGCCCCTGAAGAGGGAATGCCGCCATTTTATTGATTGTATCATTGAGGGGAGAGAGCCCTTGACCGATGCAGAGGGGGGCTTAAACATACTGAAGGTATTGAGCGCAGTGGATAAGTCAATTGCCAGGAAAGGGAGCTTTGTAAAAGTCTGATGAAGATAAAAAGAATTATTGTAACCGGAGCAGGCGGGAGCCCTTCCACGAATTTTATCAGGTCATTGAGGAAGGTGGCAACAGAAAAATTTTTTATTATCGGAGTGGATTGCAATGAATATTACCTGCAGAGGGCTGAAACGGATGTTAAATTTTTAGCCCCTTATGCGAATGATAGAGTGTATTTGGATGTCCTTAAGCAGATTATCAAGGAAACAGGGGCCGAATTTATCTATTCGCAGCCCGACCCGGAGATATTCCGGATTTCGCAGCATCGCAAAGACCTCAAGGTCAGGGTATTTTTACCCGCGCACAGGACGATTAAAATTTGCCAGAATAAAATGGAATCATACCGGCTGTGGCGCAAGGCAGGTATCCGGGTGCCCGAAACCTGCATCATCAACACAGCCGCAGAGTTAAAAAAGGCATTTTTAAAATTAGGAAGGCCTGTCTGGCTGCGCGCCATCGTCAGTCACGGGGGCGGAAAAGACAGTTTCTGCACCGATGATTTTAATGTAGCCAGGGCCTGGATTAAGCATTGTAAGGGATGGGGGGTTTTTAGCGCCAGTGAATATTTAAGCAGCAGGACGGCAACATGGTTGTCAATTTGGAAGGAGGGGGAGTTAATCGTTGCCCAGGGGAGGAAAAGGCTATATTGGGAATTCGGCAATCGCGCCCCTTCAGGAGTAACGGGGCTTACCGGAACAGGAGTGACCATCTCCGATCCTTTAATTGATGATATTGCCCGGAAGGCAATTGCGGCGATAGATAAAAAACCCCACGGGATATTTGGCGTTGACCTTACCTATGACCGCAATGGCATACCCAGTCCTACCGAAATAAACATCGGCCGTTTTTTCACTACGCACCAGTTTTTTACCGAAGCCGGATTAAATATGCCGTACATTTTTGTCAAGATTGCCTTTGGCGAAGAATATCCGCCGGTGCGTCAGAAAATAAATCCGCTGCCGGATGGTTTAACCTGGATCAGGGGAATGGATTTTCTCCCCATCTTGACTACTATTGATAAGATCGAAGACTCCAAAAATGAATTGGCAGAGAGGATAAAAAAGATAAAGGGCATATGACAAAGAAGGTTCTTCTCACCGGCGCAAGCGGTTTTTTGGGAGGCGCCGTGCTAAAAAAACTCATCGAGAATGATTTTGCTGTTTTAGCTTTGTCGCTTTCGCCGTTAGGCAAAACTCACCCCAGGGTAAAATGGGTAGAGTGCGATTTAACAAGAGTCGAGACGGCCAGAAAGGTTTCGCCTTTATTTGCCGGAATCCAATATGTTGTCCATACGGCAGCCCGGATGCCGCAAGGGGGGGCTTTGAATAATTTAGAGTTACTGGCTGATAATCTAAAGATAACGGTTAACTTGCTTGAATTTTTGCCGCCGGGAATAAAACAGCTTATTTATTGCAGTTCAGTCGATGTTTACGGGCTAAATTCTAAGGCCGCAGTTGACGAATCCTGCTTGACTCGTCCAGTAAATATTTATGGAATAGCCAAATTACTCGGCGAACACTTAAGCAGGGTACGTTTTCAAAAAAAAGCAGTAGTTACCTCGTTACGTTTTAGCCATCTCTACGGCCCCGGAGAGCCGCGGATTAAAATTATCCCCCGCCTGATTGATTGTATTTTAAAGGGGGAAAAGATACAGATTGAAAACCAGGGGCATGATAGCCGCGATTACCTCTTTGTTGAAGATGCGGCGGAGGCAGTTATCGCCTGCCTTAAGAAGCCGTTGAGCGGCGTATTTAATGTCTCCGGAGCAAAAAGGACAACGGTACGCACGGTAATCAGGATATTGGAGAGGGTTTCGGGGGAAAAACTGAAAGTGCGGTACCTGCCGGTTAAAAAACTTTCACATTCTGTCTTTGCCAATCAGAAATTTGCCTCTCTTAGCGGCTGGAAACCAAGAATAACTATTTCCGAAGGATTAAAGAGGCAGTACGAATTATGCAAAAGAGGCATAAACTGACAATATGGCGCCTAGCATAAGTTTTATTATACCGACATACAACGCCGCAGCCCATATACAACGCTGCCTCAAAAGCATAAGAGGCCAGGATTATTCCCAAGAGAGGATCGAAGTTATTATTCCGGACGGGGGTTCAAGCGATAATACGCCGGATTTGGCAGGCAAATATAATTGTAAAATTCTTCAAAACCAAAAAAGGCTTGCCGAATACGGCCTGCAACTCGGTATCCTGAATGCGACAGGAGATTTTCTTGTGCCCTTTGCTGCCGATAATGAACTGATAGGCTGCAACTGGGTAAAAAAGGTAATTGATCTATTCTCTTTTGACCGGGAGATCTCTGCGGTATGGGGCAGGCTGGCATCGGCAAAAGACGATTCTTCCTTAAATAAGTATTTTGAGTTAATCCAGAGTGACCCCTTAAACTGGTTCTTAAATAAAAACCTGAGTAAGTATAAAAAGAACTCCCAGATTTACGGGAAAGACTGTTTTATATTTAACGTAGATCCCCGCCGGCCGTTAGTCTGGGGGGCAAACGGAATAGTTTATAGAGCTTTACTAGCCAGGCCAATCTGGGCGCAAGAGGGTTATCTGGGGGACAATGACGCCTTCCAGCATATGGTTGAACAGGGCAGCAATAGAGTGGCATACTTTGACAGCCCCCATGTTTATCACCATCATGTAGCGAATTTAAAACAATGGTTTACCAAGTGGAAGAGGAATTATCAGTCGCATTTCTTAGATAAACTTAAGACCCGCAATCTGCAGTGGGTATTCGTGCAGGATTTCAAGCGCAGGCTTTATTTTTGGTTGGCGTATAGCCTGTGCCCGCTATTTTCCGGGATGCATGCAGTTTATCTGGCTCTAAGGGATAGAAACGCCCATTGGCTTTACCATCCGCTGGTGAGTTTCCTGCAGACAGCCGTTTATATCTATATAACATTAACTACAAAAAAGGGCAGGGCGTGTTTTAAGAATTTAATTATGCACAATATTCCATTCACAAAGGAGAGCTCATGTATGTCTTAGGAGTAAACGCTTTTCATCCGGATGCTTCGGCAGCGCTGTTAAAAGACGGTAAATTAATTGTCGCGATAGAGGAAGAGAGGTTAAACCGCATCAAGCATTCTGCGGGTTTCCCTACGCTTGCCGTAAGATACTGCCTCAAGAAAGCAGGAATACCCTTGAAAGACGTTGATTATATAGGCCTTACCAATGACGTAAAGGCAAACTTCCACCGGAAGGTCTGGTTTGTGCTGTCGCATTTTAGCCCTTTTGCCTGGCGGAAATTTACCCGGCAGTATATGAAAGCACGTTTATCCAAAATGCTTAGTCTGAAGGAAACGCTCGCCGAGAGCTGCGGGGTAGATTCGCGGATAATCAAGGCAGGAGTTTATCGCGTGGAACATCATCGCGCCCATGCCTCCAGTTCTTTCTTTGTCTCCGGTTTTGATAAAGCGGCAATCCTTACCCTTGATGGCGCCGGTGATTTTCTTACCGGGATAATGGCTTTAGGGAAAGGCACAAAGATTAATATCCTGAAACGCTTAACCTGGCCGCATTCGGTAGGAATCCTTTATAGCGGAGTAACCCAATACCTTGGTTTCCCCAGGGCGGGCGATGAGGGCAAGGTCATGGGCCTTGCTTCTTACGGCAAGCCCATATATCTTGATAAATTCAGAAAAATTATAAGAATAGAGAGAGGCGCCTTTAAACTTAATCTTGATTATTTTCTCCATCACCGTCCGGAGGTGGTGGATAGATGGGGTACCCCCTCTTCAGCAGTAGGGGATTATTCGTATGAACTTTCCGATAAATTCCATGATTTATTCGGCCCTCCGCGGAAACCACAGGAAGAACTTACTCAGCGCCATAATGATATTGCCTGTTCCCTGCAGGCGGTTCTTGAAGAGGTAGTTTACTCTTTGCTTAATTATCTTCATCGGCTTACGCATACGCAGAATCTGTGTTTGGCAGGGGGTACATTTTTAAATTGCGTCTTAAACGGCAAGATCCCCCAGAAGACCCCGTTTAAAAATGTCTATGTTCAGCCGGGAGCCGGGGATGCCGGTACCTCCATCGGCGACTGTTTTTATGTCTATCATCAGATCCTAAACCAGCCGCGCCAGGATGCTATGCATAATGCATACGTCGGCACGGAATACGATAACAGGGAAATTGAAGAGGTGCTCAAGCATTATCAGCTCAGTTATGAGTTTGGGCAGATAGAGAAGAAGGCCGCCCGCCTGCTTGCAGATGGTAAAATCCTGGGTTGGTTTCAGGGCAGAATGGAATTCGGGCCGCGCGCTTTGGGCAACAGGAGCATACTGGCTGACCCGCGCAAGGAGGAGATGAAGGATATCTTGAACAAAAAAGTAAAACACCGCGAGCCTTTCAGGCCCTTTGCGCCCTCGGTATTAGAGGAACACGCCGGTGAGTATTTTGACGATACCCGGCCTTCGCCGTTTATGCTTACCGCCTGCAATGTATTGCCTGAGAAGATAAAAGTCGTCCCGGCGATTACCCATGTTGACGGTACCGGGAGAGTGCAAACGGTAGATAAAATTTCCAATCCGCGATACCGCCTTTTAATTGAGGAGTTTTTTAAATTAACCGGTATTCCGTTGATTCTGAATACGTCCTTTAACACAAAGGGCGAGCCGATGGTTTGCTCCCCCGAAGACGCCGTAAAAACATTCTTGGGTACACATATGGACGCCCTGGTCTTAGGCGATTACTTGGTAGAGAAGCCTTCGCAGTAGGGCCTGTCCCCGAATGAGTGTAATAGACGTTTCGAACGAGTGGGCTGACCCTACCACGGGAGATAAGCATACTTTGCTAACTAAGCGAAAAACGCTATAAATGTTTTAAAGCAGAAGAGGCGATCCGGCATGATCACCAAAACCAAAAATAATAAGTTGCACA
>JADHYK010000054.1 GCA_016782485.1 Candidatus Omnitrophota bacterium
GTCCGTTGTACCGTTTCCGGTTAGGCCGTAATCCAAACTTCAAAAGTCGTATGCCAAAAATTGCTGATTCAAAAGAAGGCCAGATAGCGGCATAGTTATGAGGGGCATTTGTGAAAGAAGGCCAGATAGCAGGACAGTTTCAAAAGATGATTCAAAAGACGAGTAATGATATGGCTAAATTGAGAAAATTCCATGGAAGCTAAGCTCTTAAAGGATCCGGATAATGGATGTGACTATGTCCTAGTTTCTGCGGATGAACAGAGCATAAGCTTTCTAAACTCTGGCAGTCCGCTAAGAGTTGCCTTTTTTACTGATAACAACGAAGGTCTACCCTGGTATAAACGAAAGGCCATGGTAGTAGTAATAGGCAAGGACCTGGACTTTAATAAACATCACAAAATCTGTAAAGACGGCTTCTTTAAAAAGGGCCTGGTGGATAAAAGCTATCTTATTGATTATATCCAAAAGATGAAAAAGAAACTGATTCAAATGGCCATGCAAGAGCTCGAAGTCTTAGATATTCCAGGTGAGCCTATGGACACTAAGGCAATGATCGAACACATAGAAGAGGCCCCGGAAGCAATAGAAGAGATAGGCGAGAGCATAAATACCGCGCAGGCCGCAGAGATACTCAATATATCTTATATGACCATATCCAGTCTTATTAAGAAAGGCCTGATAAAAGGGAGTAATAACGGCTTTGGATGGGTCTTTTCAAAGGCGTACATAGAAAATCTCTTAAAGGAACGGCCGGACTGGTTGATAAAGATTTGGGGAAATAGGCGTAGCTATGCGCGTCTAGGCCGTGGTAACGGGGAGATTAGCCGCGATAACGATACGTTCATCCATATAGACAGGGCAGCGAAGATGATTAATTTATCCGTTAATACCATGGTCAAATACGCCAAGGCAGGGCTAATAAGGCATTTAAAAGAGTCGGGCCGGGATTACCATATTTCAGTTGCGCACATGGGGGAATTAAGGACTAATCCCCCTGATTGGCTTAAGAAATCCTGGAGATATTTTCATAACAATAAGGGAGAATGACTATGGAAGAGGTGTCAATAATACCATGCGGTGCGTGTGGTAGCGAAAATGAAATCGTGCCAAAGCCGCGAAAACAGTATAACCCTAAGGCAATACTCTTTATTTGTCGGTCATGCGGCATACGAAACCTAAGGGATGGGACAGTAATACCCCTTGAAAAAGGTGGGGTTTTACCTAATATCCAGGTTAGGGAAAAGCCTAAGGCAATCCAGGGGAAAGAAGAGGATGAGCCAAAGAGCGAGGGCCCTATGGACGTTGCCCTGGTGATCTTAGGAGTTATAGCGGCTGCCCTAGGCTTAAAGGCGCTTGGTAACTATTTACAGGGAAGAGGACGAGGGTAAAAGCCTAAGGTAGAGGCCCAGGAAAGCCTGAGGTAAAGCAGCGAAATCTTTCCGACGCTGCACCTGAGGTAAAAAAAGCGCCCTAAGGGAAAGCCCCAAGAGCCTTAGGCTTTCCCCGGGGAAATAGCCCCAGGAAAAGCCTAAGGTGGCCTGAAGGGTAAGTTTCAGGTAAAGCCTAAGGCTTACCTAAGGTGAATATGTGCATTTCCTCAGGGCAGATGGGCAAAAGCCTAGGGGAAGCCTAAGGAGAAGTAGGAATATGGACAAAGTAAGAGTAGCGATATACGCGCGGTGCAGCACAGATGAGTCAAGGCAGGATGTAGAAAGCCAGATCAATGCCTGTAAAAGATATTGTGAGACCCAGGGTTGGTCTTATGAAATCTTCCAGGAATACGAGAGCGCCTACAAGGGTGCCAAGAGAAAGGCCTTTGAAGAGGCTCTGGAAAGGACCCGGCTGCGCGAGTTTAATATCCTAATGGTCTATATGCTTGACCGCTTTTCCCGGGAAACCCCCACAAAGATAGTTTCCGACCTGCACAGGATCGTAGAAGAGTACGGCTGCCGCTTTATCAGCATAAAGGAAGGCATAGATAGCAACAACGATATGTGGCAGATTATCATGATGATCTTCGCCTATATGGCCAACAATTACAGCAAAATGCTAGGGATCCGGGTAAAAGATGGAATCCGGCAGAAGAAAGAAAAAGGCCTATACGAAGGCGGCCGGCGCGAGAAAGAGATTGACCTGGATAGATTAAAGGCTGTCACCAAGCAAAAGAATCTTGGCCTAAGGAAGATCGCGCAGGAATATAACCGGGGCCTGGCTAAAAAAGACAGGATTAGCTACGGCAAGGTAAGAAGAGTGTTACAAAAACCTCTAGCAAATTCCAAAGGGAAGAAATGCCAAAAATCAGCCGTTATATAAAGACTTATTTTTGTAACAATCGATAGGATGTAACTATGCTTTATGAACGATACAGTTCAGGAGTTGGGACAGAGATTTCTCCAGAATAAGATTTGTTATGTTGATCGAATAAAGTGATTATAAAGTCATATTCTTTTTTTGGTATAACATTTGGTATCACGAACATTGAATACATTGAGTAGCCTTCGGTGGTTTTACCTTGAATCGTTCTATTCTTTAAGAAAAGATTTGTATGTTCTCTAGCAGGTTCCTTAAGACTGAGGTTAAATTTTACAATTGAGTTACTCACAGTACTATGATTTTTAATGTCAAACCGAATATCAAAATTTAACTCTTTATCTGCCCCTTGGCGGCGGATATTGTTAATGTGTATTCTTAAATTTTCTATTGTTAGTTTAGGGCGACTTTTGCGCCAATTCCAAATGATCTGTATAATCAACAAAAATAATGTTGCAGAACTTAAGAATATAATAATGGTGTCAGTTGGCATAGGCACATTTAACCATAGACTATCTTAAAAATCAATAAAAAAGGGGGTGAATTATGGAGATGTATCTTGATAAACAGGAGTTAGCCAAGGTCCTAAAGATCCCGGTAACCTCTATTGATTATTACCGAAGAGAAAAGGGGATGCCGCATATCAAAATAGGCAAACATCACAGGTATATTTTGGCTGAGGTATTGGCCTGGGTTAAGAAATGGCGAAATAACTAATATGGCTGGAGTAGTTTCAAGAGGGCAAAGCTGGCGTATTTGGTGGCTAGTTGATAAACAGCGCTATTTTGTCTCTCTCAAAAAGTCCGAGTACTCAAAGAAAGAGGCAGAAAAAGAGGCCTACAGGCGCGAAATTGAAGGCGAAAGGGTTATTAAAGGCGGTTGTTCATTTAGCGAATATGCCAAAGAGTTTATTATCCGCAGCAGTAAAACCCCCATCACAGCAGAAAAATTCTATAAGATGATAGAACGTTACGAGCTATATCTTAGAAAGAGCAATATAAGCTCTTTGCCGGCCGCCCTTATGGATTTAGCAATTAACAGCTATAAGAACGAATGTAAGGGCAAGGGGATGTCTAATGCTACCCTTAACCGGGATCTTTGTTATTTAAAGCAGTTAGTAATGGACGCAAGGGAGCAGGGCCTAAAGATCAGGTGCAACCTAAAGAATATCCACTATGAGAAAGAAAATCCCCGAATTCCTGATATGCCGACAGGGATCGAGAGGCAGCAGATACTTGACTGGTTTAGGGTAAATCAGCCCAAGTTTTATGTTTGGATTTATTTTATTATAACAAGGGGCTGGAGAATGGGCGAATTTATAAGGATGTTGATTAGTGATGTCAATTTAGATAATAGGACCCTAACAGTCAGGCACACCAAGACAGGCCGGGAAAGGCTAGAGAAGCTTACTGCTGATGATTGCCTGGTTTTGAACGAGCATATCCTTTTTCTCAAGCGTACTAATCAATATAATCCCGAAGGATTATTATTGCCGCCGCAGAAGAAAGGCGCAAGAGATATAGGCAGGAATATCCTTTTGAAGTTACTCAAAACCGCTTGTAAAGAGCTAGAAATCAACAAGCGCATAGTAAATCATTCCTTTAGGCATTGGGTAGTTACGGCGGTTTTGGATAAGACGGCCAATATAGAAAACGTTAAGCAGTTAACCGGCCATGAGGACACAAGGACAATTTTAGAACATTATACTCATTCTACAACGGAAGGGATTGCCAAGGGGCTGGAGATTACCAGGTTGAAAGTTAGGCCACTTTCTGATAAATCTGTGCCAAAATCTGTGCCAAAAAGGGGCTCTTTTGGCAAAATACCGACGAGAGGCAGATAATTTAATGCGGAAGGAGGGAGTTGAACCCTCATGAGGTTGCCCCCACTAGCTCCTGAAGCTAGCGCGTCTGCCATTCCGCCACTTCCGCAATAAGCTAAGTATATTCTACTTCCCCCTTCCTGTCAAATCAATCCTTCGGTACTCTGTTCTAACGTCCGGAGTTTTACTCAGGATTGATACTGAGCGCCGCCTATCAATCTGTGGCTTGAAGGGTTGCGGTTTTGGCGGCGCGAACGTATAAAATAGGACTCCCGATATAATTTGGGTTTTGCAGGATATTATGTTATACTATAAGTTCACATAGAAGGAGATAGGCGTATGTTTCTTGAGCATTTCCGCATTACCGCAAGTGCGATGGCGCAGATTTTTCTTCTTGCGGCGATAGGGTATTTTTTGGTCAGAAGAAAAATCATCGGCTCTGAGGGTTTAGCAGCATTCAGCCGGCTGGTGATCGAAGTTACCCTGCCGCTCTTAATCTTTACGAAATTAGCCGCGGGTTTTAGTTTCCGGCTCTATCCGCGCTGGTGGATTTTTCCGCTGCTAAGCATTCTGATTACCTGCGCAGGATTGATCACCGGGGCATTGTTTATGGGCCCGCTCAAAGGCCAGGACCAGAGAAGGCAGTTCTTGGGCCTGGTCAGTTTTCAGAATTCGGGCTTTCTGCCGATGGCGCTGATCGCCGCGTTATTTACCAGGGCAGAGGCCGACGTAATGTTTATCTACCTGTTTTTATTCCTGACCGGGTTTAATTTAATCATCTGGTCGCTGGGTGTGCACATACTCTCGTATCATAAAAAAAAGAAATTTGAACTGGGCAGCCTCTTCAGTCCTCCGGTATTGGCGACGTTATTCAGCCTGGTATTTATTTTTTTAGGCCTCAACCGTATGCTGCCGGCCGCCATTTATAAACCTTTAAAGACAGTCGGGGACTGTACCGTACCGATTGCATTGCTGGTAGTCGGCGGCAACCTGGCACAGATTCATCTGGGCAGAATCGATAAGAAGGCAATTGCTTTGCTGCTTTTGGCAAAGATGATAGTTATGCCGGCTTTGGGGTTTTTGCTGGTTACGAGATTAAATTTGCCGGTCCTGATCGGGCTATTGGTGATTATGCAGCTGGCCATGCCTTCGGCAACCTCGCTTTCGGTTATCGTGCGCCATTATAAAAGAGAGGATTTACTGATCAGCCAGGGGGTATTCTTCAGCCATCTTCTCGGCATCATCACTATCCCGCTATTTTTGAGTTTATATTTCGCGCTGAGTATGATAAAATGAAGGCCATTGCGACGAACCGGAAGGCACACCGGGATTACGCGGTTTTAGAGACCCTGGAATGCGGCATCGAGCTAAGGGGGAGCGAAGTAAAATCAATCCGGGCCGGCAAGATCACCTTAAACGATAGTTTCGCCCGCATAGAGAAGAACGAATTAATATTATACAACACGCACATAAGCCCTTATGCGCAGGCCAGTTACCTAAACGTTGACCCGGTGCGGCCGCGCAAACTCCTGTTGCACAGGGGCCAGATCAGCAAGCTTACGGGCAAGGTTGTACAGAAGGGCTCGACGCTTATCCCGCTGAAGGCCTATTTTAACGAACGCGGGTTTCTAAAGATAGAGCTTGCCATTTGCAAAGGGAAAAAACTCTACGATAAGCGCCACGACATCAAGCGCCGCGAGGAAGACTTGGAAATGCGGCGCGTCTTGAAGAGCAGAAGAAGAAAGTAAGGTCCTTCTCCCCGCTAGGGCGGGGATCAGGACCAAATTTTTCCGATATTTAAAATAGAGAGAAAAATTTGGGGGTGAAAAGGGCTCGACTTAAGTAAGTCGGGTAAAAGCAGCATGTCGCGGACGCAGGGTGAGCCGCGTTAACAATCCTTGCACAATATAAACGCAAACAGACCAATGTTGAACCGTCTGCCAGCACTACAGCCAGCAATGGCTATGGCGCCGGTAGCGGGCGTGCAAGTCTTCGGGGTTCAATAATCCCGAAGCCTCTATTCGTCCTGCCTACGGGATGAAATAGAGCGGTTAGTAGGCTGGTTCCGGTAAATTAGCCCTTGGGGCCGGAACGAGACTCTAAAAAGGCTGCTGCCTGCATGATCCTGTTTAGCGGAGCGCGCAGGAGTAAGCATAAAAGATAAACTAAACATGTAGCGGCTTTTACTTGATTGCTTAGGGACGGCGGTTCGATTCCGCCCACCTCCACCAAAAAATTTCGACAAGAAATTTTTTGGTGGCACTAGAGCGAGCGTAGCGAGGCGACAAGCCGAGCAGCGAGCGAAGTGCCTACTCTCAAAATCATAATGAAGAATTATAAATCCGCAATTTTAATATTTGTATCTTTTCTTTTAATCCTCTCTGGCTGCGCCACCGTCCCGCAGCAAGATGAGTTTCCCGCCTACAGCATAAACGGCAGGCAGTATTATGGCCTGCTTTCTATCTGCGATGCCAAAGGCATAAATTATCAATACGACGAATATAGCAGGGTAATCAGCTTAACCGGCGATGGCCATGAGATAGCCCTCAGGGCGGGGGATACGCTTGTCCTGGTAGACGGCCGCACGATGCAATTCAAAGAACCGGTGGATATTTACGAGGGGAGGATAGTCGTCCCCTATGAAATCAAAAAAGAGGTCCTGGACAGGCTGTTTAAGAAAACCGTGCTCCAACCCAAGGCAGCGCTGGCTATTTCCA
>JADHYK010000055.1 GCA_016782485.1 Candidatus Omnitrophota bacterium
TGGCGCAGGCGGATCTTGCTCAGGCCGATTACCGCCGTCTCTGCGGCGGAAAAGAAAAAGGAGAATACGGCAAGCAATATTATCAACAGCAGTATTACCGGTAAAGAAAATGTGGAGTTCATTTTACCGCCTCTCCCTCCAGGTGCATCCGGCTGCGCAGTTCCTTTTCTTTATCGGCAAGCGGGCCGATAAGCGCAAGGTTTAAAGATTCCTCTTTAAATATAGACCCGGCAACCTCACGTAAATCCTGGCGGGTTACCTGGTTTACCTCCTCTATGGTCTCCTCCAGGGTATAGGTCCTGTCCAGGCTCAGCGTAGATTCCCCGATCCAGAGCATCTGGTCCTGCGTATCCTCCAAAGAAAGTGCCAGCTGCCCCAGATAAAAATCCTTTGCCCGCCTGAATTCGTCCTCACTGACTAATTCCCTCACGGTCATCTTCAATTCATGCAGAATCACCTCTATCGCCTCGCCTGCCTTGCGGTTATCAGTTCCGGCATGCACGATAAAGGCGCCGGTATCCTTAAAAGACTTGGCCTGAGTGCCGATTTCATAAGCCAGCCCCCTTTTTTCCCTTACTTCATTAAAAAGGCGGCTGGACATATTCGCCCCTAAGATTACATGCAGGAGGCCCAGGGCATAACGCAATGGATCGTCCCTCTTTAAGCTGTGAAAGCCAATTGCAAGGTGGGACTGCTCTGTTTGCTTATGCAGGACCTTAAGCTGCGGCCCGGACTGCCTCTCTTCGGCCTCTATAAATTTATTCGCTTCTTTTTTTAGAGAAGAGGAAAAAATCTTTTTTATCTTGGCAACCAGCTCCTCGTGCTCCGGCAGGCCGGCTGCGCTGATAATCATATTCTGCGCGGTATAATGGCTCTCCCGGAATGAAGAGATCTCCTCCCGTTTTATGCCGGCCACCGAATCAAGGGTGCCGGCGATGCTCATCCCCAGCGGCTGGCCCGGCCAGAGCAGTTCGTCAAGCAGCTCATAGACGTAGCTCTGAGGCAGGTCTTTATACATCTTGATCTCTTCCAGTATCACCGTTCTTTCTTTTTCCACCTCTTCTGCAGGCAGGGCCGGATAGAGCACCATATCGGATAAAACATCCAGCGCTAAATCCAGATAAACCGCGGGTAATTTTACAAGGTAACAGGTGATTTCTTCGGAGGTGAAGGCGTTTAAGGCGCCGCCTCTGCCTTCAATGGACTCCTTTATCTGGCGGCAGGAGTATTTTTTAGTCCCTTTAAAAAGCAGATGTTCCAGAAAATGCGAGATGCCTTTATTTGCGGCCGCTTCAAACCTCCCCCCGGCCTTTATCCAGATGCCCAGGGAGAGGGACTGCCGGTCAGGCATATTGCAGCTGACTACCTTCAGGCCGTTATCCAGGACCGACTTTTTATAGCCGTGCTTCATGCTTTTAGTTTGAGGACGAAGTTACTTACTCTGCTGACTAAATCGGCTCTTTTTCTGTTTTCTCTTATTTTTTTAATGATGGCGCTGCCCACGATTACCCCGTCGGCAACTCTGGTAATCTGTTTTACCTGCGCTCTGCTTGAGACTCCGAAGCCGACACAGACGGGCTTTTTGGTAATCCTCTTGATCGCCGCAAGGTTCACGGCGATATCCGCAGGCAACTTCTGGCGGGGGCCGGTAACACCGGTTAAAGAAACATAATAGATAAATCCTCTTGTCTTCTGAGAGATTAATTTAATGCGCTCACCAGTGCTGGTCGGCGCAAGAAAGAAAATAATATCCAGGCCGCTTTGCTGCGCTGTTTTTAGAAGGCCCTTTGCCTCCTCCGGCGGCAGGTCCGGGACAATTACCCCGTCCACACCCGCATCTACCGCCGCTCTGACAAACTTATCCTGTGGAAAACAATATATCGGGTTGTAATACGACATCAGGCAGACCGGCATCTGAGTTACCCTCCGCGCCTCTTTGACCAGTTTCAAGATCTTCCGCAGGTTGACTTTATTTTTTAAGGCAACCTCTGAGGCCTGCTGGATTACCGGTCCGTCAGCCATGGGGTCGGAAAAAGGAACACCTAATTCCACGATATCCACGCCGATTCTGGCGAATTCCAAAAGCAGCTTTTTAGTAGTGCTTAAATTCGGATAACCGGCGGTGATAAAGGCGATAAAGGCCTTCTTCTTCTGCCTCTTTAACTCCCTGAACTTGCGCTCTATCCGATTCATAACCTTAATCTCTCTGCTACGATCTGGGTGTCCTTATCGCCCCTGCCTGACAGGCAGACGATGATCACTGAATTTTTATTTATCCTGCGCCTTAGCTTGGTCAGATAGAAAATCGCATGCGCCGGCTCAAGCGCCGGGATAATCCCCTCTTTTTCCGAGAGCAGCTTAAACCCCTCCAGCGCCTCTTTATCAGTTACCGCCGCATAAGTCGCCCTGCCGGTCTTTTTATAATAGGCATGCTCCGGGCCTACCCCGGGATAATCCAGGCCTGCGGCAATCGAATGCGCAATCTCTACCTGCCCGAATTTATCCTCCAGCAACCCGGATTTTGAACCGTGCAAGACCCCGATTCCCCCTTTAACCAAGGTTGCCGCATGCCTTCCTGATGCCAGGCCCAGGCCTGCTGCCTCAACCCCGATAAACTTTACCCGTTTATCATTATAGAAGGGATAAAATAACCCCATGGCATTACTGCCGCCTCCCACACAGGCGACAAGATAATCCGGGAGCCTTTTCTCCTTCTGTAATATCTGGCGCCTTGCCTCGCGTCCGATTACCGCCTGAAACTCCCTGACCATTTCAGGATAGGGATGCGGCCCGGCAACGCTTCCGATAATATAATGGGTGGTGCGTACATTAGTCACCCAATCCCTTAACGCCTCGGTCATCGCGTCTTTTAAGGTCTTTGAGCCGCTTCTGACCGGAATCACCCGCGCGCCGAGCAGTTTCATTCTAAAGACGTTCAGTTCCTGCCGGTGAATATCCTCTGTCCCCATGTAGATATCGCACTTCAGCCCGAACCTTGCCGCCACGGTTGCCGTAGCCACCCCGTGCTGTCCGGCGCCGGTCTCGGCAATCACCCGCGGCTTCTTCATCCTTACCGCCAAAAGAATCTGTCCTAAGGTATTGTTAATCTTATGCGCCCCGGTATGCAGCAGGTCCTCTCTCTTTAAATATACCTTCTTTATACCTAAATACCTGCTTAAGTTCGCGGCTAAATATAAAGGCGTGGGCCGGCCGGCATAATCGCTTAAATAATAATTAAACTCCCTGCGGAATGCCCGGTCACGTTTTGCCTTTTTATACTCCCGCTCTAATTGATCAAGGGCATAAATCAACGTCTCCGGCACATACCTGCCGCCAAACCCGTTAAAGTGCCCTTTTTTATCCGGTAACATACGCGCTCCTTGCTGCCTGAATAAACCTTCTCGCCTTCTCTATATTCTTTCTGCCCGGCTTTATCTCCACGGAACTGGAGACATCCACCCATTCCGGGCCGATCAACTCTATTGCCTTTGCCACATTCCTCTCGTTAAGCCCTCCGCCTAAGAATATCGGCCGCTTTAAATCCCCCAGCTTCTTGATCAGCTTCCAGTTAAACTTCTTGCCGGTGCCGCCGGGCTTGGCCTTGACAAAGGCGTCAAAGAGATAGGCAAAGGTATCATACTTTAAAATATCCTCTATCTTTACGTTCTTTCGTATCCTGAAGGCCTTGATTACCTTGCGCTCGGCAAACTTCTCGCAGAAGCGCGGCGACTCCTTGCCGTGGAACTGCAGCATATCCAGGTTGCAGAGCTTGGCAGTGCGGCGGGCATCTCTTTCCTTAGGGTCCACGAATACCCCAACTTTAAGGATATCCACCGGCAGCTGCCTGATTATACCATAGGCCTTAAGCGGCTCAATATAGCGCGGGCTCTTCTTATAGAAGACAAAACCCATCGCATCGGGCGCTAAGTCCGCAATCTTTAGCGCATCATCAAGGTTAGTTATCCCGCAAATCTTTACCTTCGTCATAGCATCCTTCCACAGACAGGGACTGTCCCCGAAGGGAACTGTCCCTAATATGTCCACGTAGTTATTACCTCACTATAATATCAGTTTTGTTTCCTATTTCAAGCAAAACTTAAAGGAGGTTAATCTCCTGGTTTTGCTTCTCGGCGCTGTCCGCCAAAATTTGTGGCGGACTAATGCGCCTCGAACCAAAACCATGAGCTTAACTTAAGAAGATGCCCCGCTCAAAATCACCCCAAGCCACCCGCAACCCACAAAAAAACCCCAAGCATACTTTCGCTTGGGATAGAAAAATAAATCCGACCCCATTATCAACTTCTATACGTTTAATTCACTGGGGATAAGATCTATGCTTAGCCTGGCTTTTAAAGCCGCGGCAATCCGGGCAAGGGTTTTAATATTGATGCGCGCATTTCGTAAATCTTCTAAGCGCGAGATGGTTTGCTGGGTAGTATTAACTTTCTTTGCTAATTCTGCCTGGCTTAAATGCCTCATCTGCCTTAGCTGAGCAATCTTGTAGCCTATCTGCAGTCTTGCCACTTCTTCATCGTAGGCCTTTCTAAATGCCGGGCTTTTCCTGAACTCTTCTTCAATATGCTGGCTTACTGTCTTGGGGTTTATTATTTTTCTTTTCATAGAAATCGCCTCATCTGCCTGCTTTTTATTCCATCTTGGGCAATTTAATTTTCCCGTGGTTATAACGCACCCGAAAGTCATCCATCCTGTTCTTTGCCTTTAACATATCCTCCCGGGGGACCTCTCTTGTCTTCTTTATGATAGCGTGTAATAAAACAATGTAATCTTCAAACATATAGGCATAAATCACTCTTACCTGGTTCCCTGAAAATATAACCCTGAGTTCGTATAATCCTTCGTCAAGCGTATCAACATAAGGCCTTCTTAATTCTTGCCAGTGCTCTTCTAAAAATGCGACTCTTGCTAGAACCTTGGCCTTTGTCTTGGAGCCTAGTCCATTTATAAACTTCTCTACCGGCCGGATATTTCTTTCATCCTCATAATATATCGCCTTCTTCCTCACGCTGGCTCTTGCGGCCTAATTAAAGTATACACTATCTATGATGTAATGTCAAAATAAATATACATTTTATTTAGTGTATAATGCTCGTAGTTATTGCCGCCGCTTCCTCCTTTCTACCCTAATAGACGCACCGGGAGGCAAAATCTCACCCACAGATCCTTCGCCCTTCGCTTGGAAGAGAAAAATAAATCTGACCCCATTATCTCCTATCGAACCGGTCGCAAATTGCGACCAGTTCCTCACTTAAACCTCCCCCATAAAAATATCCCAGGCCTAACTTCGCCTGGGATAGAAAAATAACCCTGATCCCCGTTATTCTAGTTTGAGGTGCCGCTAAAAATAATGAACAGAATAGTCGTAGTTAAAATAACCAAAACCGCCGCAATATGAAAAAAGTACTTATGCCTTATCATCCTCTCAATCACCCTTCCCCCTCCCTCATCTTAGAAAAAACATAACCGTCCCCTTTTTCGTATTTGTTTTATAATCCGTTAATCTCTAGGGAGTTATATAAAGCGTCTTGGTCTTCTTGGTCTTTATGTCCTCTCTTTTCAACTCAGAATACAAGCTTCTCTATTGCCTTATCCACATGTTCATCTGCTAGGTGAGAGAAATAGGGGACGCTTCTATTTTTCAAAAATCCGAACCGCCCCTTATTTTTTGCTTTCTAAGACTAAAATTAATATACCTTTATAAGAAACTTGCCTTCCTTATAAGGCATATCCTCAGCAGTGATTGCAAACCTAACAATATAATCGCCTTTTTTTACAAATTTAAGTGTAAGGGGTTCTGGTGCAAGATATAAACCATTATTTATATTTTGGAAAAAATTGTAAGTATATTTCTTGTTTGGGTCAACATCTTGCCAAGGTGTAGAATCTTTATCCACAATGATTCCTTCCGGAAAATATACGTGGAGGGTAGCTTTCTTCAAAGATCTGATATTCTTGTTATAAACAGCAAGCCATAATGAACTATTGCTCTCTAGAGACCATGGCAGTGGCTCGTCAATAATTCTGAAATTATCATTATAAGAACTATTTTTATAATTACTATATACATACGCATATTGACTTCCAAGAAATATTTTCTCTGCCTTGATGGCATTTATATTGGCCCAACAAAAATTAACTAATAATCCGGCAACTAATCCGGCAACAATACCTGTAATTATGCTGTGGATCGTTTCTTTACGCTTCATAATTATTTTTTACTTATCTATAATTAAAAAAGTTTGGGACCGTTTCTTATATATGCTGTCGTTAAACCGCCGCTGACGGCTTTCGCAGCGCCTGCTGATTTTGCGGCTGGCCCGGCTGTGATTTCGAGGGACATAAAGGCAAGGAGCGGGCACGGTTCCCGCAGCCGGCTCCTAAATTAAAAAAACGGATTTATACACCGCCCGGCTACGGGAGAGCGACGCAGCCGATTTGAGCGAGCTTTTCCACGCTGGGGAAAAGCGAGCGTCCCCGAGAAACCCAGACAAGACAGACGCAAAACTGAGATTGCTTCGCTTCGCTCGCAATGACTGGGGGGTGATTACCACCCCATTACCTCCTCCACCTTCTTACCTATATCTTGCGCCTGCATAAAGACGGTGCCGATGAGCACGGCGCTGACGCCGAGGATTTTAAGGAATAAGACGTCCTGCGCATTCTTGATGCCGCTTTCTACGACTACGACTTTGTCTTTGGGGATTAAGGGGAAGAGTTTTTCCGTAATCTTGAAATCTACCTCCAGCGTATGCAGGTCGCG
>JADHYK010000056.1 GCA_016782485.1 Candidatus Omnitrophota bacterium
ATCATTCACCCCGAAGAAAACGAATGGTTCCGTATTCAAGATAATCGCCCGGAGTTGCCTGGAGCTTGGCCTTAAACGGATAGGCTTTGAGCAAAGGATTTTGCCGTATGCGGAGTATAAAGAAATAAAGCGGCATTTGGGCAGGAGGGCGCAGTTATTTCCGGTTCACGGTTTTATCGAAGATTTAAGGCAACTTAAAGAGCCGCGCGAGGTTAAGATGATAAAGGAGGCGGTGCGCATAACAGTTGCCGCCTTCCGACATATAGAAAAGCGCATTGTGGCGGGAAAGAGGGAAATTGAGATTGCCGCGGAGTTGGAACATTATATGAGGTATCACGGTGCCGCCGGCAGCGCATTTGAGATCATTGTGGCTTCGGGAGCGAATTCTGCCTTCCCTCACCATGCCTCTGGGCAGAAAAAACTGGTTAAAGGCGAAGCGGTCCTGATCGATATCGGCGTCGATTACCAGGGCTACAAATCCGACTTGACAAGGGTATTCTTTTTGGGTAAAATAAACCTTCTTGCCCGCAAGATTTACGACATAGTCCTATGCGCACAACAGGCGGCAATAGCTGTAATCAGGCCCGGTTGCCCAATAAGCAAAATTGACAGGGCTGCCCGCAGTTACATTACACAAAAGGGCTTCGGCCCTAATTTTAGCCATAATCTGGGCCACGGAGTGGGCCTGGAGGTGCATGAAGCGCCTCAAATTTGCGCCAAAGAAGCCAATACCTTAAAACCGGGGATGGTTTTTACGGTTGAGCCGGCGATTTACCTGCCGGGGGATTTTGGCATAAGAATAGAGGATATGGTTATTGTGACAGATAAAGGATGCGGGATTTTACGTGGCGGCTCGTAAAGTCACCTTCGGTGACCACGAGCCTGCCACGTGATCCGAAGGATTTTACGTGGCGGCTCGTAAAGTCACCTTCGGTGACCACGAGCCTGCCACGTGATCCGAAGGATTTTACGTGGCGCTCTCAATAAATGAAATTAAATCAGGGGTAACCCTGTTGGTCGACGGCCAGGTTTACGTAGTCATAGATACCCAGCACGTTAAGCCCGGCAAAGGCGCTGCCTTTGTGCGGGCAAAGATACGCAACCTTAAGAATAACGCTGTCCTTGAAAAGACTTTCCGGGGAGACGAAAAGATAGAGTCGGCCTTTGTCGAAGAGCGTAAACTCCAGTATCTCTATGCTTCAGGGAAATTATACCATTTTATGGACCAGGATAATTACGAGGAGATCATAATATCCGAAGATAAACTGGGGGATAATAAGAAGCTTCTGAAGGACAGCCTCGAGGTATGCGGTTATTTCTACGGAAAACAGACCCTGAGCGTCAGCCTTCCGAATTTTATAGAGTTTAAGGTAACCTATACTGAACCGGGTATAAAAGGGGATACCGCAAAGGGCGGCACTAAACCCGCAGAGATTGAAGGCGGTGCGACGGTGCAGGTACCCCTGTTTATTAATACCGGAGATACAATTAAAATCGATACGCGCACAGGCGGATACGTAGAGCGGATTAATTGACGGGTCTGCATTCTGCAGACCCGTCATTGCGAGGAATCCCGACGGTACGTTGGGATGACGAAGCAATCTCAACCAGTCAGATTGCTTCGTCCCTGCGGGACTCGCAATGACGATGGCTTAAGGGGGCGGTATGAACATAAAAGAAATTAAAGAGATGATTAACCTGATGAATGAAAACGGCCTTATGGAGATTGAGATCGAAAAAGAAGGGTTGCGTATCAGGTTGAAGAAGACCGCTTCCGGGGTTGAAAGTTTTAACGGGCCTATTGTGATAGAGAGGCAAAATTTAGCCGGCTCTGCGGCCAAAGATGCCTCTGAATCCGCGCTAAAGCCGCCCGAGAAGACTTTAGAAATCAAAGCCCCCATGGTCGGCACTTTTTACCGTGCACCCTCTCCGGAAGCGCCGGCTTATGTGGAAATCGGCCAGGTTGTGGAAATCGGCCAGGTTATCTGTATAATCGAAGCAATGAAATTAATGAATGAAATCAAATCGGAGATTAAGGGTAAAGTTCTGGAGATTCTCGTAGATAACGCTGAACCGGTAGAATTTGCCCAGCCGTTGTTCCTAATTGAACCAATTTAATAGATCCTTCGCCCGCCAAAAATTGTGGCGGGCTCAGGATTAATTCGCGCAGTAACTTACTCACACTTGCGTGTTCGTAAGTTATGCGCTCATTAAATGTTTTCCAAGGTATTAATTGCCAATCGGGGAGAAATAGCCCTCAGGATAATCCGCGCCTGCCGCGAGTTAGGTATCCGTACGGTAGCCGTTTTTTCGGAAGTGGACAGGGACTCCCTGCATGTACGTTTTGCCGATGAGGCTATCTGCATCGGCCAGGCGCCTTCCAGCAGCAGCTATCTCAACATACCCGCAATCATCAGCGCTGCGGAGATTGCCGACGTGGAGGCAATACACCCCGGTTACGGATTCCTTGCCGAAAATCCCCACTTCGCCGAAATCTGCGAGTCCTGTAAGATAACTTTCATCGGGCCGACACCGGAAAATATGAGGCTGATGGGCGATAAGATGACTGCGCGTTCGATGATGCACAAGGCAGGCTTACCAATAGTCCCGGGGAGCACCTCGATCATCAGAAGTAAAGAGGAGGCCCTTAAAACCGCCAAGTCAATAGGATATCCGGTAATCATAAAGGCGGCTGCAGGCGGAGGGGGCAAGGGGATGCGGGTCTGCCATAATGACCTTACCCTGATTTCCAGCCTGATGACCGCCCAGGCAGAGGCAGATGCGAACTTCGGTAACCCCGATGTCTATATCGAGAAATATATCGAAAAAACCCGCCATATAGAAATACAGATCCTGGCGGATAAATACGGCCATATGATCCATCTGGGGGAAAGGGATTGCAGCATCCAGCGGCGCCATCAGAAATTACTGGAAGAGTCGCCATCTGTGGCGATAAATAATAAACTGCGCCGGCGTATCGGAGAGATGGCCCTGCGCGGTTCCAAGTCGGTTAACTATGTCAGCGCCGGAACCATAGAATTCCTTTTGGATGAAAATAATAATTTCTATTTTATGGAGATGAATACCAGGATTCAGGTAGAGCACCCGGTGACCGAAATGGTCTCCGGAGTTGATTTGATCAAGAGCCAGATCCGCATTGCCTCAGGCGAAAGGATAAGGCTGCATCAGGACGATATCCAGTTGCGCGGTTCAAGCATAGAGTGCCGCATAAATGCGGAGGATTTCCAGAATAATTTTATGCCTTCGCCCGGAAAGATAGAATCCCTCATTCTTCCCGGCGGGCCGGGTATCCGGGTAGATACGCATATCTATCCGGGCTACGAGATTTCGCCTTATTACGATTCTCTGGTCGCCAAACTTATCAGCTACGCAAATACACGTGATGAGGCAATCAAGGTTATGCAGAGGGGCTTAAGTGAATTTCACATCGCACCCATTAAGACCACAATACCATTCCACCTGCGGTTAATGGAGCACCCTTTATTTTTAAAAGGAGAGGTATCTACTCATTTTGTACAGGAGATGCTCAAGGAAAAGGGAGGGGAGGAGTAATGGAGAGAGAAGAATCGCGTACGGAACTGGGCACGGTCAGGGTACATAAAAACGTTATTGCTTCGATCGCTTCGCTGGCTGCGGCAGAAATAGAAGGGGTAAAACGCGTAGGCGGGGATTTAAAGAGCGGGATTGCGGAGTTTATCGGGCAAAAACACCGCTTTGCTATTGGCGTCGAAATCAGCAAGAACGAAGAGGTCAAGATAGAAATACCGCTGGTGATAAAATACGGTTATAATATTCCCGAGATAGCCGGCAGGGTCCAGGAAAACGTGCGCAACAGCCTGGAAAAGATGACCAGCCTTTCCATAAAAGATATAAACGTCAATATTAAAGGCATCGAAAGGGGGTAAGAAATGAGGTTCTTCACCGTTTTGGGGATATTATTTTATGCGGCGGTTATTATACTGGCCGGGGTGGTCCTGATTGTCTTTTCCCTAAATCTGCTGCAGCCGCAGGACATCATAGATCTATTAATTTTTACGCAAAATAATATAAATTCCAGGGTTATTCTTGGCTTATCCGGGCTTTTATTGATCCTGATAAGTTTTTCCTTTGCCCAGTTAATCTTAGGAAGGTTCCAGCGTGAAAAGACAATTGCCTTCAGCACTTCTTCCGGAGAGGTCTCTATTTCGCTTTCTGCGGTTGAGGATTTAATAAGAAGGATAACCGGAGTGCTTCCCGAGATAAAGGAGCTGCGGCCAGACGTCATTGCGACCAAAAAGGGCGCTATCGTAGTGGATTTACGGGTAGTTTTAAAGTCGGAGGCCAATATTCCGGAGTTGACTGCCCGGCTTCAGGAGATAACCAGAAACAAACTACAGGAAGTTTTAGGAATTGATGAGCAGATTATAATCAAAATCCATGTGGCAAAGATTATTTCCCGGGAAGACAAAGAGAGAAAAAGGAAGGAACAGGAGAGCAATGATTCTGCAATTCCGTTTAGCGGTTATGGCAGGGCTTGAAGGAGAAGATTATGTCAAAAATCGGAATACTTACAGGCGGTGGTGATTGTCCGGGGTTAAACCCTGTAATCAGGGCGGTGGTCAGAAAGGCCTGCAACGAAGGAGATGAAGTAGTGGGCATCAAGGACGGCTGGAAGGGCTTGATGGAATTGGATACCGCCAAGCTGGATCTTACGGCCATCTCGGGGATTTTATCCAGGGGGGGCACGATACTGGGGACGAGCAGGACCAATCCCTATAAGAAAGAAGGGGGCGTTCTGAAGGTAAAAGAAAACTTTAAAAAACTCGGGTTAGATTCTTTAATTGTCGTAGGCGGCGAGGATACTTTAGGCGTAGCCGTAAAGTTAACCAAAGACGGCATACCCAATATCGTAGGCATACCCAAGACAATCGATAACGATCTTTCCAGCACTGATTATACCTTTGGGTTTGATACGGCGGTAAATACAGCCATGGAGGCAATTGACAGGCTGCATACAACCGCAGAGAGCCATCACCGCGTTATCGTCGTCGAGATAATGGGAAGGCATGCCGGCTGGATTGCCACGCATGCCGGTATTGCCGGAGGGGCCGACGTTATCCTCATTCCTGAGCTGCCCGTTGATATCGACGAAGTCTGCGCCTTGATCAAAAAGAGGCACAGCCGGGGCAAACGTTTTAGCATCGTGGCTGTTTCCGAAGGGGCACAATTTAAAAAGGGGACAATGGTGCTGCAGGAAGAAAAGCTGGATGAATTCGGCCATGTGCGCCTGGGCGGCATCGGCGAGAGGCTGGCAGGAGAAATTGAAAAAAAGATAGGATGCGAAACCAGGATAAGCATATTGGGCCATATTCAGAGAGGGGGAACGCCTACCGCATTCGACAGGGTATTGGGTACAAGGTTCGGGGTCAAGGCGGTTGAACTGGCAAAGAGCGGTAAGTTCGGGAGGATGGTTGCCCTTTCCGGAAACAAAATTATCGATGTTGCGCTGGAGAAAGCAGTGAGTACCTTAAAAACCGTAGATATGGAACTTTATGAAGTGGCCAAGGTATTTTTTGGCTAAACTGAAAGCGCAGGTGACTGATGAGAGACAGAATAAAAGATATCTTTTGCGAAAGCATACACGTTAAGGAAGAGCTGCTGCGGACTGAATTAGGAAGGATTGTGGAAATTGCAGAACTGATTATAGAGGCCCTGAGGAAAAACGGCAAGGTTATTATTTTCGGCAACGGCGGTTCTGCCGCAGACAGCCAGCATATCGCGGCGGAGCTGGTGGGGAGATTCAAAAAGGACCGCACCGCGCTTGCCGCAATAGCGCTTACCGTTAATACCTCTGTCCTGACCTCATTGGCAAATGATTACGGCTATGAAGTAGTATTTTCAAAACAGATTGAGGCATTAGGCAGGAAGAACGATGTGGCAATCGGTATTTCCACCAGCGGCAAGGCAAAAAACGTTGCCTTAGGGTTAAAGCAGGCAAAAAAAATGGGGTTGAAGACAGTTGTGCTGACCGGTAAAAACGGCAACGAGCTGGCAAAGGCGGCGGATTTATCGTTACTGGTCCCGTCGGAAGTAACGGCCAGGATTCAGGAGGCACATATTACCATAGGGCATATTTTATGCGAACTGATAGAGCAGGAGCTTTGTTCCGAGACAAAATAAAGGAGCCCGCGGCCCTGAGGAAAATTATCGCCGGGCTCAAAACCAGAGGCAAAAAAATTGTCTTTACCAACGGTTGTTTTGACCTGCTTCATTATGGCCACGCCAGCTACCTCCAGCAAGCCAGGCGCAGGGGCGATATCCTCATAGTTGCGGTTAATAGCGATGCCTCGGTAAGAAAAATCAAGGGCTGCCGCAGGCCGATCATCAGCCAGAAGGACAGGATGAAGCTGGTTGCCGCCCTTGAATCCGTAGATTACGTTGTCAGTTTCGATGCCAGGACGCCGCTTAATCTCATAAAACTATTTATACCCGATGTGCTGGTTAAGGGCGCCGATTGGGACAAAGAGAGTATAGTCGGAGGCAGTTTTGTCAGGGGCCAGGGCGGGAAGGTATTAACCCTGAAGTTGGCAAAAGGGCATTCCACTTCTAATCTGATAAAAAGAATTGCCGAAAATTACCGCTAGAAAAGATATCAATAGGATTATCGACGCCAATATCAACCGGGTAAAAGAAG
>JADHYK010000057.1 GCA_016782485.1 Candidatus Omnitrophota bacterium
GCCCTGCCGCAGCAGCTTGCCTTTAATGTTTTCCCGCATATCGGAGGATTTGCAGAAGATGATTACACCAGCGAGGAATGGAAACTGGTGCGCGAAACCCATAAAATTATGCACGACGATAAAATTAAGATTTCAGCTACCACCGTCAGGGTGCCGGTGAGGACCGGCCATTCTGAGTCGGTGTATATTGAGACCGGAAAAACAATCGCCCCCGAGGAGGTAAGGGAGTTACTTTCGAAATCTCCGGGGATTATTGTCGAGGATGAGCCCAGGAATAACCTTTACCCGCAGCCTTTGGATGCGGAGGGCAGGGATGAGGTTTTTGTCGGCCGTATCCGCAAAGACCCCTTTCTGAAAAACGGCCTCTGGCTTTGGGTCGTAGCTGATAATCTGCGCAAAGGGGCAGCCACCAATGCCATCCAGATTGCCGAATGCGTAATCTCAAGCTTGAGATAGAATATGATGGGACAAATTACGCAGGCTGGCAGGTGCAGAATAGTAAGAAAACCATCCAGTCTGTTATAGAAAAGACCCTCCAAAGAATTCTTCAGGAAAAAGTTCATCTTATCGTTTCGGGAAGGACTGACAGTGGCACCCATGCCCTGGCGCAGGTGGCAAATTTCAAGACAAAATCAAAGATACCTCCGGATAAACTACGGCTGGCGTTGAATAGTTGGCTGCCGGCGGATATCGCAATCAGCAAAGCCGAAGAAAAAGCGCTCGATTTTCACAGCCGTTTTGACGCCAAATCAAAAATTTACCGTTACTCTATCCTGAACCGGCCTCACCCCTCGCCGCTTCAAAGAAAGGCTGTTTACTTTTACCGCCATCCGTTGAATATCGGTCTAATGCGCAAAGAGTCAAAGGCGCTTTTGGGCAGGCATGATTTTAGTTCTTTCTGCGCCAGCGGAGCAGGTCTCCGAAATAAGGTCAGGGTTATTAAGAAAATAACTATAAAAGAAATAAACTATCCGCTATCCGCTATCCGCTATCCGTTTATAGCGATTGATATAGAAGCGGACGGCTTTCTCTATAATATGGTCCGCAATATCGCCGGCACCCTTATAGAAATAGGCAGGGGAAGGTTTAAACCCGGCGATTTAAAGAGGATTCTCCTTGCCCGCGACAGAAAGGCCGCCGGTCCCACCCTTCCGGCAAGGGGCCTCTGCCTGATGAAGGTCAAGTATTAGCAAAAAGCCCACGTGTAGTATAATTTTCCTTGATAGCTTTTTCACTCCTGCTATCTCCTGCTGCGGCTTTGTTCGCGCACTGGAAATTTTCGCCGTCTGCTTCGGTTTACGGCTCGCTCCCGTAACTCCTTACGCTAAAACTCAGTACTCCCGCTCGCCGTAATCCCTTGCAGACTCTAAGTAAATAGCTGTGCCGAAAAATTCCTAATGTGCGCTCACAAACCCTCCGCAGGATATATCAGAAACAACTAAAACCTCCATTCGCTCGCATGCTTGCCAGCTGCATTCTTACGATGTCCCTCGAAAGCCCAGCCAAGCCCGCCGCAAAATTGTTATTTCCCCGCTTAAATTATTAAGCGGGTTTTTTTATGTGAGATTCTGTCTTCTTTTACGTCTATTAAGTGAGGGCACAAGTTATGGAGCAATCTACTACAGGGATGCGACATAATTTGTATGCCCGAACTTATCCTTCGTCCCGACGTATCGTCGGGACGAAGGATCTAATGTCAGGAGGTGGTTAAAATGAAAAGATTGGCTATGGTTTTATTGACTTGGCATGTTTTGGCGGGAGCAGTGGCATTTGCTGCTGAAATGGCCTGGGAAGAGATAGGAAGAGGCGAGACCGATATCAGGACGGTTGCGGTTCATCCGGCTAACCCGCGGATAATTTTTATGGGCAGCAAGCACGGGGTGTTCAAGTCCGAAGATGCCGGCAGGAACTGGAGGAATGTCCTTTCGGTGAGAGGGCAGAACAGGAGGGTCAACTTTTTGTTATTAAATGCCGCAGACCCGAATTCAATTTACGCTGCGACAGGCCAGGGATTATTTTATAGCGGCAACAGCGGTAGGTCATGGAAAAGGGTTTTTAAAGGAGGGGATTATCTTGAAAGCGATTGTACCTGTGTCGCTGTTTCAGCAGGGAGCATTTATTTAGGAACGCAAAAAGGCCTTTTTGTCAGCAATGATAAAGGCAGGAGCTGGGTTAAGGCAATGGGCAAGGTCGGCAACAGTCGTATCTTCGCGGCCAGTTATAGCACTGCAGGCTCTGTTTTTGCTGCCTCAAGCGACGGCGTATATAAAATCGAAAAAGGGCAGGACAGTTGGGAGAGGGTTTTTGTGGCGCAACTTTCGGAAAACGGTAATGATAGCGAAGACGATAGTAATGATTCGGAGCAAGAAGGGTATAGTTTTGATATCAGCTACATAAGTTGCAGCCCGGATGATTTGAATTCCCTATACCTTGCCACTTCAAGGGGGGTATATGTAAGCCGTAATAGAGGTAAGGAGTGGAGCCATTTTAGCGAATACGGTTTGCTGAGCAGGATAGTCAGGTTTATTTTAGCATCAGGGAAATCCCTTTATGCCGCTACCGAAAGAGGGATATTCGAATATAGAGACGAGCGCTGGTATGAGTTGTCCTTTGGCCTTACGACGGATGAGGTGAGGTTCCTGGCAGCGGATAATCAGGGCACTCTATACGCTGCCTGCGACCGGGGTTTATTCATAGGCAAAATTGACAAAACTGCCGGTTACAAATATCAAGGCCGTTTAACTGTTTATTCCGATGGCGAGCCGGCCATTGGCGAGGTACAAAAGGCAGCGATTAAATATGCCGAAGTCTCTCCGGAGAAAATCAGCTTCTGGAGAAAACAGGCAGCGGCAAAGGCGATTTTGCCGAAGCTGAGCGCAGGGGTGGGCAGGGATACCGGCGACTTATGGCATTGGGAGGGTGGCTCAACTACTAAAGCATACGACGATGTTTTAATAAAGGGAAGGGATGCCTTGGATTGGGATGTAAGCTTAAGCTGGGATTTAAGCGAGCTGATCTGGAACCCTGACCAGACCTCCATTGATGTGCGTTCGAAACTGATGGTACAGCTGCGACAAGACGTGTTGGACGAGGTAACCAAGTTATATTTCGAGAGGATTCGTGTCAAGATGGAATTGGACAATTTGAGTATAGAGGACAGGAAGAGGCGTTTCGAGAAAGAGTTGAAATTACAGGAGTTGACCGCACAACTGGATGGACTTACCGGGGGTTATTTTTCGAGCCAGATAAAAGGGAAAGATTAGAAGACGTTGTTCTTTTGTCTAACTGAAATTAAAATTGACATCTGCTTAATAGATGTCAATTTTGAGTATGCATAATTGCAATGAAATGATGAACTACTTGAGAAATATTTTACACTACATTTTTAATTTTATGCTATAATGTAGTGTAAAGGAGATACACATGAGAATATTACAGGGAATTCTATCTGAAAGTAAAGAGTACTACCTCCAGGCAAGAGATAAGATTAAGAAAAAACTAGCCAAGCTGCCAAAAGGTAGCGTAAAAGAGAGGATGATAGCCGGAAAAAAATATTATTATCTCCAACAGAGGGTCGGTAAGAAAGTGGTTCATAAATATCTAGGTAAGAGAAGGCCGGAAGAAGTCGCAAGCCAGATAAAAGAACGCAAGGCGTTGAGCTTAGAATTACGAAAGGTTAACGAGGCATTGAGGATTATTAAGCGTTCGGAAGGCAGAAGGCATGGCTGATCTTATAGGCAAAATTCTCAGGGTATTCGCCAATAACAATCTCTTTGAAGAAGGAGTTGAGCTGATCGGCAGCTGGTGTTTTAAATTATACCAAAAGCATCTTGGGATAGAAAACTTTCCTTTAAGGACTCCGGATATTGACTTCTTGGTTCCTACTCCTTATCACGGTAAGGTTCACGCAAACTTTGTAAAACAATTAGAAGTCTTGGGTTTCGATGTAGACTTCAAAAGCGATGGTTCGCTATATCTGTGGAATGCGGAATTAAAGATTGAATTTATTACTGCTGAAAAGGGGAAGGGCACTGATAAAGCTATTAAGGTTAATAAACTCGGTGTTAACGCTATTGCTTTAAGGCATGTTGGATTACTCCTCGATAAGCCAATAATTATTACTGATAACGGGATGAAGATCCGGGTTCCGGCGCCCAGCCGTTTCTGTCTTCATAAGCTTATTATCGCTTCCCGGAGAAGGAAATTGGATAAAAGTTTAAAAGACCTGCAACAGGCAATTTATACTTCTACAATCGTTGATGAGAAAGAAATACAAGAATTATTCCGGACTTTGCCGAAGAAATGGCGTCAGACTGTACTAAGAATGTTGGATAAGACCAAGGCGGAATTCCCCTCGATGAGCGTAGAGATAGAGAAATTATCGCTTACACTACAAAATGTGCAGAAATAAATAATGTAGTGTAAGTCTATATAAAAATATTAAGTGAAAAAATATGAAATCCGTAATCTATACCAGGGTAAGTAGTAAAGAGCAAGTAGATAAATATTCTCTTCCCGCCCAAGAGAAAATCCTTAAAGAATGCATTGCCAAAGAGGGCCATGAATTTGTCGGTATGTACACCGATGCGGGTATCTCTGGCGAGAGGATTGTTAACCGGCCAGAGTTCCAAAGGCTACTTTTGGATGCAGACGAGAAAAAATTTAATGCTGTCTGGGTAGTAGATCAGGATAGACTTTCAAGGGGCGATTTAACCGACTTAGCTTACATTAAGAAGGTCTTTAAAGAAAACAATATACAGCTATGTACTCCTTATCAAAAACTCTCTCTTGAGGATGTAGATGACGACTTTATCAGCGATCTTTTTGGTATTCTGGCTAAACGCGAAAGACTAAAAATATTACAGCGTGCAAACCGAGGCAGGCAAATTAAGGCAGAAAGAGGCGAATGGGGAGGCCGGACCGCGCCATTCGGATATAGTTTCGATATAGAGAAGAATAAGTTCTTGCTTATCAATGAAGAAGAAGCTCGTATTTATAGGCAGATAATTTCGCTATTTTTAACAAAGAATTATGGTATTAAACGCATAGCCGCTGAGTTGAATAAGCAAGGTCTTAGGAATCGCGTAGGTAAACCCTGGAGGATGCAGGCAATTCATTATATTTTAAGAAGCCCAACCTATAAAGGCACGCTTGTCCACCAGAAATTTAAGTTTTACTATACCAAAGAAAACAAAAAACGCTGGCGTGATGAAAAGATATTTACCGAGATACCCAATGCGCATCCAGCTTTGATTTCCGAAGAAACCTTTGATTTAATTCAGGAAAGATTAAAGAATAAAAGAAGCACGCGCGTAGATTCTGACTCCCTTCAGTTATTAACCAGCATACTGGAATGCGTCTCTTGTCATAATACATTTAAAGTAGGTAGCACGAGTTTCGGTAAATGGAGGCGCTGTATTTACCGCTGTAAGACGCGTTATGCGCATTGGTTTGATAAATCTAAGCCTACCTGCACTATGAAAACATTCCCATTAGAGGAATATAACGATAAAGTCTGGAGCGCCTTTCAAGAAACAGCAAGAAGGCCAGATCTCATAAAAAAAGCCCTTGAAAAATCGAGAGTGCCTAATTTAAGCAACCTTGAACTTTATCAAGGAGAATATAAGCAAGTTATTCAAAAACTCGATAATTTTCAGTCCTATAAGGATAATGCTGTCTCTTTATGTATAAAAGGCGTGATAAATGAGGAGGAATTCAAAGCACAGCTTATTTCTTTAATTGAAGAAAAGAGAAGTCTTGAACAACAGAAACGGGAATTAGAGGCTAAGATTGAGTATCTTAAAAAAGTAGCCTCAGAAGGCATAAATAAAGAACGCATTTTAAGATATGCTAAGTTTATCTACCAATCAGATAAGAAACTCACTATTAGCCAAAAGAGAAGAATTTTAGAGGCCTTTGTTACCAGAATACCTATCTATAGTAACGGCGAGTTTGAACTTGTCCTCAAATTTCCCCTTCCCGATGACTCCCAACTTCAGCAATTACAACTGACTACAAATTCAAGTATAGAAGGTGCAGTTACGCGACGACATACTGGACGAGGTGACCAAACTGTATTTTGAGCGGCTGCGGGTCAAAATTGAACTGGATGAGCTGCCGATAGAGGCGGCTAAGAAGAGGCTGCAGAAGGAGTTGCGCCTTGAGGAATTAACCGCTTCCATTGATGCCTTGACCGGAGGATATTTTTCGAAGGAGGTCAGGAAGGATAGCGCGTGAAATTGTTTGGTTAGCAAAAAACCTGTTGCATTTAAAATCTATTTGTGATATTTTAAAGCATTGCCTGCCTTATAAAAATTAATCTTTTTAATATGGCCTTAGCGCATTTTACAGATACCAATTTCAGAAAAGAGGTTTTGGAGTCAGAGTTGCCGGTCCTGGTGGACTTTTGGGCAGAGTGGTGCGGCCCCTGCAAAATGATTGCACCCGTTATCGAAGAATTGGCCGCCGAATATGCAGGTAAAGTTAAAATCGGCAAAATAGACGTCGACCAGAATTCCAAGT
>JADHYK010000018.1 GCA_016782485.1 Candidatus Omnitrophota bacterium
CGCGCCATTGCCAAACCCGACAAACTCCCTAAAAATAATATGCCCTATTTCGTGCGGCAGCGTAGTTTCAAAGAAACTCTTATCGTAAAGGTAGGTATAAATTATCTTATCCGTTACTGCGGCTGCTCCCCCGGACCAACCCGGCTGTCCGGTAGCAGCCCGATAATCTTCGGGATTGTCATAAACATAGACCTTGGCCCGGTTATCCCAAGACCAGAAGTTATAACGGCTAAATCCTAAGTCAGAAACGGCCTTATCATAATAACCTTCGGCCTCTTCCATAAGCTCTTTTATAGAATCCTCTGGAGCGCTTTTATAATATATGAGGAAATGCGTGCTTTTGCTTATACGCCAGTTATCAGTGCCGGCGAAAGCCGCTGATACGAAAAGCAGCATTGATAAAGCTAAAATGCATCTTCTCATCTGGCCAGGGATAGTGCCTCCTGCGTAAGCAAATCATTGGTATTTGCTTTTAAGGCGCCACTATAATATGAACGCATGAGCGCAAGCCTCTCAGGATTATGCATCAAGCCATCCAGGGCCTGCCTTAATCCGGCGGCATCTAACTGGTCATCCTTGATTATAACAGCTGTACCCATCTTCTCTAATATTTCTGCATTGCTGAATTGATGCTTATAGGCAAACGGGTAAGGGATCATTATTGCCGGGATCCTGAAAAATATCAGCTCAGCAATTGCCGTAGCGCCGGCCCTGGAGACCGCAAGGTCGCAAATACTGTAAGCGTATTGCATTTGTTCTAGAAAAGTGAATACCCTTGCATTTAGCTCTATCTCCTTATAACTTCTTTCTAATGCAGCACGGTCATTTTCCCCTGCAATATGAATAACCTGTAACCTGGACTTATCGGGAACCGTTGATATAGCCTTGAGAAAACAGGAATTGATGCGCTGGCTGCCCTGACTGCCCCCCATCACTAAAATGGTAAATTTAAAATCATTAAATCCAAAAAAACGCAAGGCCGCAGGCCTATCGATTTCTTTTAATCCCTGGCGCATAGGATTACCGGTAAAGACAATCTTCTCTTGGTTTATTTTTAGATAGTCTTTGGTTTCGGCAAAAGAAACAGCCACCTTGTCTGCGAATTTTGCTAAGAACCTGTTGGCCCTGCCCGGGATTACATTCTGCTCGTGTATTAACGTCTTGATTCTCAAAAGCCAGGCAGACAATAAGACGGGAACCGAATCCAGGCTGCCAAACCCAACTACCATATCCGGCTTGAATTCAAACAGCAAAAATAAACTTTCGAACCACCCTTTAAAGAATCTTAGTATGGCAATAAAATTTCTTAAATCAAGGCGGAATGCAATTGGGGAGACCGAAATATACCTTACCTTATAATAATGAAGATCATAAACTAAATGACTTGTCCTGACCCTTTTCGGCAAAACCAAAAGTAGGTCTATTCCTTTATACTTATTTCTTAATGTACCTAAAAAAGCGACAGCAGGAAATATATGCCCGCCGCTTGAGCCGGCGGCCACCAGAACTTTCATAAAGCCTCTCCCCGGCTGCGGGAAATATTAAGCAGTATGCCGACGCTGATCAGGTCAAAAATAAAAGAGGACCCTCCGTAACTGATAAAAGGCAGAGGCAACCCCTTGGTAGGGAAAACACCGCAGGAGACGCCGATATTTATTATTGCCTTGAGTGTAATCATAAGCAAGAGTCCCAATGCCAGAAAATAGCCAAATTTATCGGAGCTGTTCTTTATGATCTTCAAGCCCTGCCGCACAAAAATTATAAATAATATTATTACCCCCAGCGTCCCTAAAAGGCCCAGCTCTTCGCCGATGATGGAAAAAATAAAATCGGTATGCGCAGCCGGCAGATAAAATAACTTCTGCCTGGAATGGCCCAGCCCCACTCCGAATACCCCGCCGGAGCCCAGGGCGATCTGCGACTGGATAATCTGAAAGCCGCTCCCTAGTGGGTCCAGCCACGGGTTTAAAAATGCCAGGATGCGCATGCGCCGGTAGGGCACGCTAAAAATCAAAAAGTAAAGCACCGGCAACCCGGCCAGCAATAACGAAACCAGATAGGATATTCTTACGCCGGCAATAAAGAGCATGATAAAAACTACTATCGCCATCGCCAGAGTAGTTCCCAGGTCCGGCTGCATAACTACCAGCATAGAATATAGCCCCAGGATGAATATGGAGGGTAAAAAACCTTTTCTAAAGTCTTTGATCAGCTTGGCCTTGCGCGCGATAAAGTCAGCCAGGTAAATTATCATAGCCAGATTTGCGAGCTCCGACGGCTGAAAACTGATGAATTTGAAACGGAACCAGCGGCGCGCACCGGAAACCTCCCTGCCTATACCGGGGACTAAAACCAGAACCAGCAGCAACAACGAAAATATCAATAAGGGCTTGGCCAGGCGCCTGATTTTTTTATAATCATAGCTCATCACCATGAAAGTAAGAAACAGGCCGATTACCAGAAAAACCAGATGGCGTTTGAGAAAAAAGAACCCGCTGCCGTACCTCTCCCAGGCATAAATGCTGGAGGCGCTGTAAATCATCACTATACCGATAGAGATAAGGATAATGCAAACGCTGAATATATTTAGCTTTGCTTTAGCTGGCATAATGCGTTTTGGCCTTTAAGCAGCTTGAAAACACAGTCTTTAAAGGCCTTGCCCCTCTCTTCATAACTGGAAAACATATCGAAACTCGAACACATCGGAGAAAATAAAACGCTCTCACCCGGCCTGGACAAAGTAAATGCCTTATTCACAGCCTCAGTTAAGGTTGTTACTCTATGTATCGGTAAAGCCCCGCCGAGAGCGGAAGCTATTCTTTCCTTTGCCTCGCCCAGCAGAATTACCGCTCTTATTTTAACCGGCGCCAATTTCAATATAAGGGCGTAATCAACCCCTTTGTCTTTCCCGCCGGCGATTAAAATAACCCCACCGTCCAGGCTCCTTAATGCCCAGAGCGTGGAATCCGCCGTAGTGGCCTTCGAATCATTAATAAATTTAACCTTGTTTATCTCGGCCACGAACTCCATGCGGTGCTGGAGGCCCTTAAAATCCCGCAATACCCCTAGAACCAAATCCCTGTCTATGCCCAGAATCCCGGCCGCTGCCATAACTGCGGATTGATTATGATCCAATCCTTCTTTAGCGCAAAAATAAACCTTCCCGGCTCTTGATTCCTCCGCCAGCTTCTTTAATACCGGGTCATCATAATTGGTAACCAGATAATCCGACTCATCCTGATTGATAAATATCCTCTTCTTCGCTGCAAGGTATTCCCCGAGGTCCCTGTATCTATCCAGGTGATTGGCGCTAAAATTCAGCATCAGCGAAACCTTGGGCTTAAAGTTTCTTATATGCTCCAGCTGAAAAGAGCTTACTTCCAGCGATACGTAATCGCCTTCTTTTATCTTACCAACCTCGGCGCAGAAAGGAGTCCCGATATTGCCGCAGACAAAAACTTTTTTAGCGGTTGCTTTTTCTAATACCCTGCCGATTAAAGTTGTGACGGTAGTCTTTCCGTTTGAGCCGGTTACCGCAATAACCGTCCCCGGACAAAGCATCCACCCTAATTCAATCTCGCTTATTACGGGTATCTTAAAATCCGCTGCCCAGCTAAGTAAGGGGCTGTTCATGGGCACCCCGGGAGAAACCACAATCATATCGCTCTTCCCTATAAACTCCTGCGAATGCCTGCCCAGTTCCACTTTGATCTTTTTGTATTTGATTCCGGAGGCATTCAGCCGTACAGCCTCGTTATCCTGGTTGTCTGTCGCACAAACCTGCGCCCCCAAATCATAAAGCAGTTTGACGCAGGCCAGCCCGCTGCGGCCAAGTCCGGCCACCGTAACTTTTTTATCCTTAAAATACCCGGTATCCCTCATGGATGGAAACGATATGGTTATCTGATTTTCAGCGTTACTATCGTAAACAAAGCAAGCAGGCAAGCGATAATCCAGAATCTGACGATAATCTTGTTTTCCGAAAGGCCCTGAAACTGAAAGTGATGATGCAGGGGGGCTATTTTAAAGATGCGTTTTTTAAAAATCCTGAAAGCCGCCACCTGCAAAATTACCGACAGCGCCTCCAAAACGAATATGCCCCCGACTATCGCCAGAAGCAATTCTTTTTTAATCAATAAGGCGACCGTCCCTAATGCCCCTCCCAGGCTCAGGGAGCCCACGTCCCCCATAAAAACTGAGGCCGGATAACAGTTAAACCAGAGGAACCCCAGGCCCGCGCCCAGTATGCTTGCGCAGAAGACCGTCAATTCTGCGGCATTTTTAATATAAGGGATAAAGAGGTATTCGCTAAAATTTACGTTGCCGGAAACGTAACTTAAGACGCCGAAGGCCAAAGCCACCATTACTACGATGCCGATGGCCAGCCCGTCAAGCCCATCGGTCAGGTTTACGGCATTGGAGCTGCCGGCAATGATAATAACCACAAACAATACGTAAAAAATCCCCAGATTGATAGTCAGTTCTTTCAAAAACGGTACGTTCAGCCCTAAGTTTACTTGAGGGTCAGCTAAAAGCAGCGAACCCAGTATTAAACCCAGTATGCTCTGGCTGATTAACTTTGCCTTGGCGGTAAGCCCTTTGGACTTCTGCTTTACCTGCTTAAGATAATCGTCGATAAAACCGGTCAGGCCAAGCCAGAGCGTAACAAACAAAACTATTATAATATATTTATTGGAAAGATCCGCCCAAAGCAGGGTGGAAATTATAACCGCTAAAAGTATCAGGATCCCGCCCATGGTAGGCGTATCCTGTTTACCGCGATGCAGTTCATCCAGCCTGGCGCTGTCGTCCTTTCTGATGTTTTCTCCGATATGCAGGCTCTTTAGTCTTCTTATTAGGGGCGGGCCGAGAATGAGGCAGATAATAAAAGCGGTTATTGCGCTCATCGCCGAACGGAAGGTGATGTAGCGGAAGATATTGAAAACCGAGATTAGATTATGTAAGGGATATAGGAAATGATAGAACATTATTCGCTCAAGCTCGCTCGTCCTGTTCTTTAAAAATTTGCTCCATCTTCATGGAACGCGATCCCTTGATAAGCACGATATCTTCGGGCCCGGGGGCAATTTCTTTAAATAAAATATCGCGCGCCTCAAGAGAATCTCTGCAGCTGAATATCCTCGCCTTATCAAAGCCGTTAATGCCTGCGGCCTGCGCCGCCAGGCGGGACAGTTTACCTACGGTGAGGAAGCAATCACAAATACCCGCCGCCTTTCTTCCCGCCTGCAGATGGAATGTCCGCTCGCTCTTACCTAACTCCAGCATATCGCCCATTACAAGAATCTTCCTTCCCTTTACCTTGAATTTATTCAGGGCATCCAATGCGTGCTCCAGTGAAAGAGGGTTAGAGTTATAAGTATCGTCGATGAAATTGATATTATTCAACTTCCTGAATTTAAGCCTGCTGTCGGGAAAGCTAAAATCGCTTAATCTCCGTGCGCTATCACTATACTCTATCCCGAAGAGCCGCGCTATCGCAATCGCAGCCAGGGCATTATATATATTATAATACCCCAGCGTCCTTAATGTAAATCTGTATTTCTTGTTTAATAGAAATTGTAGCCTGGCGTGGCCGATTTCGATATCCGAAGCAGAAAAATCAGTCTGCCTTTTAATGCCAAACCCGAAAATAATTTTTCTGTTGTGCCTGCCGAGGGCTGCCTTGCGGGCAAAGGCACTGCAATCGGCATTAAGCACTGCCACCTGCGGTTTTCTCATCTGCCTCAACAACGAAATCTTTTCCCGGCAAACCCCTTGCAGGCCTCTGAAGTATTGCAGGTGTGCAGGACCGATATTGGTAATTACGGCGATATTCGGCAGGCAGATACCTCCCAAGTAATCAATCTCTCCCGGATGGTTTGTCCCGGCCTCTAACACAACAAAATCATGTGAGTTATCCAGCCTGGTCAGGGTAAGCGGTAATCCTATATGATTGTTCTTTGTCCCTTCGTTCTTAAGCACTCTTGAGCTGCCGCCGAGCAGGCAGGCAACCATCTCCTTAGTAGTAGTCTTGCCATTGCTGCCGGTAACCGCAATAACGGGAATATCAAACTTATTACGGTGGAATCGGGCAATATCCCCCAGCGCAATAGTCGTATCTTTTACTAAGATAAATTGTGTTTTATTAATACCATGGACTACTTGTCCCGAGCGCAGTCGAGGGATGGACTCTCGACTATGGACTACAACCGCTGCCGCCCCCCGCTTTAGCGCCTCAGCGATAAAATCATGCCCGTCAAAGTTATTGCCCTTTATGGCGAGAAATATATCGCCGGGCCTTATGGCCCTTGAATCAATGCAAATACCGCCGGTTATCACCCTGCCGGGTACGCCAAATAATCTGCCCTTAGTGGCTTTTAATAATTGGTCTGCCGCAAACATTCCCTTACCACCTCACTGTCGTCAAAATGTATCCGCCTGTCCTTCAATATCTGGTAATCCTCATGCCCCTTGCCGGCAATCAATACAATATCACCCTCCCTGGCTAAAGCCAATGATTTTCTTATCGCCTCCCTGCGCTCGGGAATAATACAATAATTTTTACTAGCTATACCTTTTTCAATATCTTTAATAATCGCCTGCGGCTCTTCCGAACGGGGATTATCGCTGGTAATTATAGCGTAATCGGATAACTGCGCAGCCACCTCTCCCATCTTGGGCCTTTTGGTCTTATCCCGCTCTCCGCCGCAGCCGAAAACCACGATAATCTTTTTTTGGCAAAGCTGCCTCAAGGCAGTAATGGTATTCTTCAGCGCGTCTTGCGTATGCGCATAATCCACGAAGACAGAAAAACTATTTGTACCATCTATTCTTTCCAGCCTTCCAGGCACCAGATACAATGCACCGAGGGCGGATTTTATAACCTGCACGCTTATGCCGGCCTGATAACCCCAGGCTGCCGCTGCCAGGAGATTATAAATATTATGCCTGCCGATAAGGGCGGTATTTATTTCGATTTCTCCTTGGGGAAAAGAAAGTAAAAATCTTGTGCCCCTGCAGTCAAAACTTAATATCCTGGCACCTAAATCCGCCTTCTCTTCTATCCCGTAACTAATGACCCTGGCCCTGGTCAAACTTTTGAGCCTTCTTGCGTATGCGTCGTCATAATTCAGGACCGCAAACGAACTGGGCTTGAGATTCTCGAAGAGCTTTGCCTTGGCCCGGAAATAACTTTCCATGTCCCGGTGATAATCCAGGTGATCCTGCGTTAAATTCGTAAAAATCGCGGAATGAAAGTCAACCCCCCCTGCCCTCTGTTGGTCTAAGGCATGCGATGAAACTTCCATCAGCGCAAAATCCAGGCCCTCCCTGGCCATCTCGGCTAAAAGGGCCTGAAGCTGTATCGGGCCGGGCGTTGTATTTTTTGAAGGGATGATTTTATTTTTAAAACGGTAGTTAACCGTGCCGATCACCGCAGGAGAATTACCTGCTTTTTTTAATAACGCCTCTAATAAATAGGTTATGGTGGTTTTACCGTTTGTGCCGGTAACACCGACAACCTTTATCCTCGAAGAAGGGTAAGCATAGAACTCTGCGGCTAAATCAGCTAATGCCCTGCGCGCATCTTTGACCGCAATCAGAGTAAGATTACGCGGTAACCCAGAAGTATCAGCCGGCAATTGCGTAACCACCAGCCTTGCCCCCCGAGCCGCCGCCTCCTTTATAAATTTTGCGCCGTCTTCGCGGGTACCCTTTATCGCCACAAAAATAAAATTTTCCGAAACTTCTTTGGAATTACAGCTAATCCCCTGCACTTCGAAATCATCGAATGCCGGGATCCTGCCGCATATATCAAAGGCCTTAATTATTTTTTTTGCCTTCATCTAATATGGTTCCTTTTCTCTTAGCGGCTCTTTTCCCCTCAGGTATTTTATTACATCTGAGGCAACGACCTTAAAAACCGGGGCAGCTACTACCCCGCCAAAATAATACGGCCGCGGTTCATCAACTACCACCACTATTGCCACCAACGGTTCTTCCAAAGGGGCAAAGCCGATAAAAGAAGCGATGAATTTATTATGGGAATATGAACCATTGGGTTCTAATTTCTGGGCGGTCCCGGTCTTGCCCGCAGCGCTGGATCCCGGTATTTTTGCCATTTTTCCAGTACCGTCTTCTATTACGCCCCCGAGGATTTTTTTTACCCGGTTTGCCGTTTCTAAAGAGATAACCTTACGTATCATTACGGGAGGGACCTTTTTAATCGTCTCCCCGTATTTATCCCGGACCTCCTGCACGACATAGGGCCTCATCAGCTGTCCGCCGTTTGCGATTACGGAAATGGCACTGGCTAACTGTAAGACCGTCACGCCCACCTCCTGGCCCATGGGTATTGCTCCGATGGTAGTCTTAGACCAAGCCCTGGGTTCCTTGACCATGCCGCTGATTTCGCCGGGCAGGTCAATGCCTAACTTTGAGCCGAAACCGAAAAGTTTTACATATTTATAAAGCAATTCCGGCCCTAAAATCTGCGCCGTCTTTACTGTACCGATATTACTGGACTGCTCGATTACTTCGCGGAAAGTCAGCCATCCGTGCGGCCGGTGGTCATGAAGGGTATGGTTGGCAACGCGATAAGAGCCGTTTTCGCAAAAAAACCTGTCCTCTTCCGTAACCTTCTTTTCCTCCAGCGCCGCCGCTGCCGTCACAATCTTAAATACCGAACCCGGCTCAAATAAATCGCAGATTGCGCGGTTGCGTATCTGCTCATTACCTGTCCTGCTATAGGCGTTTAAATCAAAACCGGGGCGGTTTGCCAATGCCAGTATCGCGCCGGTATGCGGGTCCATCACGATGATGCTGGCGGCTTTAGCGTGATATTTCTCAAATACCTTACCCAGTTCTCTTTCGGCGATATATTGTATCGTTTCGTCGATGGTCAAGAGCAGATCATAGCCGTCTTTGGAAAGGACCATCTTTGCCCAAAGGTCCAGCCTTTTTTGGTGCGCGTCTCTCAAAAATATCGCCCAGCCGGCCTCACCCTTCAGATATTTATCATAATAAACCTCCAGGCCCTCCAGGCCCGTATTATCCAAACCCGCAAAACCGATTACTTGAGCAGCAAGGTAGCTGTTGGGATAAGAGCGCCGGCTTTCCTTTAAAAAATCGAGCCCTTTTAAATTGAGCCGCCTGAGAGCCTCCGACTGCTCAGGAGTTATTTTGCGCGCAATCCAGATAAACGATTTATCGCGGCCTAACCTCTCCCTTAAATAAGCCTCATCCAGATTTAATATCGAACTAAGCTCTCCAACCGCTACCTCTTTATCCTCCGGGCGCATTTCATTGGCAACGGCGTAAAGCGAATCTACCGGGATGTTAACTGCCTGCTTTTTAAGGCCGGAATCATAAATAGTGCCTCTTACAGGTTCCAGCTCTACAAAGAGGTTGTGCTGTTTCTTGGCAATGCCTGCAAGGTATCTGGAGTGGAAAAACTGAATATAAATCAGGCGGGTTATACAGAGCAGCAAAAAGATTAAAAAAACCGAAAATACCGCCTCGGTTCTGCGGCGATAATTACCTATATACACAGTTAGTTAAATTATGCGGTTTAGGGGTTAACAGTCTTTGCTTCGGCCTGCCTTTTGATCCCGAAAATCATGGAGAGTAAAGCCGGTTTCTCCGAAGGCTCCTCTTTTATTAACTGCGGGCCTTCGCCGTAAGGCAAGAGCGTTACTAACTGATAATTATCCGGCATCTGAAAATCAGCATACCCGAAGATCTTCTCACCGATGCAGGCCAGGGAAGCGTTCTTTTCTATATTGTATCTTAAGACACAATTTTTATCAAGCAGATCCTCAAAGAACACCTGTTTCTTCTGGCCCGTATATGCGAGGCGGAAGATCTCTGTCTGCTGGTAGACATAGAGGAGGGAAAGAAGCGTAATGCATATGGTAATCGATAGAAATCTGGATAACTTCATCTTATAGCCTTTGCGCCACCCTAAGCTTACTGCTGCGGCTGGAAAGATTGGCTTCAACCTCGGCCCGCTGCGGAGTAAGGGGTTTGGGCGTTATGATCTTAATCAAACCTTCGGCAGAGGCGCGGCGGAAACTGAATTTTACTATCCGATCCTCTAAAGAATGAAAAGAGATTACGCATAACCTGGCATTCTTTGCAAGGATTGCGATTGCTTTATTTATAGCGGACTCTAACGTCTCTAATTCCCTGTTTACCGCGATGCGCACTGCCTGAAAGGTCCTGGTGGCAGGATGAATGCGGTAATGCCTGTGCCGGTATCTGGAGGGTATGGACCTTACCACTATATCGGCTAATTCCGTCGTGGTTAAAATCGGCTGGCGCTGCCTCTCCTCTACCAGATGGCGGGCGATGCGGTTGTGCCAGCGCTCCTCTCCAAAATTCCACAACAGGGCCGAAATCTCCTCTTCGGTAAGATTGTTTATCAGGTCAAAGGCACAGATATAACTTTTCCTGTCCAGGCGCATATCCAGGGGCCCTTCATAACGGAAACTAAAACCGCGCTCGGCATCCTGCAGCTGATAGGAGGAGATACCCAGATCGAAAAGTATGCCGTCTACTTCTTTAATATTGAAATCTTTGAGCATGGTATCCATATCCGTAAAATTACCGTGGATAAATACACAGGAATCGCCGAAATCTTTTAACCTTTGGCCTGAAACTAACAGGGACTCCTGGTCGCGGTCAATGGCAATCAACCTCCCCGCCGGAAGGATCTTTTCCAGTATGGCCTGAGCGTGGCCGCCCGTCCCGATGGTAGCATCCACTATAACTTTACCTGGACTCAAATTCAGATAATCCAGCGCCTCTTTTAACATAACTGGGATATGGTATTTCTCTTCCACGTATAAAATCTCATCCTGCCCTAAATATTATCCATTAATTTCTCTGCGATCTCCTCAAAAGACTGCCTGGAATTTCCGTAGAACTCCTCCCAGGAGTCTCTGGCCCAGATTTCTATCCTGTTGGAGACTCCGACAATAACTACCTCTCTTTTTATGAGGGCAAATTCCTTCAGGTAGGGAGGAAGTAAAATCCTACCCTGCTTATCCGGTATGATATCTACGGCTCCGGAAAAATAAAGCCGGTTAAAGGTACGCGCCTGCTGTTTTGTAAAAGGAATAGCTTTGAATTTAGCTTCCTGGGTGCGCCATTCCTCTTCGGAAAACATAAAAAGGCACTTATCCAGGCCGCGGGTGGCAAAAAATCTCTCAATGAAATTATTTTTTGCTGCTTCACGAAACTTGGCGGGTAAGATAATACGGCCCTTACGGTCTATGGAATGCAGGTACTCTCCATAAAACATATGATTAACCTCTTTCTACTTTACTCCACTTTACTCCACTTAGTAAGGCAATTGTAGTAAAAATAGGGTATTTTGTCAAGAAAAAAATTTCCCTAACTTAATAAAACACAACAACTAGTGGATTTTATCCTTCACTGCGGGCATATATTGTGGTATTAATTAGAAGGCGGGGAATAGTTTTTCTGCGGCAAGTATGTCTTTCTTGATCTGATTGGCTAAATCACGGCAGGAGTCAAATTTTTGCTCCTGTCTTATTTTTTTCAGGAAATGTATTTCCAGGTCTTTGCCGTATATATTTTTGTTAAAGCCGAATATAAATACTTCTATATACCGTGCATCCGGCAAGGAGCAATTGAAAGTCGGCCGGCTTCCGATGTTGCAGACTCCGTTAAATTTATTCTTACGCAAAATTACCCTCACCGCATATACTCCCGCAGGAGGTATCACTTCATGATGGGGGTCTATATTTGCCGTAGGAAATCCCAGCTTCCTGCCCAAGAGATTCCCTCTCTTGACGCTACCCAGGATGCTTACCGGCCGCAAGAGCAGCCGCCCTGCCTGCTGCAGCTTACCTTTTTTAATTAACTTGCGTATATAAGTACTGCTGATGGCTCTTGCCCCGCAAGAAACTACCTTAAAGGTTTTTAATTTAAAATTATAAAGTTTGGAAAATTTATTTAAAAGCCTGTAATCGCCTTCTGCCTTTCTGCCGAACCTGAAATTCTCACCCACATAAAGGCTGTGCATGCGCACCCTGGAAAACAGGAGTTTTATAAAATCCCCTGCTTTTAATGCTGCAAATTCCTTGTTAAAGTTAATAACTACGCAGAGGTCGATTCCTAATTCCTGGATTAGCCTCAAACGGTGCCGCAGCGAATATAGCAACTCTTCTTTCTGCGGGTGCGGCCAGAAGGTCAAAACCATACTTGTGCCCCTGATGCTTCTGGCTTTTTTAACCGCTTGCTCTAAAATAACCCTGTGCCCCTGATGCACGCCGTCGAATACGCCGATTGCTACCACCGGCCGCGGATAGCCTCTGATACGCCTTAGACCATAAATGACCTTCATTTTTTTAGGGTTTTATTATAAGGCCTCTTTGATTTTACGCAGGACCCTGTTTCTTACCGGGTCTATTTTTCCGCGGATGGTGGTACCGCTGGCATTCTTATGGCCGCCACCGCCGAAGAAAGAAGCAATCTTGTTAACGTCAACTCTTCCGTGCGACCTTAAAGAAACTCTTATTTCGTCTTTTACCCCCAGATTCTCTTTAAACAGGGCCACTACATCTACGCCTTTGACGGCACGGCCGAAATTGAGTATGTTTTCGCTTAAATCAAAGGCCAATCTCCTGCCTCTCAATAAATTATGTTTTATCTGAAACCAGATAATCCTGCCCTGCGCACAACTCCTCATCCCGGGCAATATATCAGCTAACAATTTCATCTCCTGATAAGGCACATTCTCGTAAATATATTTATAAATCCGCGGGATATCAAGCCCAAACCCTAACAGGTGCGAAACTATTTTGTGCGTCAGCGCACTGGTATTAGAGTAATGAAAGGAGCCGGTATCGGTGAGTATACCGGCATACAAACAGATTGCGCTCTCTTTGTCCAGGGGGATTTTCAATTTTTTATAGAGAAGATAAACCATCTCCGCGCAGGAAGACGCAGAAGGCTCTATCCAATTTATATCGCCGAAACCCTGGTTGCTGATATGATGGTCAATATTAAGGACGGGCTTGGCTTGCGTATTAAGGCGGTGGACCTCTCCGGTGCGTTTTAAATCTGCGCAATCCAGGGTAACCAGGCAATCGAAACGTATATCCTCCGCTTTCCTGCTGAATTTTTTTATCTTTTGCACACCGGGTAGGAATTCATATCCGGACGGGCAGGGGTCTTCATTTATCATCATTGCCTGCTTGCCCAGTTTTTCCAGCAGCCTGTAAAAAGCCAGCTGCGAACCCAGGGCATCCCCTTCAGGGCTGGTATGAGTGGTTAGCAAAAAAATCTTATTTCTTTTTATGCAATCGGCGCTTCTGTTTAGGCTCATCTTTTTGTTTTATCTCGTCCAGGAGTTCCTGGATCCGGACGCTGTATTCAGCGGAGCGGTCCTCTTGAAACATAATCTCCGGGGCAAATCTTAAATTAATCCTCTGGGCAATCAGGCGGCGGATAAAACCTAAGGCCGAAGCCAGGGCCTTTTTAGTCTTTTTATGCTCCTCCTCCCTGCCCAAGACGCTAAAAAAAATCTTGGCAAACCTTAAATCCGGCGTTAAATCAACCCGGGTGATAGTTACAAAACCGAGGCGGGGGTCCTTAAGCTCTTCGTGTATGATAATGCTTACCTCCCTCTTTATCACCTGAGCTACCTTATCGCTCCTGGGCATTTTAGATCAGCTCCATTTCGTGATTAACAAGCCCCAATCAACTTCCTGATCAGGCTCAATTCCTGCTTTTTAGTTTTAACCTGGCCGTTAAGTTTGGCATTCAGCACCCTGGTAAAAATTTTCTTATAACCGGGCCCTGGAGACAGGCCCATCCCGCCTAAGTCATGGCCGGATACGTAAATACGCATCCCGTTGTATATCTCGAAGAAATCTTCGATGTGCCTCTGTAGGTTAGGAGTTGCGTATTTTGCCTTTAGCAAAAGTATCGCCTCGTAGCTTAGGGGCTCAAGCAGGGAAAATATCCTGGAGGGACTAAGCCTTTTCTTATTTAACTGCGCCACAAAATTCTTTTTAATCTTCTTGAAACTGAGGATTCTTTTTGTTTCGCCTCTGCGAAAAGCAAATTTTTTACAGGCCCCTCCTGCCTCTTTGAAGCCCAGGGAATCTATCAGCCCCATAAAATACATCAGCCAGCCATCAAGGGCCCTGCGCCGGGAATAGGCCCTCCTGAACCAGGTTATCTCTCTCTCAATGGAGCGCATGAAAGAATAATCCTTTTTTGACGGCCGTAAGCCCCGCCGGATAAAATCAAAACCTGCCAGCGCCTGGATACGCCTGATGTTCTTTAGCGAACGCTGTTCTTTAAGGGCCAGCACCAGATCATCACGTATCCTTTGCGGTTCTACCCTCTCCAGCATCTTAACCCTTACCGCCTCTTTTAATAATTTAAGCGTTGCCGGTTCGATACTGAAATTATACCTCTGCTCAAAGCGGATTGCCCTTAATATGCGCGTAGGGTCGTCGATAAAGCTTAAATCATGCAGAACCCTTACCCTCCTGCGGCGTAAATCGCCCTCCCCCCCGAAAAGGTCGACCAGGCTGCCGAAATTTCCCGGGAAGATACTGACGGCCATGGCATTTATGGTGAAGTCGCGGCGCAAAAGGTCCTCCTTTAATACCCCTGCAGTCACTACGGGAAGCGCTGCGGCTTGCGGATAGGATTCTTTTCTGGCGGTAGCGATATCTATCTTTATGTGCGGCTTAACCGTAACCGTGGCGGTGCCGAATCTTTTATGGCGGATAAGCCTTGCTTTCAGGGCGCGGCTCAGGTGCTCGGAAAAAATGATACCGCTGCCCTCCACGACAATATCCAAATCAAGGTTCTTGACCCCCAGGATTAAATCGCGCACAAACCCGCCCACTAAATAAGCAGGCATTTTATTCATAGAGGCGACCCTGCGGATTATCTTTATCAACCCTTTGATTTCTTCCGGTAGTTTTTCTAAATATTTTCTCATCTTCTCTGCCTATATGCTAACTACTAACTACTATCTACTGCTTCTACGGCCTGGGATGAAACTGCCGATGGATATTCTTGAGCCTGTCTTTATTCACATGTGTATAAATCTGTGTCGTAGAGATATTAGAATGGCCCAAAAGCTCCTGAACAGAGCGCAGGTCCGCCCCCCTCTCCAATAAATGGGTGGCAAAAGAATGCCTTAAGATATGCGGCTTTATGGACTTGTTTATCCGCGCTTCTCTGGCGTATTTTTTTATGATCTTCCAAAAGGACTGCCGTGAAATTTTTTTACCGAAGCGGCTCAGGAATAAAAAATCTGATTCTTTTTTATCTAACAGGTGCGGACGGGCTGCCTGCAGGTATCTTTTGATGCACTCGAGCGCCTTTCTGCCTAAAGGGATAATCCGCTCCTTATTGCCTTTACCGATGCAGCGTAAAAAACCGATATCCAGATTAACATTATCCAGTTTCAAATTCACCGCCTCTGAAACGCGCATCCCGGTGGCATAAAGAGTCTCCAGTATCGCCCTGTCTCTCATACCCTGCCTGTTCCTGATATTCGGCCTGGTGATTAACTTCTCAACCTCAGCCAGGGAGAGCGTCTGCGGGATTTTTTTCCATAATTTAGGGCTCTCTATAAGATTGGTGGGGTCGTCTTTTAAAATTTTCTCGCGGACTAAAAACCTGTGGAACATACGGATAGCGGCCAGGCGCCGGGCGATGGAGTTGGGGGCAATGCCTTTATCTTTCTGGCTGAACATAAAATTCGTGATGTCGTTGCGGCTTGCCTTGTTGAAGGAACCCGGGCGGCGATTATCCAGAAAATCGGTATAAAAATCCAGGTCCCTGTGGTAGGAGGTTATGGTATTGCTGGAGAGCCCCCGCTCTACAGAGAGATAATCCAAAAAAACATCGATCAATTCTTTCATTAGAAGTTTTTCTTTTCTTCGCCTATGGTTGAGGATGGCCCGTGGCCCGGATATATAATCGTATCATCCGGCAGGGTCAACAGCCTCTCTCTTATTGACCTTATCAGCAGTGCCTCGTCTCCGCCGGCAAGGTCGGTCCGGCCTATCCCCTGGCAAAACAGGCTGTCTCCGGTAAATGCTATGTTATTTTCGGGTTTTTTTAAAAGCAGGGCGATGCCGCCCGGCGTATGCCCGGGCATATGTATGGCCTCCAGTTCTATATCAGCTAAGTTAATCCGCTCCTTGTCCTCCAGGGTAATTATCTGGGAGCTTACGTTATAGCTAAGCGCAAATAATCCGGAAAGGTTAAGCTGCGAGTCTTTTAACAACGGTAGGTCCTTGCCATGCACATAAACCGGTACGCCGAATTTGTCGTCGCAGCCGATATGGTCGTAATGGCCGTGCGTATTGACGATAAAGGCCGGCTTCAATCCATGTCTTTTCAGGACCTGCCTGATTTTATGCGCTTCGCTGCCCGGATCAATAATTATTGCCGGGGAATTCTCGCCGGGGGCTAAAATATAACAATTGACCTGCATCATCCCTACGCAGACATTTTCCAGTATCATTTAAATGAGCACTTGATTTACGCGACTGCAAGGAGCGTAAATCAATGTGCGAGATTCTTCACTTTGTTCAGAATCGTCCATCGAGTCCTGAGCAAAGCGAAGGACGAATTTATCCTGAGCCCGCCACATTTTTTGGCGGGCGAAGGATCTTGATTTACTGTACTATCGAATTTTTGACAGCGCTATAGGAGAAATCGCGCGAAATCTCAAGTTGAAGCCGCTCGGCCTCGGTGGCGCAGTCGTCTGCGAAATCTCCGTAAGGGTCTCTCTTGATCTTTGCCTGTAAATCTATAGTCCTTGCGATATAAACATCGAGTTTCTGCTGGACATCCTGATTCAGCAGGGTCTTCAGATACACCAGGTTTTTTAAGGCGCGCTCCATGCAGTCGACCCGTTTTTTATAATTAGGGTATAATCGCAGGGCATTGATTAATTCGTCCATCCAGGACTCCCAGAATACGAAATACTGGCGGTATACCTGTTCTTTATTTATATTCTTGTATTCCTCTGGCACTAAAACCATGTCCTCGTGCGAGGCAGCCTTCTTTTTTGGGGGACGGGTGAACTTGCGCACAAAGGCATCGCAACCTAATAGTCCACAGACCAGAGTGGACAGTCCACAGATAAAAACAAATCTTTTGAGTTTCATCCGAGCATCTCCTTTCCGCCACAAATCTAGGCGGATCCGTCACGAATTATGGCGGAAAACTTTTTTTCGTCTATGATTTTGACGCCCAGTTTTCTGGCCTGATCGTATTTGGAGCCGGGGTTTTCTCCCGCTACCACAAAATCGGTATTCTTACTTACCGCCGAAGATGCGTTTGCGCCCAGCCGGCGCACCAGCTCCTCTGCCTGGGAGCGCGCATACTCCTTTAGTTCGCCGGTAAAGACGACAGTCTTGCCGCTTAAGGCAGTATGCCCGGATTCAAAAACCCTCTCTTTGAAGTTTAAGCCCCGCTGCCTTAACCCATCAATCAGTTTCTTTGTGGAGCCTTGCGAAAAATAATCGATAATCGACCGCGCCATTACCGAGCCGATTTCGTAAATAGAATCCAGGTCCTCAAATTTAGCCGAAACTAAATTATCCATGGCCTTAAAATGCCTGGCCAGGACAAAAGCCGCCTTTTCCCCTACATGGCGGATGCCTAAAGCATAAATCAGGCGCGATAAAGACTGCTGCTTACTTTTTTGAACCGCCGAAAGCAGATTTCGAATCTTTTTTTCTTTAAATAATTCCAGCTTTGAGAGCTCCCTGTCGGTAAGCCTATAAATATCGGCAAAATTCTTTACCAGGCCCAAATTTAGCAGCTGGGCAACTGCGGATTCGCCCATCCCCTCTATGTCCATAGCCGAACGCGAGGCAAAATGCAATAAGCCCCTCTCCAGCTGTGCCGGGCAGGACGGGTTTATGCAACGATAGGCAACATCTTCCTCTTTTTCCTTCACTACCTTTCCGGAACATTCGGGGCAATTCTTAGGTATAACCACTGCTTTTCTCCCCCAGTGCCCGGTAACCTTCACTACTTTAGGGATAACGTCTCCAGCCCTCTCAATCAGGACACGGTCTCCCACCTTTAGCCTCAGGCGCTTAATCTCGTCAAAATTGTGCAGCGTCACATTCTTGATAATTACCCCCGCACACTCTACGGGCTTAAGCTCTGCGGTGGGGGTGATTACGCCGGTCCTGCCGACATTATAATTTACCTTGAGAACCTCGGTAGTTGCCTGCCGGGCGGGAAACTTGTAAGCCAGCGCCCAGCGCGGGCTCTTCAAAGTAAAGCCCAGCCTCTCCTGCTGTTTTATATCATTTACCTTGATTACCATACCGTCTATATCATAGGGAAGTTTCTGGCGCTTCTCCTGCCAGAGCCTGCAGTAAGCTATTACCTCATCAAACGTACGGCAGAGTTTGGAATTAGGATTCGTAGGAATACCCCAATCATTGAGTTTCTTTAAAAAACCCCCCTGGGTGAGGATCCGCTCTCCCTTATATTCGCCCAGGGAATACGCAAAGAATTTAAGCCTGCGCCGGGAAACAATGCCGGAATCAAGCAGCTTTAACGAGCCGCTGGTGGAGTTTCTGGGGTTGGCAAAAAGCACCTCGCCGCATTTTTCCCTCTCTTTATTCAACTGCGTAAACTCCTCTCTATCCATAAACACCTCTCCGCGCACCTCGATAAATTCCGGTATTCCCCTGCCGCGTAAAACCAAAGGCACAGCGCGGATGGTCTTGATATTGGAAGTTACGTCTTCCCCTGTCTGGCCATCGCCCCTTGTCGCGGCGACCGATAACCTTTCTTTTTCATAGGTCAGATTGGCGCTTACCCCGTCCATCTTAAGCTCTGCCACATATTCAACCATTTCCCCTTTTTTTAAATTCTTATGCACCCGCTCCTCCCAGTCCTTGAGCTCATCAAAAGAATATGCATTATCCAGAGAAAGCATCTTTTGCCTGTACCTGACCGTCTTGAAACCCCGGAGTATACCGCCGCCGACTCTTACCGTAGGGGAATCTGCGCTTTTATATTGCGGGTGCGCATCTTCCAGGACTTTCAACCTGCGCATCAATCCGTCGTACTCCTGATCGGAAATCTCAGGCATACTTAATACGTAATATTTGTAATCATGCTCCCGGATTTTTTCTCTCAGAGACTCTATTTGTTTCCTGGTGGTCATTGTTATCTTCCCGCTAATAATATCTTCTTCGAGGATATTTTACAATTCTATCCCGAAATCCTTGAATTCTCCGCTGGCCTCTCCCCACTCCAAATCCATATTCCTGATGTAATGGGAAAAATACTCTTTAATCCTTTCTAAGAAATCCTCCAGCGCGTCCTTGTCCCCTTCGGCAACCACTTCCACGTTGCCTGCGTCTAAATTCTTAACCCAGCCGGTAAGGCCTAAGCCCTTGGCTATGCTCTCGGCAGTAAAACGAAAACCCACCCCCTGCACCCTGCCGCTATAAAAAGCATGGATCCTCTTATTCATAACTTAAGTCGGGGCGGACAGACTTGAACTGTCGACCTCTTGGTCCCGAACCAAGCGCTCTAGCCAAACTGAGCCACGCCCCGTTTTGCTCTA
>JADHYK010000058.1 GCA_016782485.1 Candidatus Omnitrophota bacterium
GGCCGCACGATGCAATTCAAAGAACCGGTGGATATTTACGAGGGGAGGATAGTCGTCCCCTATGAAATCAAAAAAGAGGTCCTGGACAGGCTGTTTAAGAAAACCGTGCTCCAACCCAAGGCAGCGCTGGCTATTTCCATAATAAAAAAAGTGGTCATTGATCCCGGACACGGCGGAAAGGACCCCGGGGCAATCAGCAGGAGCGGCTTAAAAGAAAAGGATGTCAATCTGGATGTCGCTAAAAGGCTGTATAATCTTTTAAAGGCCGCAGGCGTAGAAGTAGTAATGACCCGCAGCAGCGATACTTTTATCCCGCTTTCCGAAAGGGCGCGCATCGCTAACAGTTCCGGCGCAGACCTTTTTATCAGCGTCCACTCCAACGCCAACCGCGTAAAGAGCATGAACGGCTTTGAGATTTATTATGTCGCCCCCAACATAGGCGACGGCAACCGCGCAGTCTTGAGCGCAAAAAAAGATAACCTGAATTTCGCACAGAGCTGCCTGGGCGATTCCTCGCTTACGCTTAAGGCGATTATCTGGGATATGATTTATACGCATTCCCGCGCAGAGGCGATAGAATTATCCCGCAGTATCTGCAGTTCGGCGCGCAATAATTTAGGGGTAGAGATACTGGGCATAAAAAAAGGGCGCTTTGCCGTCTTAAAAGAGGTATTTATCCCGGCGATATTAATCGAGGCGGGCTTTCTTTCTAATTCGGCAGAGGAGCGCATGTTGAATAACGCCTATTACCGCCAGAAGATAGCCGAGAGTATAACAGAGGGAATCCGCAATTACGAACAGGGCGCTGTAATAATGGAGGCAACCCGCAGGTGAAACCCATAGGCGTATTTGATTCGGGGGTCGGGGGCCTGACGGTAGTAAAAGAGTTGATCCGTCAGCTTCCACAGGAGGAGATAATTTATTTCGGCGATACCGCGCGCGTCCCCTACGGCATAAAGTCAAAGGAAACGGTAATCCGTTTTTCAATCGAGAACATCCTCTTTTTGTTAAAGCAGGAGGTAAAGTTAATCTGCGTTGCCTGCAATACCGCATCGAGCCTGGCGCTGCCGGAAATCAGGAGGCATTTTAAAGTCCCGATTGTCGGGGTGATTACGCCGGGCGTGAGGGAGGCGGTATACGCGACAAAGAATAAACGCATCGGAGTTATCGGGACAAAGGGGACCATAAAGAGCCGTACCTACGAAAAAGAGATAAAGCAGTTTGACCGCAGGATTAAAGTTACTGCCGTTGCCTGCCCGTTATTCGTCCCTTTTGTCGAAGAGGGGTGGCTCTCGGGAAAAGTAGTGCTGGAGGTGGCCAGGAGTTATCTTAAACCGCTTAAGGCCAGCGGCGCAGATACGGTAATCCTTGGTTGTACGCACTATCCTTTGCTTAAAACCGTAATCAGAAAGATACTCGGTAAAGAGGTTACCCTGATAGATTCTGCCAAGCAGGTGGCCGTTGAGGTAAAAAATATTCTCGCCTCCGAGGGGCTGTTGAACAGCGGGCATAAAGGCAAGAGCAGGTTTTTCGTCAGCGATAACCCGGAATGGTTCAGCGCCCTGGCTGCGCGTTTCCTGGGCAGAAGGGCCAAAAATATCAGCAGGGTAAATAATGTTTAGCGTAAAAGTAGAGGCAAATTTCAGTTCGGCGCATAATTTAAGGGCTTACAAGGGTAAATGCGAGTCCCTGCACGGCCACAACTGGAAGATAGAAGTTACGGCTTGCGCTGAGAGGCTTGATAAGGCCGGAATGGTCGTTGATTTCAAGGTTTTAAGGAAAAGATTGTATGCCTGCCTGGAGAAGCTTGACCACAAATACCTGAATGAAATTCCCTATTTTAAGAAAGCCAACCCCACCTCGGAAAATATCGCCAGGTATATTTACGAAACGTTGAAGGGCCGGGTAAAAAATATTAAGTCGGTGACGGTCTGGGAAAATGACTCAAGCTGCGCGACTTATGAAGAATAGCAAAGGCCGCCTTTCTAAAAGAAGGGCGATAGTTTTATTGTCAGGCGGTTTGGATTCGGCGGTAACTCTATACCTGGCCAAATATGATGGCTTTACGGTCAATTGTCTTATTTTTGATTACGGACAGCGGCATAAAAAGGAAGTAGAGGCGGCGAAAAAGATTGCCCGGCAGGCAGGCGCAGCTTACCGGATTATAAAATTAAGGCTGCCCTGGAAGGGTTCAAGCCTGCTGGACGGGAAGATTAAAATTCCCCGGCCGGATAAGGCTGACGGTATCCCCTCGACTTATGTGCCCGGACGCAACATTATCTTTTTGAGTTACGCCGTATCTTTTGCCGAGGCCGCTAAGGCAGGCGCGGTTTACATCGGCGCGCATACGCAGGATTATCCCGGCTACCCGGATTGCCGGCCGCAGTTTTACCGCGCTTTCAGTAAAACAGTCTCCTGCGGCACAAAGGCCGGAGTAGAAAAGAAGAAGATTGAGATAAAAACACCGTTGATTAATAAAACCAAGGCAGAGATTATAAAAACCGGCGTAAAATTAAAGGTGCCTTTTGAATTAACCTGGTCCTGCTATAAGGGAGGAAGATTCCCCTGCGCCAAATGCGAGAGTTGTTATTTTCGTAGTAAGGGATTTTTCGAAGCCGGCCTCCCCGACCCAATACTATTGAGATGAAGGGAAAGATCAGCGAAGTCTTCAGCAGCGTGCAGGGCGAGGGGCTGTATTTAGGGATAAAACAGCTCTTTGTGCGTTTCTACGGCTGTAACCTGCAATGCAGCTTCTGCGATACTAGAATTGATTCCTTCATAGAATATGAGCCGCAGGAATTATGCGATGAGATAGGGCTCTACGGAAAGAATTTTCACTCCCTCGCCTTTACCGGAGGGGAGCCGCTTTTACAGAAGGGTTTTCTCAAAGAGATATTGCAGGCTGCAAAGCTCCAGCATTACCGCAATTACCTCGAGACAAACGGCACCCTGCCCGCGGAATTGGCGGAGGTAATACAATACGTGGACATCGTGGCGATGGATATAAAATTACCCAGCTCCGCCGGCTCCAGCGGTCTGTGGAGCGTACATGAAGAATTTCTGAAGGTCGCCTCCGCAAAAGAGGTATTCGTAAAGACGGTAATCTGTTCTTCGACCACGCAGCAGGACATAGAGCAGACGGTAAAACTGCTTTATAGGGCCAGCCCATCTTCGGTACTGGTATTGCAGCCTGACAGCAATGAGAAGTTCAGTGTGCTGGAGGAAAAACTGGAGCAGCTTAAACACTTCTGCAGATGGTACAGGATTACCGCCTGTATCATCCCGCAGATACACAAGATGATCGGAGTAAGATGAAGGCCAAAAACAAAGGTGCTTACGAAGGGTTACAGCAGAATATCAGGAACTTAAAGGCCCCCCGGATCGAGGCCTGGAGAAATCAGTACCCGGATAAAATCTACACCATCAAACTGGAGATCCCGGAGTTTACCTGCATCTGCCCCAGGACCGGACTGCCGGATTTCGCACTGATCAATATAGAATATTCGCCGGATAAATACTGCGTGGAATTAAAATCCTTTAAGATGCACACTATTTTTTACCGCAATATCGGAATTTTTCACGAGCACCTGGTAAATAAAATGCTTGATGATTTTACGGCAGCCTGCCGGCCGCGCTGGGCGAGGATTACCGCCGAGTTTAATCCGCGCGGAGGGATAAAGACTACGGTGGTCAGGGAGTATAAGAGATGATCAGGACAATCTCTGCGCAGAAAATTACCGGTACCGTCGCTGATTTGTGCCTGAAGGCAAACCTGGTTTTAAGACCGGATATGCTCTTGCTTTTGGAGGCGGCGCATTCAAGAGAAAGCAATAAAAAGGCAAAGAAGGCCCTGGAGATGATTATCAGGAATGCCCGTATCGCCAAAAGAGAAAAACTGGCTATCTGCCAGGATACCGGGATGCCGGTAGTTTTTCTGGAACTAGGTAACGGCGTCAGGATTAAAGGGGATTTAAAGAAGGCAATAAATAAAGGGGTTGAAAAGGGGTATAAAAAAGGATACTTAAGGAGTTCGATTGTCGCCGACGCGCTTTCAAGGGGTAAAGCCGGATACACCCCGGCAGTCATACATACGGATATTGTCAGGGGAGATAAATTAAAGATAGCCTTCCTGGTCAAGGGTTTTGGCTGCGAGAATAAATCCGCACTGCGCATGTTTAATCCCACGGTTGAACCGGGCCAGATAAAAAGATTTATCGTTGAGGCGGTTAAAAAGGCCGGGGCAGATGCCTGCCCGCCCTATGTCGTCGGTGTAGGCATAGGCGGGACAGCGGATTACGCCTGCCTGCTGGCGAAGAAGGCGCTGCTTAGAAGGATATACGCTAAACGCTCTACGCTAAACGCTAAACTCGAATCAAGTTTATTAAGAGAGATTAACAAGTTGAATATCGGGCCGATGGGTTTGGGGGGCAGGGCTACCTGCCTGGCGGTAAAAATCCTTACTTATCCGACGCACATCGCCGGCCTGCCGGTGGCAGTGAACTTAAACTGCCATGCCCTTAGGTCCGCCGTTGCCACAATTTAACCTAATGAAGAAGATAAATACCCCGTTGGTAGAAAACGAGATTAAAAAGTTGTCGGCAGGGCAAGAGGTTGCTTTAAGCGGCATCATCTATACCGCCAGGGACCAGGCGCATAAGAGGCTTATTCAGGCTTTAACCACGGGTAAGAGCTTGTCCTTTGATTTAAAGGGCGCGGTTATCTATTATTGCGGGCCGACGCAGAGGCCTAAAGGAAAAATCATCGGCGCCTGCGGCCCGACGACAAGCAGACGGATGGATGAATTTACTCCGGCGTTGCTGAAGGCGGGATTAAAGGGGATGATCGGCAAGGGTGGGCGCTCAAAAGAAATTCGCACGGCGATAAAAAGATTTAAGGCGGTTTATTTTCTTGCCCCTGCCGGCTGCGGAGCGTTATTATCTAAATACGTTAAAAAAGCAAGGCCTTATGCCTTCGCAGAATTAGGCCCGGAGGCAATTTACAAACTCAAGGTAAAGGAGTTCCCGCTTATCGTCGGGATAGATTATAAAGGAAGGAGCGTAATTAATGAGCCGTTCTGATGGCCGCAAGCCTAATGAATTAAGAAAACTAAAAATCCACCGCGATTACCTGAAGTATCCGGAGGGTTCCTGTATGATAGAGCTGGGCAATACCAGGGTTATCTGCACCGCCTCGGTCGAGGAGAGCGTGCCGCCGTTTATGAAGGATAGCGGCAAAGGCTGGGTTACTGCCGAATACGGGATGTTGCCGCGTTCCTGCGCCACGCGCATCCGAAGGAACAAGGACTCCGGCCGGACATACGAGATACAGCGGCTGGTGGGCAGGTCTTTGCGCACGGTGACCAGGATGCCGCTTCTCGGCGAGCGCACCATCTGGATTGACTGTGACGTGATTCAGGGCGACGGAGGCACGCGTACCGCCTCAATCACCGGCAGTTTTATCGCTCTGGCAGAGGCCCTGCAGAAGCTGAAAAAAAAGGGGTTGATTGACGGGGATCCATTAAAGGATTTTGTCGCCGCCACCAGCGTGGGTATCTTTAACGAGGAGTTGATTCTCGACCTTACTTATGAAGAGGATTCCAAGGCCGAGGTGGACATGAACGTGGTAATGACCGGCAAGGGGGAGTTTATTGAGGTTCAGGGCACTGCGGAGCGCCAGCCCTTTAATAAAAAACAGATGGATGCGCTTTTAGTCCTGGCAAAAAAAGGGATTGAGGAGTTAATCGAGGCCCAGCGTTCTCTCCTGCGCCTTTAGGGACGCCCTAAGGTGTTTATGCAATTATTAATTGCCACTAAAAATAAGAAAAAATTAAAAGAGATAAAAGAGATACTAAGAGATATCGATTTAGAGATAATCTCTCTCAAGGATTTCGGCAAGGTCCCGCGCATCATCGAAAACGGCCACACCTTTAAGCAAAATGCCGTTAAAAAGGCGTTAAAACTTGCCCATTTTACCAAGAAATTAACCCTGGGAGAGGATTCGGGGTTATGCGTTTATGCCTTAGGCGGCAAACCCGGAATTTATTCTTCGCGGTTTTCCGGGAAGAATAAAAGCGATGCCCAGAATAATAAAAAACTGCTTGCGGCGCTGGAAGGCCTGCCGATAAATAAAAGAAGGGCTTATTATTCCTGCGCGGTTGCCTTGGCGGATGAGGACGGATTAATCGGAGTAGTTGAGGGCAGATGTTCGGGCCTGATCGGTTTCCAATTAAAGGGGAGCCATGGTTTTGGCTACGACCCGTTATTCGTTATCCCTAAATATAAAAAGACCTTTGCGCAGCTGGGCGAGAAGATAAAACACCGGATGAGCCACCGCTACCATGCGTTAAGGAAGGCAAAGAAAATTCTGGTTAAATATATTGAGCATTGCG
>JADHYK010000059.1 GCA_016782485.1 Candidatus Omnitrophota bacterium
ATGCACGGAGAAAACGTAGTTTTAAGGATTCTGGATAAGAGCCGTTCGCTTATTAAATTGGAAGAGTTGGGGATGGTCAACGATACCCTCAAACTCTTTAAAGAGGTGGTTCATAAGCCGCACGGGATTATTCTGGTAACCGGGCCGACCGGTTCAGGAAAGACGACCACCCTTTATGCGGTGCTTACCGAGATTAACAGTATTGAAAAAAATATAGTTACGATGGAGGACCCCATTGAATACGAAATAGAACGGGTGCGCCAGTCGCAGGTAAACGTTAAGGCAGGGATAACCTTTGCCGCGGGCCTGCGTTCCATTGTCCGGCAGGACCCCGACATTATAATGATCGGCGAGATTCGCGACCACGAGACCGCCGAAATCGCCATTCATGCGGCTTTGACCGGCCACCTGGTCTTTTCCACCCTGCATACAAACGATGCCGCCTCCGCGGTTGCCCGGCTGATTGATATGGGGATTGAGCCGTTTCTGGTTTCTTCTTCATTAATCTGCGTGGTGGCGCAGCGCCTGGTCAGGATCTTATGCCCGCACTGCAAAGAGGCATACTCGCCGTCTTCGTCATTGCGAGGAGCCGAAGGCGACGAAGCAATCTTGAGATTGCTTCGCCCCTCTGGGGCTCGCAATGACAATCTTCCCATGACATTTTACCGCGAAAAGGGCTGCAACAAATGTCGTAATACCGGTTATTCAGGCCGGCTCGGCATCTTTGAGATGTTTGTGCCTGATGAACCGATCAGAACCCTGATTGATAAGAAGGTCGCGGCCAGCGAAATAAAAGAAGCGGCAATCCGGAAAGGGATGGAGACACTGCGCGAAGACGGGGTAAAAAAGGTTACCCAGGGTATTACCAGCCTGTCCGAACTCCTGCGCGTCACCCAGCAGGATTAATTTGACAAACCAGCTAATTTATATATAATAGGAGCTTTGTAACAGGAGTAATCAGTGATGGCTAAATTGACCATAAAAGATCTTGATGTTGGCGGTAAGGCCGTATTAATGCGCGCGGATTTTAATGTCCCGCAGGACGAAGCCCTTAACATTACCGACGATACGCGCATCAGGGCAACCCTGCCGACCATAAAATACCTTTTGGATAAAGGCGTAAAAAAAGTGGTATTGATCAGCCATTTAGGCCGGCCAAAGGGCAAACCAGAGGCAAAATACAGCCTCCAACCCGTAGCCAGGCGGCTGGAGGGGTTATTGAATGAACCGGTAAAGTTCATCGGCGAATGCGTGGGAGACAAGGTAAAAGAGGGGATTGACGCGGCCGCGGAGAAAATCATACTGTTAGAAAATTTAAGGTTTCATGCACAGGAAGAGGCAAATGACCCGGATTTTGCAAAACAGCTTGCTGTTTTAGGCGAACTTTTTGTAAACGACGCCTTTGGCACTGCCCACCGGGCGCATGCCTCAACCGAGGGAGTAACACATTACCTAAAGTCGGCAGCCGGTTTTCTGCTTGAAAAAGAGATTAAATATTTGGGAGAGGCGGTAGCTAATCCCGCCAAACCTTTTATGGTTATCCTCGGCGGCGCTAAGGTTTCGGATAAAATAGGGGTCATAGAAAACCTGCTCCCTAAATGCGACTGCATATTAATCGGCGGCGGGATGAGCTATACCTTCCTGAAGGCGCAAGGCAAAGCAATCGGCAACTCCAAGCTTGAAGAGGATAAACTGGGTTTGGCCGCAGAAATTCTGCAAAAGGCAAAAGAGGCAAATAAGGAGATTTTACTCCCCACAGACCATGTTGTCGTGGATAAGATTGATAACGCGCTAAATTTAGATATCGTGGGCGAAAATATTCCTGACGGAAAAATTGCCGGTGATATAGGGCCTAAGACCGTAGCCCTGTTCGAAAAGCGGCTGCAATCCGCAAAGACTATTGTCTGGAACGGGCCGCTGGGCATCTTTGAAACCGAGGCATTCAGTAAAGGGACGAAGAAGATCGCAGAATATATTGCCGCACTTGATTGCACCAGCATAATCGGCGGCGGAGATACGGCAGCGGCAATAGCGAAGTTCAACCTTGAAGACAAGATGACCCATATTTCCACCGGCGGCGGAGCCAGTTTAGAATTCCTGGAAGGCAAGGCGCTGCCCGGAATCGCAGCCCTTACGGATAAATGAGATTGCTTCGTCGGGCTTCGCCCTCCTCGCAATGACTGAAGTAGCGTCATTGCGAGCGAAGCGAAGCAATCTAAAAACAACTAATTATGCGTAAGATAATTATAGCGGGAAACTGGAAGATGTACAAGACGATCAAGGAAGGGCAGGAGCTGGTTAATGCCCTGAAGCGGGACCTCTATAATATTGAAAATATAGATATAGTGATCTGCCCGCCTTACACCCTGCTCTCCTGCCTGGCGGATATGCTCATCGAAAGCAATATCAGCCTGGGGGCACAGGACCTCTTTTGGGAGGATGAGGGGGCTTTTACCGGCGAAGTTTCCGCCCGGATGCTCAAGGATGCCGGCTGTACTTTTGTGATTATCGGCCATTCCGAACGCCGGCAGTATTTCGGCGAGATAAATGAATCGGTAAATAAAAAGCTAAAAGCCGCCTTGGCTTGCGGGCTTATCCCTATTGTCTGCGTTGGCGAGAGCTTAAAGGAAAGAGAAGGCAAGAAGACCTTCAAGGTATTGGAGGATCACCTGACCAACGGGCTTTCCGGGATAAATCAGCAAGAGGTATTGCAAATCATCATTGCCTATGAGCCGGTCTGGGCGATAGGCACAGGCAACACCGCTTCCTCTGCCCAGGCAGAAGAGGCGCATAAATATATCCGTGACTTACTGGCAAAGTTATACGATCAGGAAACGGCGGATAGCATCAGGATACAATACGGCGGCAGCGTCAAGCCCGGCAATATCAGCGAGCTCATCCGCGAAGCGGACGTCGACGGCGCATTAGTGGGCGGGGCAAGCCTTGACGGCGCCTCTTTTACGGAAATTATCAGAAAGGCAGCGGAGGTATTAAAATCATGACTTTCATTATCATTATTCACGTAATTGTCTGTATCGGATTGATTGCGCTGGTTTTAATCCAGCGCGGAAGAGGCGGCGGATTAGTAGAGAGTTTCGCAGGGGTAGAATCTATGTTCGGCACAAAGACCAGCGCATTCCTGACCCGCATGACTACCATATTATCAATAATATTCTTTATCAGCTGCCTGACCCTAGCTATCCTTGCCGTAAGGCAGAGCAGGTCCCTGATGAAGGATGTCAAAGAAGAAGTGACCCCGCCTGCTCAAGCGCAACAAGAAGCTGCGCCAGAGGTACCCGAAGCTGAATAAAAGACTTTTCTGGATATTTGCCTTAAGCAGCGCCGTTTATTTTACGCAGGGAATAGAGGCGCTCCCCTCCCAGGGCATATTTTATTACCTTAAAGAAACTCTCAACTTTTCTCCCCAGAAAATAATGTATCTGGGGAGTATCACTACCCTTGCCTGGCTGGTCAAACCCTTTATCGGCTATCTCATTGATAATTATTTTGATAAAAGGAAGTGGATATTTATCGCGCTTTTTCTGGATATAGCGGTTTCCCTGTTTCTGGGGATGATGTATCTGCCGCTTTTAGTCCTTATTTCGCTGCTGGTCTTAAATTCCGCCAATTCTGCCTTCCGCGACGTATCCGTCGACGGGATTATGTGCGTAGAGGGCAAGGCCTACGCAGCCACCGGCAAAATTCAGAGCGTGCAGTGGATCTCTATCTCGCTGGCCGGCCTGTTCAGCGGGATAGGCGGGGGCTACATTGCAGAGAAATGGGGGTATCGAGCGGCATTTTTGTGGCTTATTCCGGTGTATCTACTGGTGGGACTCACCGCTTGTTTTTATAAGCAACCTTCTCCGAAAGCTGTCATTGCCAGCCCCGACGTCGTCGGGGCTGGCAATGACAGAATGGAGAAACGGTTCCTGCCGGAAATGAAAAAATTGTTTTACCATAAAAAGCTGTTAATCGTAGGGTTGTTTATCTTTCTTTACCGGTTTTCCCCTGCTTTCGGCACGCCGCTTTTTTTTATTCAGCGGGATAATTTCGGCTGGACTAAAATCTGGATCGGGGCCCTGGCGACCATCAGCACTGTTTTTTCCGTCTGCGGTGCCCTGCTCTACTACAGGTTCAGCAGCCGCATCCGCATAAAGAGGTGGCTTTTTTATTCGGTATTTCTGGGGGCGTTTGTCAGCTTAAGTTATCTTTACTATACCCCGCTGACCGCGGTAATCTACGATATCCTTTATAGCCTGATCGGAATGTTCATCTTTCTGATGGTGATGGATTTTATGGCCAGAAGCACAATCAGCGGGCTTGAGGCCACCTCGTTTGCCCTGCTTTGCAGTTTCAGCAATCTCTCTCTGGTCGCCAGCAACCTCTCCGGCGCGTATCTATTGCCGCGCATCGGCCTTAAAGGGCTGATTATCCTCTCGTCGCTGGCTTCCTTTTTATGCCTGTTCTTGATTAAGAGAATAGACGAACCTACTCTCATCACTAGCAAAGTCCCATAAGTCATTGCGAGCGAAGCGAAGCAATCTCAAGAATGAGATTGCTTCGTCGGGCTTCGCCCTCCTCGCAATGACTGAAGCAGCATCATTGCCCTCGCAATGACAACTTGGGACCTCTTGTTAATAATTGTTGAAGAAATGGGGAATTGATAGTATAATCTGTGTCTATGCTGGAAATTCTAAAGCCGTATATCTTAACTTTTATACCTATATTCGTGGCGGTGGATGCCATCGGCAACGTCCCGGTATTTATCTCTTTTGTAGAGGAGATGAAGCGGGCACAGAGGCGTAAGGTTGTCGTAGATTCGGTGCTTACCGCTACGGTATTGGCGGTCTGTTTTATGCTCATCGGCAAATGGGTGCTGAAGTTATTAAACGTGAGCATTTTTGATTTTCAGATCGCCGGGGGAGCGCTTTTATTCATCATCTCGGTGCGGCTGCTTTTGCCCGGGACGCAGAAAAAGAATTTTTTCACCAACCTGAATAAAGATATCGGCGTATTCCCCCTGGGCACGCCCTTAATCACCGGGCCTGCGGTATTGACTACCACCATTATAATGCTGGATTCCTTCGGCATGATGGCCACCTTTGTTTCCCTGCTGGCAAATATGCTGATCGTCTGGCTGGCCTTCAGTAAAGCGGATTTAATCATCAGGGTAATCGGGGATAACGGCACGCGCATAATCTCCAAAATCATGTACATATTGCTGGCGGCGATTGCGGTAATGATGATCCGGATGGGGATAACAGGGGCTTTTATAAAATGACGCGCACGGTTTTAACATTTATTATGGCAGGAGGCAAGGGCGAGCGGCTGTATCCGTTGACCCGCGACCGGGCAAAGCCGGCAGTCCCTTTCGGCGGCATATACCGGATTATAGATTTTACCTTGAGCAACTGCATTAATTCGGGGCTGCGCAGGATTTATCTGTTGACCCAGTACAAATCCGCCTCCCTGCAGAAGCATATCCGCCTGGGATGGAACATCCTGCCGTCGGAGCTGGGGCAGTTTATTGAGATACTGCCCGCCCAGCAGAGGACGGGGGATTCCTGGTACCTGGGCACTGCCGATGCCATCTATCAGAATCTTTATAACCTGGAGCATGACCAGGCCGATGAAATCCTGATTTTAGCCGGCGACCACATATACAAAATGAATTATTATACGATGATAGATTTTCACCGCAATAACCGGGCGGACCTGACCGTAGGGGTGGTGGAGGCGGCCAAGGGCCTCTCGGAGCATCTGGGCGTAATAGAGGCGGATAGCACCGGCAAGGTAGTCGGGTTTCAGGAAAAGCCGAAACTTCCCAAGACCATACCCTCCCGTCCGAATAAAATCTATGCCTCCATGGGGATATATATTTTTAATACCGGGGTGATTTGCGAGGAGTTAGGGCAGAATTCCAAAAGAAGCAGCACCACCCATGATTTCGGCAAAGATATTATCCCGCAGATGGTTAAAAATGGGCGCAAGATTATGGCTTATAATTTTATCGATGAAAACAAAAAAGAGGCCTTATACTGGCGCGATATCGGTACCATCGATGCCTATTATGAAACGAATATGGACCTGATCCAGGTTGACCCGGTTTTCAATCTTTACGACAGGGGCTGGCCGATACGCACTTATGAAGGCCAGTTTCCGCCGGTAAAGACCGTCTTTGCCGGAGACGAGGTTGCCGGCCGCGTGGGGCTGGCGCTTGATTCCCTGGTTTCCGGGGGCTCTATTATCAGCGGGGGCAGGGTGCAGCGTTCCGTCCTTTCGC
>JADHYK010000060.1 GCA_016782485.1 Candidatus Omnitrophota bacterium
CTTTCATATTTAAGGGTGGTATCCGACTCCGTATTCTTAGGTGCATACTGCTGGCCTAACTCATCTACCGCCTGCCTGAGCCGTCCCTGCATACCCCGCTTGATATAGACCTGCATTGCTAAAAGCGCGGCTGCTAAACAGGCAATTAACACAACATATTCAAGCATTGTTTGTGCCCTTCTCATTTTTCCCTTTCGGAGGTGTAAGTTGTAATACCCGTGCTCACAGATACCCTCTCCACATCCCTTTCCTGGCTGCCCCCTTTAAAAACCCTCTGTCTCTCTATGCCTTCGGTTTTAGTTACAAGATTAGAGTTGGTCTTTGTGCCTTTCTGCGGATCAATCTCCTCGGCATCCTCCTGCCTTCCGATCTCATCTGAGGCAACCCTAATTACCCCCTGAATACCTCTCTTTATATAGACGGACATAGCCAAGAGCGCGGCAACCACAATCCCGACCAACAGAACATGCTCTATTATACTCTGCCCCCTTTTCCTGTTAAACATTTTCTTGCTCCCTGTATTTTATTGCGGCTGGGCGTTTATCTGGTCCTCAACCATCTTAAGGTTTGCCTGCATTGAGCGCTGGACATAAACATTCATCGCCATTAACGCCGCCGCTATTACCGCAATAAGCAGGACGTATTCTAAAACACCCTGCGCCCGCCCCGTTAGAAATTTATCTTTCATTTTATTATCTCCTCTGCCGCTTTTTGAAAATATCCCGCTTCCCCCTGCATCGCCTGTTGTATTCTGGGAAAAAATGAACTCAGGGATAAAATGGTCAACAGGGCAATTACACTAAAGATGATAAAATATTCTAAGGAGGCCTGCCCCGTTAGAGATTTATGTTTTAACACCTTATCCTCCTCTCTTGCCCCATATCATATTAAAACCCGAAATTCGCCCCTTTCATAAACTGCAGGATAATCGGTCCTCCCACGATAATTAAGACTACCGGTAAAATAAATGCAAACAGGGGAAAGAGCAATTTTATCGCAGCCTTAAGCGCCATTGCCTCGCCCTGCTGAAACCTTATCGTTCTTATTTCTTCCGCTTGAATATTCAGGACATCGGCTAAAGGGGTCCCCATACGGTCTGCCTGTATGAGGCTGCGCACGAATGAATGTATCTCCGGCATATCCAGGCGCGCAGCCAAATCTTTCAGGGCATCGCGCCGGCTCTTGCCCATCTGGGTCTGATGGTAAGCTTCTGAAAGCTCTCGCGTCAACTCGCAGGCCTTCAGTTCCCTGGTGACCGTATTTACCGCGAGCATAAAATCAAGGCCTCCGCTTACGCAGAGGTTCAAAAGGTCAATTACATTCGGCAGGTCCCGCCTGATGCGATGCTGCCTCTTCTTTATTTTACTGTTTAGCCACAGGTCCGGCAGAAAAAATCCCGCCACTAACGAAATAATAAGAAGCACGGGCAGCGAAAAATTTTTCCCCAGTAAGATAAAGGCGATAACGGGAATAATCACGACGGATAACGCCTTAAAAATGAAAAATTCTACGGCACCCATAGGAAAACCTGCTTTTACTAACTTCTTCTTAAGCCCCGATAGAAACGGGATAGGGATGTGGCCTTCGAATTTTTTCATTATATCTTTCTCCCCTCCGCCTTCCTGGAGTATGTCTTTGGGAAGATGGCTCTCCTGGGCTCCGAAGAGCTGTGACTTAAACTGATAGAGCGCCAGATACAGGGCAACCGTTAAAAGTAAGACTATGATAATCAACATAACTTATCCTCCACTTTGCTTAGACATCCACGCGGCTTAACTTGGCGATAAAGATTATGCCCAATACCTCCGATATTGCCGCATAAACTAAAAGCAGCCTACCGAAGCGGTCCTTCAGAAAGATGTCAAAAAATCCGGGGTTTACTTTGTAAACAAATAAGCCAAAGAGTATCGGCAGGATAGACATAATTACGCCCTGCATTTTGGCCTGCACGCAAAGTGTGTTCACCCGGCCGACTAATTTATTGCGCTCTTGAATAGTATGGGTAACCTTTGAAAAGGTGGTGATGAGGTCTCCGCCGGTCTCCTTTGACACCATCATCGCCGTGATGACCATATCCAGTTCATCCACGGCCATACGTTTTTTTAACTTATGCATTGCTTCCTCAATACTAATGCCCATGCGCATCTGGCGGACTACCAGGCCAAACTCTTGAGCTATGGGCGCAGGCATCTCTTCAACCAGCGTCTCAAATGCCTGGGTCAGGCTTAACCCCGCCTTCAGGGAACTGGAAAGTATCATTAAGGCATCGACCAGTTGAGAGGTGAATTTTTTTCTGCGTGCCGACTCAAGTTGCCTGAGGATTACCATCGGCACAAACAAGCCCCCGGCCATAGCGGCAAAGGCAACCCAGAGCGTCCGGGTAAATAAAAACCCCAGCAACCCGCACAAGAGAGGCGATAAAACATCTAACAACATCAGCCTCTTTAAGGGGACGACCAGAAACATCCGGTCAAGTTTTGGGGTAATTCTGTCTATCCTGGCCTTCTGCCATCCTTCAAGTCTTGCCTGTGTTGCCGGGAAAAACAGCCTCACCAGCAAAAAGACTCCCGCAAAAGTTACCAATGATATGATTATCTGTAACGTCATTAACAGCCTCCTCCTTATTTCCACCAGTATTCGTTCTCAAATTTCTCTACATTTTCCGTGCCGCTTCTGTCTGTGCTCTGGTTGTTGATCGTGGTTGTGGTAACGCCGTCAGCGACCTCTTCGTTGCTGTCGGTGACGTTGTGAGTCGTGTACTTAGAAGTGGTATAACCCGGAGAAAACTGAGTACCCATAGTGTCTGTGTTCTCTTTTAGTTTTCCCTGAAAGCCTCTTTTTAAATACACCTGCATAGCTATTAAGCCCGCAACAACCACGCCTATCAAAATTGCATATTCCAGTGTGGTCTGGGCTCTATTAATCAATAGTTTTCTAAACATGTTTTTCACCTCCTCATCAAATATACAGCTATTATTCTACTTCGCCGATGGTCTGGGTGCCTGAACGGGTGCTTTTTTCTTTCAGGGCTCTCCTAACCGCTCCGCCAGTCAGTAAATCTTCCGTCTCGTCGCCAGTGCGGTCACTCTTGAAACTGGAACCTAAATAATATGGTTCGTACTGCCCCCCGCTGAAAGTCACTACCCCCGGCTCATTCGTGTTTTCCACATAATCCACCGCCTCTTGAATCCTGCCCTGCAGGCCGCGTTTTACGTAAGTCTGCATCGCCACAACCGCTGCCACGATAAGCCCGAGGACTATTACGTACTCGGCGGTACTCTGGGCATTTCTAGTTAGTCTTAACATTTTCGGTCACCCCCTTCTTGAACTTAATTTTTATTCAAAACTGATATGCTCCACTGCCTTCTCTGCCTGTGTTGCCGTATGCTCGATGATGTTTTGTACTTTGGGCTTGATTATTGCATTGGCTGCCAATAGAACCGCTCCCACAATAGCGGTAAAGATGATGATGTATTCAAGCGTGCTCTGCGCTCTCTTTGACCTCAACATCCCCCTCACCTCCTTTAATTCTTAACTGTTTTTTAAACTCCTTACTAAGGCCATAAATAAAAAACCGAATCACAAAAAACCTTCTTTCGGCTTTCGGTAACCCGGCTAACGTTTTCGCTTCTGACCCTGGAAGCAAAATCCATAAAAAATAAACTGTTGGCGAACATCGTCCCGTGGCTTTGCGCATCCTAAAAACACCTCCTGTTTTTAGGAATTGCCCTTTCGTTGCCGCCCTTCAATTGCCCCGCTCAGCTATCTCTGTTAACTGGCGGGATCCCGCCATAATTTTCATATCGATTGGCGGGGCAATTAAAATATAACACTTATATAGGGGGGCGTCAAGAATATTTCGGGGGGTTAAGAAAGCGGTTTCCTATACCGTAAACCAAAGCCTCCTTCCGTCAGAGAACTCGATTTCCCGCTCGTTTAACCTGCGGCAGCAGTATTGGAGGGCCTCTTGAAAAGAAAATCCTTCGGGAGTATGAAAGGTTACAAAGAGGCGGCCTTTTTCTCTCTTGAGCATAGTCTTTAAGTCGTAAAATGCCTCTTTTATCGCCGGAAAACCCTTATCCTTGAACTCTGCGGGCAGGAAAAACTGCCTAAAATAGAGGTCCAGCAACTCAAGGTAACCGCTAAAAAGAGACTTTACCTCCGGGGCGCTCAGTAGGTTTAGATTTGGCTTCTCCGACGGAGAAAAGCCCTGGCTATTGCCTACGCAGGAAAAGAAATCCACCTTCCGGTTAAAATCCTGATATGCCTCCTGCAGGTTGGGCCAGTGGCTAAGATATGTATTTGCCAGCAGGGAGGGATTGCCCCCTTCATTAAAGTTATTCCCGGCAATTATTAAACAGGGCTGGTCCGAAGGGGAAGTTTTTAAGACGCATCCTTTCAATGTAACTATTTGATTTATATAAGGTTGCGATAAATCAATCTCTGTTTCGGCCAGGTAGAATTCCCTTTTTAACGGCTCGAAAAAGAAGGGGGTAAATTCTGCAATTTTCTTTATGGTGCGGCACCCTCTAAACTGCCCGGGCAATAATCCCAGGATGAAGAGGCGCCGCTTGAACTGCCCTAAAGGCACACCCTGCAGCTCCTCAAATTTATTTCCATAAAGCAAGAGATTTTCTATTCTATTGCCCTGGCTGTTTAAGGCTAAAATTAAACTAAATAAATCCTGCGAAGGCGTATCCTCACCGGGTGCGATAAAGAGTGTAAGCGGCTGCTCCTGAAAAAAATACTTGTTTATGTAACCCTTTGCATTATAAAGAGTTGTGGAAAAATCATAGGGGATATAGGGGGTGGGCCAGAGAGTATGAAACTGGCTGTCCAAATATAAACTCTTATTATCCGCAAGAAGAAGCTTAATCCCGCGCACCTGGTGAGATAAACCCAATATACCCAGGTATATATCCGAACTTTTTATGTTAACCGATTGCAACAAATCAAGATACGATAGAATGTCCTCTAAGAGAACTTTTCTACCCAGCAAAGCAGATAATGTTGTAACTGTTTTGTTTTCTTTATGTTGCGAAGGAGAGAATAAGCAAAGATAGATTAGCGCCTCGGTCTTAACCAGAATATTCGCTTCTTTCTCTCTTAAATTCTTTCTCACCTCCTCGCTAATATAGCGGCTGCCACCGATAAGGGAATCCATCGCCTTAAGCAGAATAGCACCTGTACACTCTTCTTCAACAAGGGCCTCTATTTTTTGAATTTCAGGCGTTTTCTCGACGGAAGATGTACTGGGGGGTTCTATTTTCTGCTTACTTCTCCTACCTACGGGCATACTCAGGCCCGCTGACTTAATTATGGAGTTAATGCTGGATTTGGAGAGTTTGAGCTGATATCTTTGCTCAACCAGTGTTTCCAGCCTCCGGCAGCTTAAGGCAGGATTGGACTTCTTTTGCTCAACTATAAAATCCCTGATTTCCGTCTTTAATTTATAAATAACACCCATAAGTCCTCCAGATTGGACAATTTGATTATACCATTTCTGCTTCAAAATGTCAACCCTAATTTCAGTTTGGACATTTATCTGGACATTTATTAGACATCCTATAACGAGAAAACCCAAAGGATGTCTTGATCAGGTATAATCCATAATTATACCTGGAGATTATACCAGGGAGGTTTATCCGAAGAAAAGCAGATCGCCAACAGAGGCCGATTGAGCCTCTGCCAAGCCAGCGGTCAGCTCAATTGCAGAAGCGGCATTAAAATATATTCCGCTCAAACGAAAAGGCTGCAGAGATGGGATGATTTTTACGATGCGTTTATCCTTATCAAGGAAAATTATATCTATGGGAAATTTCATAAAAAAGGTGTGTATTGAATTGCAGGGGGCCAATACCAGGGCCTCTCCGCGCTTAAGTTCTTTTCTCCCCAATAACCCTTTCATACGCGCAAAAAGAGAACCAGCTATAGTCGCATTATCTGCCAGGACACTATTTCTTGTCTGGTTGCTTATCTTCATTTAGTTATATGGCCAATGTAAAATCAGGGATGGAAGAGGTTGGGGGGAAGGGGGATGCCCTTTAGCTTTATGTCTTCTATAAATGTGGGTACGTAACCGGTAGCCTTAAAATTCCCCAGGACCTTGCCCTTATCGTCCATCCCCGTCTGCTTGAAAGAAAATATATCCTCAAGTCCGATGTGCACATCGTCTTTCATGC
>JADHYK010000004.1 GCA_016782485.1 Candidatus Omnitrophota bacterium
TCTACTGATGCAGCCGGTAATCTATCTCCGGAAAAATATTATCCCTGCCTTCGATATCGCCAAGCCAGCCCTCATTCACGGAGTCTGACTTGATCTCCCGGTAGAGGCGGTTAAACCTTAAGAGATGCTCTTTGGTGCGGCGCAGCGCATAATCCGTATGCGTGCCCGTACCCATTATAAATGCCCAATCCGAACTCTGCGCAAGCAGGAGCTCCCTTAATGCCTGGTTCAGCGCCCTCTTGAGTATACCGTTTACGCGGGGAAAACCCTTTGCCAATTCCGTCATCCGGCCTGAAGCGGCGTGCAGGTGGCGGTAAATCCAGTCGTTTGGCCCCTGCATCCACATTTCGTTATAACCCTTCCACCCCCAGCTGGACATCGAAGGGGCGATTACCTGATTGCGCGGATTTTCCGCCAGGTATTCCGAAGGCGTAATCAGGCTGATCTCATCCTGGTCAAAGGCAATCTTCCTGAAAAGGAACTCAAGCCACAGCACCCCTTCATACCACCAGTGGCCGAATAGTTCCGCGTCGTACGGAGAGACTATTATCGGTTTTTTCTTTATAAAATCAAAGAGGTAGCCGGCCTGTTTCTGGCGGTTGAACATAAAATTTCCGGCCTGCTCCGCCGCCTTGTCTCTGGCCCAGGCAGGCACATATGCCTCCTTGTGGTTGCCGGTGCCGGTAATGCGGTAATATTTAATCCCGGTGTTTATCCTTATGCCGTCGGGGTGGATATAGGGCTTGATGTAATCGTAATCCAGGTCAAAGCCGATATCGCGGTAAAACTCACGGTAATTATAGTCGCCGGGATAGCCCTCTACGGAAGACCAGACCTGCTTTGAGGACTCCAGGTCCCTGCCGAAACAGGCCACCCCCGAACCCTTGCAATAAACCGGGGCAAATACCCCGTATTTAGGGCGGGGCGTGCCGTTTAGAATGCCGTGGGAATCGACAAAAAAATAATTGATCCCCGCATCTTTGATGATCCCGTCGATTCCGGGAATATAGCCGCATTCCGGAAGCCAGATCCCCCTCGGGCCCCTGCCGAATACCCTCCGGTAGTGCTCAACTGCCACCTTAATCTGCGCTGTCACCGATTCCCGGCAGACATCCATCAGGGGGAAAAATCCGTGAGTTGCGCCACAGGTAATAATCTCCAGTTTTCCCAGGTCCTGAAAATTCTTAAAAGCGCTGACGAGGTTACGGCTGTATTTATTGAAGGTATCGCGCGCCAGAGAAAACTCCTCAAGATACCTCTGGGCCAGGCCCTTAAAATCCTGCTCGTGCGTCAGCCTTTCTGTCTCCCGGCGGGCCAGTTCAACCAGCTTATTGATGTGGCGCAGATACCGCTCCTGCAGCAAGGGGTCGCCAAGCATGGAAACCAGCGTCGGGCTTAAGGTCATAGTCAGGCGGAAATCTATTTTTTCCTGCGTCAATTTTTCAAAGAGCAGTATTAGGGGAATATAGGTTTCCGTTATCGCCTCATACAGCCACTCCTCTTCCAGAAAGTTTTCATATTCCGGATGGCGCACGAAAGGCAGGTGGCCGTGTAAGACTAAACAGAGGTATCCTTTATGCATAATTTATGAACTGATCCTGCGCGAAGAGACGTCTCTGGCAAGAAGCATCTTTTTTATCCGTTTCTGCCAGGCCTTGCCCACAGGCGAGCTTTTGCCGAATCCGAAACCCATACCGTAAAGGCGGGCAAAAATATCCTCCTGGACCATCCATTCCTCATCGGTAATCCGGGAGGGGCCGTCCAGCGGCGTATGCACTGTATTGGAACGTAATAATTTTATGAAAGTCCCGTCATTTAACCTGAAACCCAACTCCGCGCACCATGACCTCCCCGGGCCAACCTGAATATACCAACTACCCAGATAACCGCTTATCTCTATGTCAAAAAAACTGTGCGCATTCCTCCCGTCAAATATGATCTGGCTTATATCGTATACGCGCAGTATAAGCCTGGCGTTGTGAAACTCTTCTTTTAATTCCTGCAGCTCCCAGTAGGCATGCAGCCACTTCGGGTCACGGACCTGCAGGACGATAACGTCCCTGCCGTAATGTTGCGGCAACTCCTCTGTAAAATAGCGCTGCGCAGGAACGGCAGCCGCAGGCTGTGAAAACTTTTGTCTTTCTATCGCCACCTCTTCGCTGGGAAAGGTTTCTTTCTTCGGCTGTGCATAAGGCAAAGGATTAACGGTCCGTAGCCGGGGCTTTTTCGCAGGCGAACGGGCAGTCCCTCTGGCTGGTCTGGATTTTTTTAATTTACTTTTTTTCTTGCGTACAATATGCATCAGAACCTCCATTGGAGATCCTTCGTCCTTCGTTCCACTCAGGACTCAGGATAAGTTCAGTCATAAACTTACGCTCATTTACATTCGCGTAAGTTTAGGCTTCACTTAATAAAAAAGGGGATAATTATCCCCTTTAGGAAAATTCCTCTTTCGCTCGTTTCTTCCCCTCCCTTATAACATCATATAATCATTTTCTTCTGGGCCTGCTTGACTTATCCGTAACCAGCGCTTCTTTCAAATCCTCCTCAAGCGTCTCTTTTAATTTGGTAACCTTGTGCAGCTCTTCCTTGAGGCCCTGGCTGGCCAACTGCTCCTCATTAAGGGCCCTTTTGGCCTGGTCAAGCTCGATCTTGGCATCCTGCAGCTCTTTTACCGCTGCCTTAAGTTTCTCGTCTGACACTGAACTTTCCTGGGAGATCTTACTGATTTTTTCCTCCAGGTCCAGCCTGGCAGCCATCTCTTTATCGCGGGCCTGTTTCTGACGGGAGGCGTTACCGCAGGACTTTAAACACCCGACAAAAAATATGAGCGCCAATACCGATAATACTATAATTATCCTGCTTTTAATGTTTTCTTCCATAAGTTTACCCTGCGTTTAAGATCCTTCGTCCGCCTTCGGCGGACTCATGATAAGTTCGGCCAGACGACTTAGCTTCGCTTACCGCTCGCTAAGTCGTGGCCTCACTTATTTCAGGTTCTCCTGCGGTTCAAGCATATCCTTTTTTTGCCCCTTGACCTTTGTGACTTTGGGCATGATTACAATCTCCACCCTGCGGTTGAGCTGCCTGCCCTCCTTAGTATCATCGGAAACGACCGGACGGTACTCTCCGTATCCGATTGCCGAAAGGCGTTTTGGCGAAATATTCTCCTGATTGACTAAATAATGCAGGACGCTTAAGGCGCGCGCAGTGGATAACTCCCAGTTGGACTTCCATCCGGAATGCTGAATGGGCTGATTGTCCGTATGGCCTTCTATTGCAACATTTAAATTCGGGACATTTTCTTTCAGGAAAAAACCGACTTTATCCAACACCGGATATGCCTCGCGCCTGATGGTAGCCTTTCCCGAATCAAATAAAAGGTCTCCGACCACGGTAAGGACCAGGCCCTTCTCCTGCATCTCCAGCCTGACCTGTTTATCGGCAATCTCCTGCGCGAACTGCTCTTCCAGCATTTTCTTGGCCTGGTTTAATTCATCTACCTGGCGGGATAGCTCATTTATCTTTTCCATATCGGAGCGCCTGCCTTTCTGAAAGATAAAAGTACAGCCTGCTAAAGATAAGCTTACAAGGATTATTAAAACGGTCTTTATGGATTTACTTTTCATACTATTTCTCCTTCAATGACCCGCCATGATTCGTGGCGGGGAATTGAATCCGCCAACGCCTTGTGGCGGATTCTTCGCCGACTTTTGTTACGAAGTTGCATGTTTACTTACTATAACATAAGCGGTATTTATAGTCAAGATATTTGTGTAGTCAGATATACAAAGTCTCTTCTCTGGCGGAACCGAATGAGATCATGGAAATCTTTACGCCAAGGATATCCTCCAGAAACCTGAGGTATTTTTTTGCGTTGGGGTCTAACCTGCGCAGCCTTCTGGTATTATCGACCGTCTTACTCCAGCCGGGCAGTTCTTTATACCGGGGCCTGGCCTTTCTTACTGCCTCCAGGTCATGAGGGAATCCCTTGAATGTCTTACCTTTATATTGATATCCCGTACAGACCTTAACGGAGTTTAACCCATCCAATATATCCATCTTCATTATTGCCAGTTCCGAAATCCCGTTTATCGCCGCCGCTTCTTTTACCATAACGGCATCAAACCATCCGCATCTGCGCGGCCGACCGGTAGTGGCGCCGAATTCCCTGCCCTTGTCCCTCATAAAGTTGCCGAAATTTAACGGGAATTCCGTAGGGAAAGGGCCCTCCCCAACACGCGTAGTATAAGCCTTTGCCACGCCTACCACCTTATCTATCAGCACCGGAGAAATCCCCGTGCCGATACAGGCCCCGCCGGCGGTCGTGGAGGAAGAAGTTACGTAAGGATAGGTCCCGAAATCAATATCTAAAAAGGTGCCCTGTGCCCCCTCAAAAAGAAGGTCCTTTTTATTCCTGACCGCATTATTAAGCAGGGAAGCGGTGTCACAGATATACGGAGAAAAGGTTTTGCCGTAATTCAGGTACTCCTTAAAGACATCGCCGAATTGAAACCCGCGGTGGCCATAAACTTTTCTAAAGACCTCGTTTTTTTCTTTGAGATTATCCTTCAATTTGTCGCGCAATACCGCCGGGTTTAAAAGGTCAATCATTCTTATGCCGCAACGGATGATTTTATCGGCATAACAGGGGCCGATACCCCTGCCTGTTGTCCCGATCTTGTGCGCCCTTTTTTTCTCGCGCAGTTTATCGAGTATCCTGTGGTAAGGAAGGATGACGTGGGCCAGGGAGGATATCTTGAGGCGTCCGTCAATGTTGATCCCGCAGGCAGCAAGCCCCCTGATCTCCTCCAGAAGCACCGCCGGGTCAATTACCACGCCGTTTCCGATACAGCAGATCTTGCCTTTATGCAATATCCCGGAGGGCATCAGATGAAATATATACTCCTGATTATTTACGACGACGGTATGCCCGGCATTATTGCCGCCCTGATAACGCACGATATAATCTACCTTAGCGGACAGGATATCGATTATCTTGCCCTTGCCTTCGTCCCCCCATTGCGTCCCAACTATTACGGTATTCATAATTTTACGGTGCCATGGTAAAAATCTTGCGCGCAATATCCGGATGCCCGGCGATAAACTTCAGCTCCTCATCAACCAGGGATTTCTGATTATGGACATTGGCATACCTGACCAATTCCAGAACCTCTTTGGCCTCTTTATCGTCGGCAAATGAGACTTCCAGTTTCTCATAGACGTTCCTGAAGCCCTTTATCCCCGAATATTCTCCGGCGGTTATCCTGCGCCCGGTCTGGACCACTTCCGGCTCCCCCCTGCCTAATTCTTCAAAATCATAGAGTTCATAATTGCGCCTGTCTTTCAGGGCGCCGTCGGCATGAATTCCCGATTCATGTGCAAAGGCATTAGCGCCCACTCCCGGCTGGTTTATGGGTATGGGCACGCCGAAGGCATAAGATGCATACTTAGATATCCGCCAGGCGATCTTCAGATTAACTTTTTCGCTTAAGGCGTATTCCTGCATACCGTTGCCGTATTTGATAGCCAGGATTACAGAAATCAGGTCGGCATTGCCGGCACGTTCGCCCATGCCGTTGACGCAGGTATTTATGTAGGCATCTAATCCGGCGTCATTTGCCGCCTTTGCCCCGGCAATGGAATTTGCCACCACCAGCCCCAAATCATTGTGGCAGTGGACTTCAACCGGCAGACAGACCTTCCCGGCAAGCAGCCTGATTCTTTCGTAGATGGTAAAGGGCGTATCGCAACCTAAGGTATCGCAATAACGAATCCTCTCGGCCCCCGCGCTTTTAGCGGCCAGTGAAAATTCGATTAAATACTCCATCTTCGTGCGCGAGGCATCCTCTGCGTTCACACCGACGCTGCGCGCCCCCAGCTTCTTAGCCTGCCCAACCGCAGAGGCCATCTCCTTTATCACCGACTGATGGTCAAGCCTTCCTTTGAATTTATGCAGGATCATCTGGTCGGAGGTAGAAATGGATAAATTCAGGTGCTTTATCTGCGGCACCATCCGGAAAGCCGCATTCACATCGTCTCTGGTTGCCCTGATCCATCCCCCCAGCCGCATCGGAAAGATTACTTTTTTCTGCGCCAGTTCCAGATTGGCATTCAGATAATTTGTTTCGTGATGCGTAACCGGAAAACCGAACTCCGACTGGAAGATGCCCATTTCGTTAAGGTAAATATTGATCATCGTCTTCTGCAGCTTGGATAGGCAGATCCGGGAAGTTTGCACGCCGTCACGGTTGGTCACGTCAATAATGTATATCCTGGGTTTAGTTTTCATAAATCACCTCAATGAGCGCTTAACTTACGAACACTGAAAGTGTGAGTAAGTTAATGCGCGAGATTCTTCACTTTGTTCAGAATCGTCCATCGAGTCCTGAGCAAAGCGAAGGACGAATTGATCCTGAGTCCGCCAAGATTTGTGGCGGACGAAGGATCTAACTATCATCGCTTACCAATTATCCTCTCCAGCTCTTCTTTGGATGGGGCACCTTTTGTGCTGAAGATCTCTTTGTTGTCCAGCATATATACCGGACCGAATAAAACCTGTATCTCCTGGTTAGTGCTGATATTCTCCCTTAAAAGTGCCTGCCCCTCCTGGCCCCTGGCGCAGGTTTTAATTTTATGCGTATCCAGGCCTGCGGCGCAATCCTCCCACCAGGAGCTGTTGATATCGGCGGCCCGGCAGCTTACATAATCCCAAAATTTTTGCGGATAATATTTCTTTACGCAAACCGCGCGCAGGTATTCTTCCGCTTCGGGCTGGCCTGCGGCAGCATCAAATTCGCCCTCTTTTTCAATGGCCAAAAAATGCAGCCCGGGATTAAATTCCCGGGTTACCTCCAGAATCTTGCTGCTATCTTTATTAAAAAGGCTCAAAAATAAATCAAATCTTCCCTTTTCTTCCTTCCGGTCTATAAAATAGGTGATGCCGCTTGCCCGGGGCGACAATAAATAATACTCCCCCTTTTTCTCGAGGTTCCCCTTGAACTGGGCGAATTTCCTGTCTTTTTCGACCTCCGCACCGAAAAGATAGGCAGGCAGTGCGGTAATTGCAGACTCCCTGATAATCTCCCGGGCTTTTCTGCCGGGATAAGAAAGGTAAGAAATATCCAGCCCCGGAAAGTGTTTCTTCAAAGAGCCGACGACGTCATAGGTATTACAGGTCTTGCATTTGCTGGCGGTAATAACTAAAAGTTTTATTGCCGGCGATTTTTCGAATACGCAGGAAGCGTTGTTCTCGCCGGGGTCTTTGCAGCTGCCTTCCACGCCGCCCTGTCTGCAGTTGGCATCCCTGAAGCACTTCGGCAACACTAGAAGAATCTCGGGATCGTCTTTAATTTCATCCCCCAGGCGTAAGTTCTCCACCTTAAAATCCGTTATCTTATCCTCTTGCAGCAAAAAGGTAAGCTTATCCAGCCTGCGGCCCTGCCGGGTCGCCCTCACAATTAAAGTATCGGCTATTTTCTCGAAAGGCTGCTCGTCAGACCCGCTACCTTCAATAATAATATCTATCCCCTTTATACTTTCGATCAGGCCCTGGTTCTGGGCCCCCTCCAGATTGCTTAAAAGCACGATTACCTTTACCCCCTCTTTCTTTAATTCATCCACCTGTGCCGTCAGCGCGAGTTTAGGGTCGATGAATTTAAGCCCCCCCGCCTTCTGCATAGCCTTGGGCGAGGTCAAGCCGATGATGCCGATTCTGGTCCCGGCAATTTCCTTTACCAGCGACGGGAGAAATTTACTGAAGTTAATGTTGCAGGAGAGAAAGGAGAGCTGCGATTTATCGATATTTTCCAGCAGAAACTCTTTGCCGAAATTAAATTCCGCATCGCCCACTGCTACGGCATCATACCCCATCATCGCCATGGCTTTAAGGTTTATAATTGTGCGTTTTTTATCGAGCTGGGTATTCTGCGTATATTCATCCAGAAGGCCGCCGGCGAAAAAATTCCCCGAATCCAAAACCAGGCAGGCAGGGTATTTCTGCCTTAGCTCTTTAATCAGGGCCGCCCGCCTGGCAATGCCTCCGTCGGGTTCTTTGGGGCAGTTGCAGGGATAGAGCATGGCATGAGTCCCGCCGGTATATAAAATGGTAATCTCCCCGGCATAGGCATTAGCGGCAAAAAAAAGTGCCATGAAAAAACCTGTGGTCAATAACCAAACCAGGGGTTTGGTTATTGGTATTTTAGGCTTTGGGGCCTTCATATTTTTATTGGCTTTACCGTCAGAATATCTTTGAGCTTCTTTATTTTGGCCAGGATCGCCGCTGATACGGGAGTGTCTACGTTCAATACGCTGATCGCCTTGCCGCCGCGCTTATCGCGGCCGAAGGTCATTGCCGCGATATTAATATTATGTTCTCCTAAAAGCGTCCCTAAATTACCGATGAGACCCGGCTTATCCAGGTTCTGTATAAAAATCATCTCTCCGCAGGGGGATAGTTCCACATAATATTGATTTATCTTTACCACCCGCGGCTGTTTATTGGCCGACAGCGTACCGCAGATACTGCGGGTCTCTTTATCGGTTTTTATCTGGAGTTCAATCAGGCTGACGAATTCCTCTTCCTGCGAGGACTTTGCTTCGCTTATTTTGATGCCCCGCTCTTTTGCCAATGCCACGGCATTGATAAAATTTACCGTCTCCCGCAATATGGGAGAAAGCACGCCCTTGACCAGCGCAAGCGTCAGGGGTGCGAGGGTCTGCTTGATAATCTCTCCGCTGTATTTTATATTCAATTCGCAGATCCTCCCCTCCACTAACTGGCTGCCGAACATCCCTAATTTCTCCGCCAGATTTATCTGCGGCTGGATAATCTTGCTTGCCTCCGGCTCAAGGCAGGGATAATTGGCGGCATTACGGATGCCTCTGTTGAGCAGGGCATCGCGCACTATCTCCGATACCTCAATAGCCACGTTAACCTGGGCCTCTTCGGTTGAGGCGCCTAAATGAGGCGTAGTTATAATATTGTCGTATTTTAAAAGTTCACTGTCGGCAGGCAACGGTTCCTGCTCAAATACATCCAGGGCCGCACCGGCGACCTTTCCGTCTTTAACTGCCTTTGCTAATGCTGCCTCATCAATAATTCCGCCGCGGGCGCAATTAATCACCCGTACCCCCTTCTTCATCAAAGCAAACTCATTATCGGAAATCATATGTTTTGTTTCTTTGCCCAAGGGAGCATGCACGCTGATATAGTCAGAGCGCTGAAGCAGTTTCTTTAATTCGGTTACCTCTACGCCCAGATTCTTGGCGACTTCCAGTGAAAGGAAAGGGTCATAGGCCAGGACCTTCATCCCGAAGGCGAGGGCCCTTTTTACCAGCTCCGAACCGATTCTGCCCAGCCCGATTATGCCAAGCGTCTTTGCATAAAGTTCAACTCCCATAAACTTTGAACGCTTCCATTCGCCTTTCTTCATGGAGATATCCGCCTGCGCTATGTTCCTGGAAAGCGCCAGGATCATACTCATGGTATGTTCGGTGGTAGAAATGGTGTTGCCTCCGGGAGTGTTCATTACGATTATCCCCTTCTGCGTGGCCGCATCCAGGTCTACATTATCCAGGCCCACGCCGGCACGGCCGATTACCCTTAATCTATCGGCAGCTTTAATCACCTCGCGGGTTACCTTGGTTGTGCTCCTTACCAGCAGGGCATCGTAATCTTTGATAACCCCTATTAACTCCTGCGGCTTCATCCCTGTCTTAACATCGACCTTGAACTCCTTCACCTCTTTGAGTATTTTGAGTCCTTCTTCCGACAATGCGTCGCTGACTAATATCTTAATCATTTTTACTCCCCCTGCAAAAATACTTCCTCAGCTGCTTTTATGCCTGAGCCTAATTCGAACTTATGCCCCATCTGCTGCAATACCTTCTCCAGGCAGGAGATACCCGTAATAATATCAAACTCCCCGATATAGCCCATATGGGCAATCCTGAATAGCTTGCCTTTCAGGTCCCCCTGGCCCCCGGCTATGGTTACTCCGTAAGTATCGCGCATGGTCTTTACGAGTTTGCCCGTGTCGATATTCGCGGGAACCTTAACCGCGGTGACCGCATCCGAGGCGGCATGCGGGGCAAATAACTCCAGCCCTAGCGCCTTTACCGCATTCCTTACTGCCCGGGCCATTTTTTTATGGCGTAAAAAGATATTCTCCAGGCCCTCCTCCCGCATCATCTTTAATGCCTGGCAAAGGGCAACAATCAGAGTTATCGCCGGAGTAAAAGGAGTATCTACCTGATCATAGGCTTTTTTTGCCTTCTTTAAATTAAAGTAATAGCGCGGGCATTTGGCGGAATCAACTAGTTTCCAGGCTTTGGGGCTGACGGAAATAAAACCTAATCCCGGCGGAAGCATCAGCCCTTTTTGCGAACCGGAAACCACCACATCGCAATGCCAGGCATCGCTTGCGCAGGAAATAGCCCCTAATCCGCTGATGGCATCCACTACCAATACGCTCTCCGTATCCTTTATAACCCTGCCGATTGCCTCAATATCGTTGGTAACGCCGGTGGAAGTCTCGCAAAGCGTGGTAAAAACGGCTTTGATTCGCGGGTTTGCCTTTAGCCTCTTCTTTATCTCTTCGGACTCAACCGGCTTTCCCCATTCCACCTTAATAACTTCGCAATTTACCCCGTATGCCTTGCAAAGCTCTGTCCAGCGCTCGCCAAACTTCCCCCCCTCGACCGTAATTACCGTATCCTGCGGCGAAAGTAGATTTGCCACTGCCGCCTCCATCGCCCCGGTACCGGAAGAGGCCAGCATAAAACAATCATTTTTAGTCTGAAATACGTATTTTAAGCCCTCGTGGGCCTCTTTTATTATTGCCTGGAATTGCGGGGTGCGGTGATGTATTATCGGCCGGGCCATTGCCTCTAGAACCTCTGAAGGAAGGGGTGTGGGCCCCGGTGTCAATAAGTAAGTCTTTCTCATTTACTCCTCCTTGCCTCCTGTATAATTACCTCGTCGATTAACCCGTAATCCTTGGCCTCCTCTGCCGACATAAAATAATCCCTGTCGGTATCCTTCTGGATTTTTTCCAGCGGCTGCTTGGTGTGTTTTGAGAGGATCTGGTTTATCCTATCGCGCATCTTCAGGATCTCCTGTGCATGGCGGGAGATATCCTCTGCCGCCCCCTGAATGCCACCCCAGGGCTGATGGATCATAATCCTGGAGTTAGGCAGGCAGTGGCGTTTTCCTTTGGTCCCAGCGCATAAAAGCAACGCCCCCATACTGGATGCCTGTCCCACGCAGTAGGTGGCGACGTCGCATTTTACAAACTGCATGGTGTCATATATTGCCAGCCCCGCAGTTACCGAACCGCCGGGAGAATTTATATATACGTTAATATCTTTATTTACGTCTTCCATCTGTAAAAATAACATCTGGGCAATCACCAGGTTTGCCACGTAATCTTCGACGGGCGTGCCGATAAATACAATACGCTCCTTAAGCAGGCGCGAATAAATATCATAGGCGCGCTCATAGCCCTTCGCCGTCTGCTCAATGACCATGGGAACCAATGTCTGCATCCTTATGCCCATATTCACCTCCGTTTTAAAAAATTAACCTGCCTTCCAGTCCGCTTCTTTTAATAAGAACTCCATTATTTTACGCGGCATATTATTATCAAGCGGGATATTTTCTTTTTTTGCGATTTCAGACAATATCAGGTAGACCTTCACTTGCCTTTTTGCCTCCGGCTCAAGCTCCTTAACCATCTCTTGTTCCTGTTCGTCTAACTTTTCGCGGGGCATCCCTTTAAGGGCAAGGTCAAGCTTGGCCTGCCTGACTAACTCCTCCAGCTGGCGCTTGACCATCGTTTGGGGCAGATTAAAATTTACTTGTTTGAGCAGGTTTTCGATAATCTGGTTTTCTACATTCTGGCGCAGGCTATTCTCCTTCTGCGAAAAAATCTGCCTTTCAATGGCTTTTTCCAAATCGCTAAGTGACGGGTAACACAAACTCCTGGCGAAATTATCATCTATCGAATCGACCTTCCTCGATTCCTTTAAGGACTCTATGCTGCGCTTCACCTCATCCGGAGAAACGCTCGCCTTTTGATAATCTACTTTTATCCCCCGGTAATTTTTTATCGCCACTTCCGGGCTTACCGAAACTACTGCCTTAAAAGAAAGGCTGTTCCGGTCAAGCCTGACCTCCGAAATCTTAGGCATCTCTATTACATCGAGCTTCTCCTCTTGGATTGCCCGGCTGTAGACATCCGGCACTAACTCCTTAAGCACCTGCTCATGGGCATGGGAGGCATAGTGCTTCTCGATAATATTGCGCGGTGCATGCCCGGGCCGGAAACCCGCTACCTTTGTCTCTTTGGCGATTTTTGCGAAGACCTCTTCGAATTTATGCGTTACGCTGTCGCCGCTTACTTCAATAGTCATCTCTCTGGTGGTGCCGTCAATCTTTTTTACTTCCCGCTTCATGATAAAATATGCTCCTTATTGAGATCCTTCGCAGCCAAAAACAGGCTGCTTAGGATAAGTTTGGTCATAAACTTATCTCGGCTTCGCCTCCATAAGTTTAGACGCTATTTTAGATCCCTCGCATAAACACTTGAAAATTTCTTACGAAATTTTCTGCGTATGCTTCGGGATAAGTTCGGTCATAGGTTTATGTCGGCTTCGCCTCCATAAACCTAGACCTCACTTACATTCTGAATTTTTCACCCAGATAAATCTGCCGTGCCTGGGGGTTATCAATCAATTCGCTCGCTGAGCCGGAGATAAGGATCCTGCCCTCGGCAATAAGATAGGCCCTGTCGGTTATGGAAAGGGTCTCTCTGACGTTGTGGTCGGTCAGAAGAATCCCCAGCCCCTTATCCTTTAACTCCTTGATGATCTCCTGCGCCTCGTTGACTACAATCGGGTCTATTCCGGAAAACGGCTCGTCCAACAGTATAAAAGAAGGGTTGGTGACCAGGGCCCGCGTAATCTCCAGGCGCCTTCTCTCTCCGCCCGAGAGAGTGTAGGCCTTATGCTTGCTCAAGTGAGAGATATTTAACTCCTCCAAAAGGCTCTCTAACCTGCGCCTTCTTTCGGCCTTGTTAATCGGCAGCGTCTCAAGAATTGCCATGATGTTTTCTTCAACCGTAAGTTTTCTGAAAACCGATGCCTCCTGGGAAAGATAGCCGATGCCGAAGCGCGCCCGTTCGTGGATAGGGAGTTTTGTTATATCATTATTATCAAAAATAATGCTTCCGCGGTTGGGAGGGATAATCCCCACAACCATATAAAAGGTGGTGGTTTTTCCGGCGCCGTTGGGGCCTAAGAGCCCGACAATCTCCCCGCGCTTTACCAGAATATCCACGCCCCGGACCACTTCTTTGCCGTCGTAAGACTTGGATAAACCCTTAACCTCCAAGAGGTGCATTCTTCATCTCCTCCGTCGAATAGAGTATTAATTTCGGCCGCCCCTGCAGGATAATTTTACTGTCGGCGGTATTGTAAATTGCCTCATCGCTATAAGAAGTATTTTCCCCGCGTACAACCTTGACGTTACCGCGGGCAAAAATCTTATCGATACTGGAAGTCATTAATCCGGCGCTGGTATCTTTTGCCGCCGCATCTTCTTTTGTGCCTGCGGCCTTTTTCTCTCCGGGGATAAAATAAACAATCATCTTATCGCTGTAAATCTGCGAATTATCCCTATCTACTTTAACATTCTTATTAAATTCGGCAATATTTTTTTCATAATCTATCTCCAGCGGGCCGTCACAGGTAATAATAATCTTTTCTTTTTTGCTGCCTAAGGGCTCATCTTTTGCGGTTGCCGGTATTATATCCAGCCTGACTTCTTCTTTAAGAGCGACTTTCTTTAAGCCGGGATCGCCGCTGGCGCCGCGGGCCACCGCGGTCAGGTTTTCCCTTGCGATATTGACTATATCCGGCGTAGTCATCAGCTGGTTTTTGCGGTCATAATCAAGGGAGTCGGTGGTCAGCTTCATCCCCGAGGTTGTGGTGATCACCACATTATCCTCCAGGTGGATCTTGCCGTCCTTCTTATTAAAATCGCCTTTATCGGCAAGAAGATTGACATCCTCCTCTTTGCCGTAAAGGTTGCCTTCAACATCCTGGAGTTTCACTACGTCGGTGAATATGTTGGCGGTCTTACCGGCAAGGTCCCAGCTTTTTTTGCCTCTCTCCCCATAGCCTACCAGGTTGAAATCATTAATCTGCTGGTCGGACTCTTGCGTATCTTGAGCTCCTTCTGCGTACAAGCCGGGTATTATCAGAAATAATAAACTTAAAGTTAATAGTAATCTTCTAACCAATATCATAGCTTTTTAAAACCTGCTGCCATTTATCCTGGAATTTAAGGATGAGCTCGGCGATTTCGCGTACCGCCCCCCTGCCCCCCTCCTTGAGCGTAATATAGGAGGCCGCCTGTTTTACTTCTGCTGCGGCATTAAATACCGCTACCGGAAAACCGATTTTTTTCATCAGGCAGACGTCCACTAAATCATCTCCGGCAAAACAGACCTCTTCGGCACTAACCCTGTATTTTTTCAGGATACGCTCCAGTACTGCCGTCTTGGGAGAGGCGTTCTCAAAAATATCCTCTACCCCCATGTCGCGGGCACGCGGCTTAATCGCGCCTGAGCCCTTGGCGCTGATTAATACCGTGGGAATCCCCGCTTTTTTGAGCAGAGTTATCCCCAGGCCGTCGGTGACAGAAAAATTTTTCGTATCCCTGCCTGCGGAGTCGTAAATTATTTTTCCGTCGGTAAGCACGCCGTCAACATCAAGCAGTAATAATTTTATCTTGTTTACTTTTAATTTTAATTCCTTGACTACAGACGTTTCTGCCATTGATTAAATTATTAAAGCAGGCCTGCCCTCAGAAGGTCCTGCACATCGAGCAACCCTACGGGCCTCCCGGTCTTATCCACTACCGGGATCTCATCAATCCTCTTCTCCCTCATAATGCTCATCCCCTCGGCAGCAAGCATCTCCTTAGGAATAAGGGTAGGGTTTCTGGTCATTACCTCTTTTACCTTGCGCCGGGGAAGGCGCAAGGAATCGCTCTCCAGGTGCCGCCTTAAGTCCCCGTCAGTAAAGATGCCGGTTACTTTTCCCTGTTTGTTTACTACTGTTGCGGAACCTGCCCGGCTTTGCGTAATTTTCAATAAAACCTGATAAACTCTTTTTTCTTCGTTTACAATTGGGCTAGACTTGCCCTTCCTCATTATGTCTTCCACCTTTAGGATAAGCCTCCTGCCCAATGCCCCGCCGGGATGGAAAAATGCAAAGTCCTTCTCTTTAAAGCCCTTTAACTCCAGAAGGCAGACTGCCAGTGCGTCGGCCATCGCCAGGGTGGCGGTAGTGGAAGCGGTAGGGGCCAGGCCTAAAGAACAGGCCTCCCTTTTAACGGAAACGTTCAAAACTACATCGCTGTATTTTGCCAATATTGATTTATGATTTCCGGTCAGGGCGATAATCTTTGAACCGATTTTTTTTAATAGAGGCAGGAGCTGCTTCATCTCTTCGCCGGAGCCGCTGTTTGAGATTATAATTACCGCGTCCTCCGCCCTTACCTTCCCCAGGTCTCCGTGGATTGCCTCGGCAGTATGTAAAAACAGGCTGGGCGTGCCTGTGGATGCCAGGGTAGCGGAAAATTTCTGGGCGATAATCCCGGTCTTGCCCATGCCGCTTACCACCACCCTCCCCTTTGTCCTCAAGAGAACTTTTAGGGCTTCTTTAAAACTGCCTCCGATACGGGGTTTTAAATTCCGGATCGCCTGCGCTTCAATCTCCAAAACCTCTCTTGCCCTCTTTAAGACGTTCATTTTTCTAAAGCCGCCTCTATTTTTTTGACCTGTATCAGGAGTTTTTCCAGATCTTTAATAGCTATCGTATTCGGGCCGTCGCAGAGCGCGGCTTCAGGCCTTGGGTGCACCTCTAAAAATAACCCGTCGCAGCCAAAGGCAACCGCCGAACGCGACAACCCCTCGATAAACTGCCGCTGTCCTCCTGAAGAACCGCCCCTGCCCCCGGGCAGCTGCACGCTGTGCGTGGCGTCATAAATTACCGGATAACCGAACTCCCTGATTATACCCAGGCTCCTGAAATCCGAAACTAGGTTATTATACCCGAAACAAAAACCGCGTTCGGTAACGAGAATTGACCTGTTGCCGCTGGCTTCGATTTTTCTGATAATCGGCAGGATATCCGCCGGCGCCAGGAACTGCCCCTTTTTGATATTGATCGGCTTCTTTGTCTTTGCCGCCGCCACCACGATATCGGTCTGGCGGCATAAAAATGCGGGAATCTGAATCACATCCAGCACCCCGGCGGCTGCGCTAATCTCATTCTGGCAGTGTATATCGCTTAGCACCGGTATTTTTAATTTTTGTTTTACCGCGGCAAGGATCTCTAAGCCCTTTTCTATCCCCGGCCCGCGAAAAGAATCAAGCGAGAGCCTATTTGCCTTATCATAGCTGGATTTAAAAATAAAGGGGATGCCCAGTTTTACGGTAATATCTTTTATCCTTTTGGCGGTATCAAGGCAGAGTGCCTTTGATTCAATAACACAGGGCCCGGCGATTAAGACCAGGGAATTGCCCCCGCCAATTTTAATCTTGCCGATCTTTACGGGCCTAATCATTCTTTATTTATCCAGTAAGTGTTCCTTGACCTTCTCTAAGTCCTGCGGGGTATCTACCCCCACGGTATCGTATTCTGTTTCTATAACTTTTATCCGGTAACCCTCCTCCAATACCCTTAACTGCTCCAGCGATTCTGTCTTCTCCAGATCGGAAATCGGCAGATTCTTATAAATGAACAGAAAATCCTTGGTATAGGCATAAAGGCCGATGTGTTTGTAATAAACGGGGTTGCTGTTGTTGGAATTGGCGGCCAGAAAAGGTATCGGCGCCCGGGAAAAATAAAGCGCGAAATTATTTTTATCCACTACCACCTTGACCACATTGGGGTCATTAACAACATCGGGTTCGCTAATTCTTCTCATCACCGTTGCCATCGCTATGGAATTATTCTCAAGCAATGCGCGGGCAACATTATCTATCATCGTAGGATGAATCAGCGGCTCATCACCCTGAATATTGACCACCACTTTTACCTCTATGGGATTTATGACCTGGATTATCCTGTCCGTGCCGCTGGTATGCGCCTTGGCAGTATAAACGACCTTAGCGCCAAAGCTGCTTGCGGCCTCTGCGACCTGTTCATGGTCGCAGGCGATAATTAAATCGTCCAGCAGCAATGCCTGTTTTGCCCGCTCCCAGACATGCTGAATCATGGGCTTGCCTGCGATATCCGCCAGCACCTTGCCTTCAAACCTCGAAGAAGAATACCTGGCGGGGATTATGCCGATTACGTCCATCTGTCCTCTCTTTAAATTTAATTAATTGCCTCTAGCAGTTCCTGCCTGTTGGTTGTTGCCGTACCCACCTTGCCGACGACGATACCGGCGGCATAGTTGGCAAGGCTGGCTGCTTCAAGGTTAGTGGCGCCGCAGCAAAGCGCCAGGGTAAAGGTACCTATTACCGTATCACCCGCACCGGAGACGTCAAAGACCTCCCTGGCCACCGTCGGTATGTGCGCTATGCGGCCGCCCTTTTCGAACAACTTCATCCCCTGCTCTCCCAGGGTAACTAATATTGACTCCGGCTTCAGGTATTCCAATATACGGCCTGCCGCAGAGTCTATATCCTTATCGCTGAATAACCTGTCGTTGTCCAGACGGAAGCTGTTGGAGGTGTCTTTGATTTTTATGTTTCTCATGGCATTCTCAAGTTCCCGGCGGTTCGGCGTAATCGCAGTTACCCCCCGGTAATACGCAAAATGCTCCTCTTTGGGGTCAACGGTAATAATTTTTTTATGCGCGCGGGCAACTTCTATAAGTTCGGCTAATAACTGCATATTAATAACGCCCTTGCCGTAGTCCTCTATAATAATGCCGTCGAAATTATTTATCTTTTCCTCTATGAACCTGATAATCCTGCGGTTTAACTGCATCGGCAAGGCATGGGTATGCTCCCAGTCAACCCTGACCATCTGCTGATGGCCGGCGATAATCCTGGTCTTGAGGGTGGTGTGCCTCCCACGCTCAGTAAAGATGCCGTTGGTATTAATCTTGCTTTTTTTTAACTCTGAAAGTAAAATATCCGAATCCTTGTATCCGCCCACCACCCCTACCAGGGCAACTTTGGCGCCGAGGGCACGGATGTTATTTGCCACATTAGCCGCCCCCCCGGGCAGGTAAGTCCTTTTATTTGCCCAGACCACCGGTACCGGCGCCTCCGGGGAGATCCTCTCCACGCTGCCCCAGATATACTCATCGAGGATGAGGTCGCCGACAACAAGAATCCTTGCCCGCTTAAACCTGTTGATTATGTTTTTGAAGGATTTCATATTTTCTCTATTATCGCCTGCGCCAGCAGAGGAAGCATTACTTCGTGGTGCCCGACGATGTAATAACCATTGCCCGCCCCTGCCACCGGACGCGATACCAGGTTCTGCGCGGGCCGGTAATGGTAGATCATATCAAAATTTGCCGCGGTAAAGTCCTTCACCCGGTTGCCTAAATTACGCGCCAGGTTTAACGCCTTTAAAAAGACCTCCGGCAATATTACCGCCGAGCCGAAGTTCAAAACCACCCCGCCTTTATCCAGGCGGCAGACGTTCTCGACGAGTAGATGAAAATCCCTTAACGAACCTTCGCCGGTAAGCGCGGCGTCAAAAGAGGGATGCTGATGGATGATATCCGTACCGATGGCAGCAAAGACACAGACCGGAATTTTAAATTTAAATGCGCTGGCAAGCAGGCTTAAATTTTTGTAGCGCAGTCTGGAACCGGTAATTTTTTCTGCCACCGCTTCTCCTAATCCCAGCCCGCTACACACCCCTTCTTTTACGGCGTTATTCAAGAAATCAGCAGTCTCTTTACCCATCCCGAACCTGCCGGATGCCAAGTTTTTTCCGACGTCTTCGGAGGTTCTGCCCTGAAAAGCAACTTCAAAATCATGGATGATACCTGCGCCGTTTAAGCAGATGCAGGTGATAATTTTTTTTCTGATTAGTTCGATGATCACGGGATTTAAGCCGCATTTTATCACGTGCGCACCGGCCATGAAAATTACCGCTTTTTTCTTGCGGCGGGCGGCAATTATGGACTCGGCAGTGGCGCGTAACTCCTTTACCTTTAATATATTGGGTAAGGAGTTATAAAAGGCAGAAAAACTTCTCCCGCGCACAGGAGAATCGGCAAAATCAGCCTTTTTTACCTTGCTAAACCTTTTCTTTACTGAATATCTCTTTACCTTATTTATATTAATCATACGAATTTATAAGTATACCACAAATTCAGCCAAATTCAACCGATAATTACCCTTAAGAACTGCCAGTGACATTTCTTAAACGCTCTTTTTGCGGCGGGCAAGGCTCGTGATTTCGAGGGACGTGGAGGCAAGGAGCGGGCATGGTTCCCGCAGCCGGCTCCTAAATTAAAAAGACGGATTTATCCACCACCCGGCTGCGGGAGAGCGACGCAGCCGACCCGAGCGAAGCATTTCCACGCTGGGGAAATGCGAGCGTTCCCGAGAAACACGAGCCTTGCCAGACGCAAAACGTCATAGAGTGAGAAGAGTGACAAGGGCACTACCAGCTCAACTTTTCAGAATCAGTTCCGCTGCCTGGAGCACGTCATCCACGGTGATCGCCTTCAGGCAGGTAAACTCCCTGACGCAATTATGCGCCAGGCATTCGATGCAACCGACGTCCTTATGCAGGGCTTTATCCTTTGCGCCCAGCGGCCCCCAGCGCCTGGGGCTTAAACCTGCTTGAGACCTGCCGAAGATAGAGATAACAGGAGTGCCGACGGCAGAGGCGATATGCACCGGCCCTGAATCATTCGATATAAACAAACGGCACTTTTTAAGGATGCTGGCTAATTGACTTACCGAACTCCTGCCTGCCAGATTTAGCGCAGGAGTTTTCATCTTCTTTATTACCACCTGCGCCCGAGCAATATCCTTTGGCCCGGCGATAATTAAAACCTTAAATTTATATTCCTGAACCAGTCTATCGGCGACCTCGGCAAAGCGTTCGTTCGGCCAGATTTTAGACGGGCAGCTTGCGCCGGGATGGATGATCAGTATCTGGTCTTCTTCTTTGATGCCGCTCTCTCTCAATATCTCTTTTGCCCACTCCTCTGATTCCGGTTTTATGGGCATGAATAAATCTTTGGCAGCGGGCCGGATCCCCAGAGCTTTAAGGAGATCAAAATTGTATTCCAGCTCATGCTTCTCTCCGAATTGCTTACGGTGTTTTATCCTGTCGGTAAGCAGCATCCCTAATTTGCGGTCATAGCCGATTCTTCTGGGTATTGCCGCAAAAAAAGTTACCAGGTGCACGCGGTTGGTCGGATGCAGAATTAAGGCCAGGTCAAATTTCCTCTTCTTCAGGCTGCAGGCAAACTTCAGAGAACCAAACCACCCCTTATGCCTGGCATCTTTATCGTAAATTATCACCTCATCCAGCCAGGGGTTGCCTTCGGCGATATCTCTTGCATAAGCACTCACCATCATCGCAATATACGCATCAGGATACGCCTCTCTTAATGCCTTAATCACAGGCGTTGAAAGCAAGACATCTCCGATGCGGTCGGTGCGCACAACGAGTATCCTTTTAAAAATATTATTCTGTCTGTGGACTATTGGACACTGCCGACTATGGACTAAGAGTTGCTTTACCTGCCTTAATACCTCCTCCACCGTCACCAGCCTCATGCAATCCAGAGTCCCGAACCTGCACTGCGCCTTTTCGCAGGGGCGACAGAAGACCTCTTTTTTTACCACCGCACTTGTATCAGACCAGGGGCCGTATTTTCTATCGTCAGTGGGCCCAAAGACTGCCAGCACGGGAATATTCAGGTAGCTCCCCAAGTGCAATACCGCGCTGTCATTGCTGATCAATAACGCCGTTTCCTTTAGCAACGCCCCCAGTTGAGAAAGGGTGGTCTGCCCGCAAAGATTAACCAGCCCGGCTTTTGGGTCCTTTTGAATAATATAATCGGCAATCTGGCGGTCATCCCGGTCGCCTGCCAGGATTATCCTGAACTCCTGCTGCGCAAGCTCTCTGCAAAGCAGGCTGAATTTATCCCTGCCCCACCTTTTAATATGGCTCCTTGCCCCCGGCGCAATAACAATAATCTTATCGTCTTTTTTGATATTATTTTCTATGAATATTTTCTCAATGTACTCTTCATCATCCTTTTTTATCGGTAAAGAAATTGTTTTACTGGCAAGTTTTTTACTATGGACTATGGACCACCGACTATAGGCTTTATAAAGGTGCCTGTCTTTCATATGCATATCCGCAGGAATACGCAAAAAGGCGGGAATTTTATATTGCGCAGGAAGCAATGCCCCAAAGAGCGTGTTGCGTAAATCGATAACCGCGTCAAATTTTTCTTTTTTTAAGCGCAAGAAAATCCGGAAGTTTTCTTTAAAGCCGGCGCGCTTTTGATAGGCAATCAGCTTTTCTATCCGCGGGTTATCCTCGAATAGCTGCCTCGGCCGCTCTGCGGTAATTAGCGTAATCCTTGCCTGAGGAAACTTCTGGCATAAAAAATCTAAGGCCGGCAAAGTTAAAATACAATCGCCGATATTGCTTAAGGTTATAAATAGGATTTTTTTAACCATAATTATTAAAAACGCAAAAAGAATGCAATATAGAGTTAGATTATCAGTGTATCAGAATATCAGAACTGGAATATCAGAAAACCAGAGTATCAGAAGAAACGTCAGAATCTAATGTTCTGATAATCTGATTCTCTCGCTCCGATAATCTGATATTCCGATATTCTAACAGGAATTAAATCCTCTTACCTTCTCCATTACCTCCTCTACGCTGATCGCCTTCATACACCGGTTGTCCCTGCAGTGCACTACATAACAGGGGATGTTGCAGCCGACGTCTTTTAAAATAAGGGTAACGTTTTTTGAGGGGTAAGGGCCGGTAACTTCGGGCGAGGTCGGCCCAAAAAGGGCAATGATTTTTTTGGCGCCCGCGGCAGTAGCGATATGCAAAGGACCGGTGTCGGCGCTGATAAATAAATCCGCCCTCTTAGACAGGGCTGCTAATTGTTTTAAATTTAATACCCCGCAGGCAATCACCGGCTTCTCTTTCATTTTATCGCTGATACCGGCGGCCAGCTTCCGGTCATGCCCCGCCCCGGTAATCACAACTTTTGCCGCAAATTCAACGCTCAGCCTATCGGCCAACTCCGCCCAGTTTTCCTTAGGCCAGCGTTTAGGAAGCCAGTTGCCGCCCGGATTTATAACCGCCAGGAAATCAGTTTCGCCTATGGCGTTTTCTTTCAAAAAACTTTTTATGAAAGCCCCATCTTCCTCAGTTACGAAAAACTCCGGATACCTGTCTTCGACCCTTAACCCCGCCTGTTCAATTATCCTGAGGTAATAATCGATGCGGTGCAAGCTATCCTGTTTGGGGGGAGAAATCTTTTTAGAAAGCAGAAAACCGCGCTTTTTCGTAACATACCCTATTATCTGGCTAATCCCTGCAAGGCGGCAGATCAGCGCACGGCTAAACGACCGGTGCAGTAAAAATGCGGTATCAAATCTTTTGCTGCGCAATAGCTTCACAAAGCGCAGCTGCGCCACTATGCTCTTCTGCCTGCCCTTTTCGTTAAAGATGAGTATTTCATCCAGATGGGGGTTTCCTTTGAGGACCGGATAACAGCGCTCCGGAATGATGCAGGAGATAAAGCTATCAGGAAAACTGTGCCTGATGTTCCTTATCGTGGCGGTAGAGAATAATACGTCTCCCACCCAGTTAACGTTAAAAATAAGTATGCGTTTTGCCTTCATCCCAATATCACCTTCTTCTCTCTTTCATAAAAGTATAGAACCCGCTGGTCTCTACCCAAAAGACAAACAAATTCCCCGCGTTTTCAGAGATCCTTAACCTCTTTAAGGCAAAGACGTCGTCACTAGGATAATCCCTGCCCGTGTTTGTCGCTACCGCCGCTTTATATCCGGCAGCGACAACTAACTGCCTGATTTCAGGGTTAAATCTCCCCTCAGGATAACTAAAAGTTTCGACCTCTTTGCCTAACTGCTCCTTGAGTATCTTGCGGGAACCGAATATCTGCCTCTTTAACTCCTCTGCGGACTTAATCTTTGTCAGCGGCTCTGGCCCCAGGGCATGGCTGCCGATGGTAAATATCCCTGAATCCTGCATCTGTTTAATCTCCTCCCAGCTAAGCTTGTTTTGCCGCAGGCTCCCCACTTCGTCCACAATCACAAAAAGAGTTGCCGGCAGCCCGTATTTCTTCAGTATCGGAAAGGCGTAAGTATAATTGTCTTTATTGCCGTCATCAAAGGTTATGGCAACTGTCCGGGGAGGAATTTTATTTTTACGGCGGATTAAATCAACCAATTCCTGCAGGGTTATGACATTATAACGGTGAATTTTGAGGAAGCGCATCTGCCTTTCGAATGTTCTTACGGATACGGCGAGCCTGTTTTCGTATTTTGCTCCGGGAAAGACGGAGTGGTACATTATAACCGGAGGCATATAATGGCGGCTGGCAACGGCGATAAATATAATAAAAACCGAAGCAAAGAGAATAAAAAAACTGATTGTTATCCTTTTGAGCCAACGCATTCCAGATACACCCTTTCTGTCTCCGAGGCCATCTTAGTAAGCGGAAAATTTTTCTCTATAAAATCCCTGGCATTTCCCCCCAGGCGCCTGGCCTCTTCGGGATTATCCAGCAGCCTTAATATAGCGGCGGCCAACCCATCTGCATCCTTTGGCGGGACTAATAAACCGTTAAAACCTTCTTTAATCAGGGTCTTAATCCCGCCTACGCCAGAGGCAACCACTGCCCTGCCTGCGGCCATTGCCTCCATCAACGCCAGGCCCAGCCCCTCTTTTACGGAAGGCATGACGAAAATATCCATAGACGACAGCGCCTCGTTCATATCTTTTACCGCCGGAACAAAATATACATTGCCGCCGATCCTCAAGTCCTTAACCAGCCGGAGTAATCCCTCCCTCATTCTGCCCTCGCCGATAATCAATAATTGCGCCTGGGGCACTTTCGATAAAACTTTTTTCATCGCCCTGATAAGATACTCCTGGCCCTTGACGTCAGAAAGCCTGCCGATATTGCCTACTACCGGCCAATTACCCAGGCCGAATTTATTGTTTAACTGGCGCAACTGCTCTTGCGTAAGAGGCTTGAATGCCCCCATGTCAACGCCGTGATTTACCACCCTGATTTTTGTTCCTTCGACATTAAAATCCTTGAGCAAATGCCCCCTGACTTCCTCGCTTATAGCGATTATTCTTTTACCCCAGCAGGGGAAAATCCGCCTGGAGAGCCGCTTTTTGAAAAATCCGTGGCAGGTCGATATATATGCAACGCCGCTGTATCTGTTCAATAAACACCCCAGGACCTGCGTGGTCCGGCTGTTGCAATGTATAAGTTCAATATTCCTGGATTTAAGCAGAGGCAATAATTTAAGCAGGCTGAATATTATTTTGGGGCTTATTTCACATTTTGTCCTGATGGGAATATGGATATAATCTATCCCCTTTTCGAGAAACTTCGTAAGCAGCTCCCCGCCGGATGAGGCAACATGTATATTATGCCCTTTGTCCTTCAGGGCTGAGGCGAGGCGCAAAACATAACTGGTAATGCCGCCGGTGTTTAAATGGTTAGTGATATAAAGGATATTCATTTCAATAAGTGGTCAACTACTTCCAGCACCTCCTGCGGCTTAATCAACTCCATGCACTCTTTGCTTTTGCACTTTGTTTTATAGCAGGGGCTGCAGGCCAGATTTTTTTTCAGCACCACGGAATCCTTTGACGGCGGCAGGTGACGGGCCGAGTCAGTAGGCCCGAAAAGCGCTACAAACGGTACGCCCATTGCCGCGGCAATATGCAACGGGGCAGAATCACCGCAGATATAAACGCAGCATTTCTTTATTAAACAGGCCAGCTGGTTAACCGTAGTCTTGCCGCAGGCGTTAATCAGCTTAATGTTCTTAAGCGCAGTGATTAATGCATTTGCCTCTTCGGCGTCATTTTCTGAACCGGTGATTACCACCCGCATATCGCGGCTGGCCAGCCCCTGGCATAATTTGGCCATATGCGAACGCGGCCAGCTTTTGCTAAGCCACCTGCGGCTTGCCGTAAGATTTATACCGATCAGCCTATGATTTTGCGTCAGCCACTGCGAACTTAACAACTCCTCGATATATTTGCGATCTTCTTTTGAAGGCCAGAGTTCCAGATGCGCATCCTGACAATCTATCCCCAACATCGCCAGTATCCTGAACTGATGAGTTACCGGCTCCATAGACGGCTTTTCGTCCTTTATCCGCCGATTAAGCAAGAAGCCGAATTTCCCATTGTCATAGCCGTAACGCAAGGGGGCGCCGCTTAAAAATGAGAGGATGTGGCTCTTACGGTTATTCTGCAGGTCAATTACCAGATCGAAATTGCGCCTGCGTAAGCACCCCGCCAATTTAACCAGCCCGAGCAGGCCTTTATCCTTATTCTTAAAATCGGCGACGATTAATTCGTCTATATACGGACAACCCAAGAGCACATCCCTGGATCCTTCCCCGGCCAGAAGGCTGATTGTGTAATTATGGGAAAACTTTTTTCTGATTTCTCTTATCGCCGCCGTAGAAAGAATAATATCTCCCAGAGAGCTCAGTTTTACAATCAGGATCTTGAGATCCCCCCTTGCCTCTTTATACACCTCGATGGTGCTCTTTGCCATCTGTTCCAGCGTATAATTCTTGACGGCTTTTTTATAGGCATTCTCGGCTAAAAAACGCGCCAGCTCTTTATCCTGAAAGATCTTTATGGCGGCAGAGGCTATTGCCCCGGGGTCTGCAGGAGACACAAGCAGCCCGTTAACATTATCTTCGATTATATCCACAACGCCGCCTACTTCAGTCGCCACCACCGGTACGCCGCAGGCCTGCGCCTCTATGATTACCCTGCCGAAAGCCTCATGGGTAACGCTGGCCAGCACCAGAAGGTCCAGGTGCGACAAGATCTCGGGGATATCCCTCTGCGTGCCCAAGAATTCAGTGCAGCCCCATAACCCCTGCCGTTTAACCAGGGCCTGTACTTCTTCTTTATAAGCCTGTTTTGAGGCCGGCGCATCCCCGACGATCCAGATTTTAAGCTTGGGGACAAACCGGGAAAGCCTGCCCATCGCCCTGATAAAATCCAGATGCCCCTTGATGGGGGTAATCCTGCCGATGATACCCACGTTAAATTCTTCTTTTCTTCTTGCCCCCGGATCGGTATATTTAAACTTCTCCAGATCCACGCTGCGCGGTATCAGGCGTATGCGTTCGTGGTCAACCCCGAAATCATCGATCATGTGCCGGGCGACAAGATTACTTAAAACAATCACCCTCCTGCCCCAGCCCATTACCCTGCTAAAAGAATGCCTGCTGTAATAACCATGGCAGGTGGTTATAAATACCGCGCGGCTCCTCAAGCTGGCAAAATAGGCAATCCATGCCGGCACCCGGGAACGCGCATGCACGATATCTATCTCTTCTTTCCTGATAATTTCATTCAGGCGCGGTATGCACTTCAGGATCGAAAAAAGAGATTTTTTATGCACCGGCAGCTGATAATGGACGGCCCCGCTTGACGTTAGCTCCCTGACCAGCGCTCCGCCTCCGGAGACAACCACCGCCTTGTGGCCGTTTTTTACCAGATACCTGGCCAGGTCCAGCGTCCCGGTTTCGACACCGCCGACGTTCAGCTCCGGAAGAATCTGCAGTATTTTCATATCAGTAGTTTTACCGCCTCCCTGACTAGGGATGCATCGCCTAAATTGTGAACTTGCGGTTTATTTCGCCAAATATCCCTAAGCGCCCCGCCCAATTCCTCTGCCTCAACCAAAGATATATATTTATTTTCTTTAAAATACTCCAGGGCCCTGCGGTGTTTGCTTCTTAATCCTGCCGCATTAAAAACCAAAACGTATTTTTTACTATTGGCTGCCTCGGAAATCATAGAGATGCTTTCCGGCGAGGTAATCACAATAGTGCTCAAATCCAATATCCCGCCTACGGCCTCGGGAATATTTTTCTTATTGGCTATCACCAGCAATTTACAACGGGAATAATCTTTAAGTTCGCTTTCTATCAAATCTTCTACCTCGGCAGGCGTCCTGCGCGAAGTAGTAATTAGAATATCTGCATTCAACTCCTCGGAAACTGCTTTCACCTGTTTTATAATTTTCAGCGCAGTATCTTTCTTTAATTTAAACTGCCTGGTATCCCCGCCGATCAACAAACCGATAGAAAAAGCAGACGGTACCTGCCTGGCGGGCAGGCCTGCCTGCCCGCCAGGCAGGGATAGTTTGAGCAAATTCTGGCTTTGCTCTTTTAAATAAGCTTCGTTTATTAAGGTCAGTGCGCCTTCGGTCGTGACCACATTTTTTCTGCGCGGCGGCCGGTCATGCCGGGGCATAATCACTAAATCAAATCTTTTCGTGCTTAAAATAGACGGCCGCATAATCACAACCGATTTAGCTAAATTCTCCCGTGCCAGTAAAAAATTCACCGGCGCAAGGGATGTTCCGCAGGAAATTATAAAATCGTACTTTTTGCCGATTAAAGCAGTATAGGTCTGTTTATCTAACGCGCCCTTGAGGCACTTCAGGCAGCCCTGGCAGCGGTATTTTCCGGATAAACAGATGCTTAAGCTCAAGGCGCGCTTGGCGAATCTGTTTTTGAATCTGACCTCTATGGTGTCAACCGTAGCGGTATTATTTCTTTCCTTGAGGCACCCGCGTAAATGCTCTGATACCGCCTGCGACTGCCTTAGATGACCGGCCTTTGCGTCGCTTAAGATAAGTATATTTTTATCCAGGCCGTACTTCCAGATTTTATAAAACCAGAGGTATTCCTTCGGGTACAAGCTGATGTATTTTTCAAAGACCGAAACCAGCTCCTCTAAATTATCATGCACGTCTTTATCGCGTTCGCCGCTTTTTTTAACCTCGAAAGGGGACGCAAAAATAACCCTGATATACGGCCCCTTTAAGCGTACATAAAAACAGGGGATAATCGCAGCCCCGCTCCTTAAAGCTAATTTTACCCCTCCGGTACTCATCGAGGCGCTGCGGCCGAAAAAATCAACCAGGGCACCGGTCTTACCCCCCTGGTCGGCGGTAATGCCGATGGCTTCGTTTTTTTTAAGCACTCCAATTAACTGCCGCAGCTGCTTCTCCCGCTGGATTATCCTGCAGCCCTGCTGGGTGCGGTATAAATTCAGGATTCTGTCTAAACGCGGGTATTTCTGGTCGCGCACAAAAAAATTAAAAGGAAACGCCAGGTACGCACAGATAATATTGGAGAGCTCCCAGCTGCCTTCGTGCACGGCAAGAAGGATAATGCCTTTGCCTTTATCAAAAGCGGCCTGCACATTGTCCTGCCCGACAATTTCTATGTATTCCTTCAGGTAATTTTTATCTACCTGGGGGATAAGAAATATCTCCATTATATTCTCGCCGAAGGTCCGGTAAAATTCGTGCGTAAGTTTTTTTAACTCTTGCGGCGATAGCCTGTCACCGAATGCCGTTTTGATATTAGAGTAGGCCACTGCCCTATGCTCGGTTTCAAAATAGTAAACCAATCCCCCCAATAATCGTCCCAAAGACAGGCTGAAAGTCTTGGGCATACACCTTATCAGCGGCCCCGATATCTTAAAGAGGCTGCAGAGTAAGTAATCTATTATCAAATCTCTCTTTGTCATTGCCTTTAATAACTAATTCGATGCGTAAAACCAAAATGCGTTGCAAGTTGCAGGGTATGCCTTGTGGGCAAAACCTTGCGGCGTCTTTCTCGGTAGTAACTAATATATTGATATTTCTCCTCTTGGATTCCTCGGCTATCCTTTTGAACTCTTCTTCTGAGTAGTTATAATGATCCGGGAATCTAAAGCATAAAGCGGCCTTAATATCAAGATTTTCAATTAATTTCTCAAATGAAGCCGGGTCAGCGATGCCGCAAAATAAAGTTACGCTCTCCCCTTTTAAGCTGTCTGTATTTAATAATTCATCGGGATTATTAAAATCATAAAACCCTGCCGGCCTATGGATTGACTCGCAAATCAATGCCCGTGGATTAATCCTGTTCAGGAACCTTTTTAACTCATCGCTGCCCCTGCTCAAGTTGGTTTTAGTCAGGACAAAGATATCGGCGCGCTTAAGCCCGGAAAGCGGCTCGCGCAAGATTCCTCTGGGCAAAAGATGCCTGTTGCCAAAGGGGTTAACCGCATCAATAGTGACAATCTCCAGGTCCTTACGCAAACGCCACTGCTGAAACCCGTCATCCAATATAACCGTATCCGCCGCATAATCTTTTATCGCCTGCCTGGCACCCCGTATTCTATCGGCACCAACGATAACCGCAGTATCTTTTAGTTTCTGCTGGAGCATAAAGGGCTCATCGCCGCTTTTATACCCCCGGCTCAATATCGCCACCTGCCTGCCCTCACCCTTAAGACGCCTGGCGACGTATTCGACGAGGCTGGTTTTGCCGGTCCCCCCCAGGGTAATATTGCCTATGCTGACAACTCTGCACTCAAGGCGCACGGCGGATAAGCGGGAAAAGAAAATTATAATTTTTACGGCAGCGGCGTAAACAAGAGAGAGTAGAAATAAAAAAAACTTTGTAAGCGTATAAACTCCCCCCTGCTTTTTGCCGGTTGCCAAATTATAAAGAAAACCTTTTGTATTATTCACCGATTATCTGGACTATAAGCTCGCGTTTGCGCGGGCGGTTATCAAACTCCGCCAGGACCACCTGCTGCCAGGTACCCAATAAAAGCCTCCCCTTTTCAAAAGGCACAAGCAGGGCCGGCCCGGTAAGAGCGGCGCGCAGATGGCTGAAACCGTTGGCATCGCCCCAAGTCTGGTCGTGATGATAATGCTTGCTGCGCGGGATAATTCTTTCATACAACTCCTGCATATCCTTTGTCAAACCCGGCTCATATTCAAAGGTAGTTATGGCTGCAGTTGAACCGACCACAAAGACGTTCAGCATCCCCTTTTTTAGTTTTGATGCCGCAACCATCTCGTTTAACCGGCCGGTGATATTGATCAAATCGGGATTACCTTTAGTGTCAAAATTCACTCTTTCGTTGATTATTTTCATTGTCCGTGGGATCCTTCGTCGCTTTGCTCCTCAGGATGAGCAGCTGAAATTATAGAAAATTTATCGGCTGCTCATTCCGAGGAGATACAAGAAAGGTTTCTTTCAATAAATGCGATTAGCTTCTTTTGAACGGGGCCGGGAAGATTGCGAAACTCAACGCCCATGCCGGGATGAAACTGCGGCTGGACCTGTTTATCGGAAAGCCAGACTACCAGCGCATCTAACTGCAGCTCTTCATGTTTGGACGGCAGGCGTAAAACCAGGACCACCTTATCCTGGAGCTTAAACTTATCGCAACCGTAAACGTAGGCACCGACGGCGCTGAAATTCAATATATCCACTTTAAAAGCGGGGGCGCTTTTATCGTATCCTGACCTCAACTCTGCCTTGATATCAATAGGCAGGCGCTTAAACCGGCGCCGCAGCTGAAGCTTCTGTATGTGCTCAATGTTCTGGTCTTCCTTAAAGCTCTTTATCGCCAGCTCCTCGGTGGCAAAGTCTTCGATTGCCTTGTCTATGCCGGAGATAGAAAAGATACTCTTAAGCTGTGCCGGGACATTACTGAACTTCATCCTGCCCTTATTATTGATTACCTCTTTATAGGCTATAACAATCACCGAGACCCCCATATAGTCTACAAAATCCACCGCCTCAAAATTGCAAAGTATATCCTTGTAGCCTTCATGGACGCAATTACCGACTATTTCAACAAGGATTGCCGCATTTACGTCTATGCGGCCGGCTAAATCCAGCACAATAACATCATCAACTCTTCTGGGCCTGATCTGCATTGACATATTATTCTATTATACCACAAAATTGCGCTAAATTCTGCGCATTCCTTATGGTTGCACCCTGGTTCTGTAGGAGGACTCCCCTGGCGCGGCTGCCCAATTCCAGGCAGCGCCGGGGATCACTCAGGAGGCCCTCTATATTTTTCTCTAACTCCCCTTGATTAGCCACCGCTATTGCGGCATCAGTTTTCATGAACAAGCAGGCAATATCGTGAAAATTCGACATGTACGGCCCGAATAAAATCGGCTTTTCCAGAAACGCCGGCTCCAGGATATTATGCCCACCCTTATTGACCAGGCTGCCCCCCACAAAAACTATGTCTGCTACAGCGTAATAATTTACCAGCTGCCCCACGCTGTCTAAAATAAATACGGCCTTGGGGGCTTGGATGCTTGAGGCCTGCTGGTCTAACCGGCTGAGCATCATCGGCTTAAAACCGTATTTAACGATCAGCCCCTCTATTTCGCCGGCCCGCTCCGGATGGCGGGGGGCAATAAGCAGCTTCAGGCCAGAAAAGGCCTGCGCTAACCTGCTGTAAACCTGCAATAAAGCTTCCTCTTCGTGCCGGTGAGTTGAACCGCAAACCAATAGTTTGTCCGAATGGCCTAATCCCAGGGCCTGCCGGCACCTGATCAACTGCGCAGCCTCCATTCTAAAGCCCGCGGCATCAAACTTCATATTCCCGGTTATTTTTATCTTATCCTGGGCAACACCCAAACGCGATAACCTGGCGGCGTCACGTTCGGACTGCATGCAAAACAGGCTGACCTTATCCAGAATGGGCTTTAGTAGGAATTTTATTGCCAGGTAGCCCTTCAAAGAACCGTCGGAAATCCTGCCGTTTACCGTTACAACCGCAACCCTCGCGGCATGCAGGGCGCAAATAAGATTCGGCCAGATTTCGGTCTCGGCGATTACAAACAACGCCGGATTTATTCTTTTAATCAGCTTTTTTACGATAAAACTTAAATCAAAGGGCAGGTAGGTAACAAAATCTCCTTCTCCGGCGATCCGGACGGCAATTTTATTGCCGGTGGGGGTTACGGTTGAAATTACAAACCTCTTACCGGGAAATATCTTTCTCAATTCTTCTACCAGCCCTTTAATCGTTACCGCCTCCCCTACGCTTACCGCATGTATCCAGATAGGCCGCTCCAGCTTCAGGCCGGGCGGTAATATGCCCAGCCGCCGGGCAAAGCCCCGGTGGAATCTGCGCCTGAATAAATAGGCCGGCAGGGAAACCAGCGCAAAGATTAGAAATATTAAATCATAAATTATGAACATCTTAGGCCCTCGGGTGCGCCTTGTCATAAACGCTTTTTAATTTTTCCGTCGTAAGGTGCGTATAAATCTGGGTGGTGGAAAGATTGGCATGCCCGAGGAGCTCCTGGACGGTCCTCAGGTCTGCCCCCCGGTTTAAAAGGTGCGTGGCAAAAGAATGCCTGAAGGTATGCGGGGAAACACCCGGGTTGATTCCGGCACGGTTAATATATTTATCAACGATACCCCTTACCCCTCTTGCGGTAATGCGCCCTCCGTTTTTATTCAGGAATACCGCCTCGGACTCTCTTTTCCTAGCCTTCAGGTACTTTCTCAGAGAGGCGATGGCAATTTCCCCTATCGGGACGATCCTCTCCTTTTTCCCTTTACCCATCACCTTGATAATCCCGCTGATAAAGTCAAAATCCCGGACATCAAGCGAGACCAGTTCCGAAATCCTCATCCCGGTGGAATAAAACGTCTCCAGTATCGCCCGGTCGCGCAAACCCCGCACGTCTGTTTCCTCTTTCATAAAGGCGGACTCTATCAGCTTAACCACTTCCTCTTCTGTCATAAACAAAGGCAGGTGTTTATCAAGCTTGGGGCTGGAGACGACAAGTATGGGGTTTGACTTAAGGTAACCTTCCCGGGTGAGGAATTTAAAAAAACTGCGCAGGGTAGAAATCCGGCGGGCGATGCTGCGGGGCGCAAGGCTCCTCTCTTTTAATGCCGCCAGGTACTTTCTCAGATACAGGTAATCGATTTTTTCTATTTCGGTTGAGCCGATGAACCTGGCAAAATCCTCCAGGTCCAGCTTGTAGTTAAGTATGGTATGAACAGAATAGTTCTTCTCGATTTCTAAATAACGGATGAATTTCTCTATATGCCTTTGCATCGGCCGCTTGGTGATTTAAGCGCTTTTTGATTCATCCTGCGGGAGGTCCCTGGAGGTGAATTTACATCGAGGAAAGTTGGAACAGCCGTAGAAAAACCCCCGCCGGGAACGCCGTTCTATAAGCTCTCCGCCGCAGTCAGCCTGCGGGCATTTAACCCCTGTGGTGATGGATTTGGAATTTCTACACTCGGGAAATCCGGCACAGCTCAGGAACTTGCCTTTACGGCCCCATTTGATAATCATCGGCCTGCCGCATTTATCGCAAAGTTCGTCTGTGACAAGCACCTCTTTTTTAATATGCTCCTGGGCAAAATCAAGTCTCTGCTTGAAAGGTTTATAGAACTCCTGCAGGACTTTGAGCCTGTTGAGTTGGCCCTCTTCGATCTGGTCAAGTTTTTCCTCCAGATTAGCGGTAAATTTTACATCCATAACCCTGGGGAAATACTCGACCAGCAACTCGCAGACCTTAAACCCTAATTCCGTAGCATGAAAATATCCCTTAACCCTGCGCATATAATCGCGCAGTATCAGAGTGGAAATTATCGGGGCATAAGTTGAAGGCCTGCCGATCCCCTCCTCCTCCAGCACCTTGACCAGGGAGCTGTCCGAGTATCTCGAAGGCGGCTTGGTAAAATGCTGCGATGGTATCAGGTTAAGCAAATCCAGCACTTCGTCTTCTTTTAGCGCCGGAAGTTCATTTTTCTCCGGGTCTTTGTTGTTCATATTATATACGACGCTGAAGCCGTCAAAAACAAGGGTGCTGCCGGAAGCGCTGAATTGATAATTCTGCACCTGTATATCAACCGAAGTCTGGCGGTAGAGCGCCGGGGTCATCTGGGAGGCAAGGAAACGGTTAAAAATAAGTTCGTAAAGCCTGTATTGCTCAGGCGCCAAAAATCCTTTTAAGCCCTGCGGAGACATTTCTATGGAAGTCGGCCTGATAGCCTCGTGGGCCTCCTGGGCAAGCTTTCTTACTTTATAGGTATTGGGGTGTTCCGGCAGATAAGCCTTACCGAACTTCCTGTTGATATAGTTTCTCAATTCTTTTATCGCTTCTGGGGCGGCGCGCGGAGAATCAGTGCGCATATAGGTAATCAGGCCCACCGGGCCGCTTTGGCCGATATCAATGCCTTCATATAACTGCTGGGCTACAATCATAGTCTTTGTGGCGTTGAACCTCAATTTATTGAATGCCTCCTGCTGCAGGGTGCTGGTGATAAACGGCGGGGGGGAATAGCGTTTTTTCTCGCTCTTTCTTACCTCAAGGACCCTGAATGTTTTATTTTTTAAATCCTTGACGATTACATCCGCCTCGTCTTTGTTTCTTATCTCGGCCTTCTTGCCATCTATTTTCTCCAATTTTGCCAAAAATTTACTGTCGACTCTTTGAAGCTCTGCCTCTATCTCCCAATATTCGCTGGGGAGGAAACCCTGAATCTGCTTTTCTCTTTCAACAACCAGCCTCAGGGCCACGGACTGAACCCTGCCGGCACTCAAGCCCCTGCCGATCTTTTTCCAGAGCAGGGGGCTCAAGAAATAACCTACGATCCTGTCCAGGACGCGCCGGCCAAACTGCGCCTCAATCATCTTATGGTCGAAATTGCGCGGTTTTTTAAAAGCGGCGCTGACGGCGGCAGGCGTAATCTCGTGGAAGACCACGCGCAGGACTTTTTTCTTCTTGAAAAGTTTATCCTTGAGGTGCCAGCCGATTGCCTCGCCCTCCCGGTCAGGGTCGGTAGCCACATAAATGCATGTTTTGCCCACTGACTCTTTCTTCAGCAAGGTCACGAGCTTCTGCCTGCCTGCAAGTACGCTGAATTGCGGCTCAAAGCCGTTATCGATATCCACCCCCAACTTCTTCTGCGGCAGGTCAATAATATGCCCCATGGAAGAAACTACGCTAAAGCCCTCGCCCAGGATCTTAGCTATTGTCTTTGCCTTGGTAGGCGATTCAACTATAACCAGGTTTTTCTTTTTCATATCAATTATACATTCGCGGCAAAAAACTGTGCCATTATGGGCATAAATGCACGATCTGGCCGCTCAGTATCAACCATAGGCAAGCCTTAAGGCCTTCTAATTCGAGATGACCGTAGGTTGATTTTTTATAAACTGCTTGCCCGGCAGTTGCTTAATCAGCTTCTTTAACTGCAACTTTAAAAGTATACCAGATATTTTAGGAATATCCATATTTGTTTTTTCCGCTAAGCTATCCAGCTCTATAGACTCCTCAGGAATAAGCGAATAGACCTTGTCTTCTTCCTGCTGCATGCCGGTATCCAAAGCAGGGCCAACGGCTGCATTACGGTTATGCTGGCTTTTGGCGGCAGGACAGATCTGTAAATCCTCCAATATCTCCTCTACGCAGGAGACTAATTTTGCCCCCTGCTTTATAAGGCCGTTGGTGCCGTAGGAAGTCGCTGAATCGACCTTTCCCGGCAGGGCAAAAACCTCCCTGCCCTGTTCGAGGGCAAAATCAGCGGTAATCAGCGCGCCGCTATTTTGGGCAGCCTCTGCCACTAGAACCCCCATGCTTAAACCGCTGATGATACGGTTACGCCTGGGAAAATTCTGTCTCAAAGGCGCCATCTCCATGGGAAATTCCGAGACTACTGCGCCGCTTCGGGAAATTTCCTCTGCTAATCCGGCGTTCTCTTGGGGATAAATGTCGTTGAAGCCGCTACCGATCACCGCGATAGTGCGGCCCCCCTGTTTTAATGCGCCTTTGTGCGCAGAGGTATCAATACCGCGGGCCATTCCGGAAACTACGGTTATACCCCTTGCTGCAAGGCCGGCGGCAAACCTCTGTGCACAAGCCAACCCGTAAAAAGAAGCCCGGCGGCTGCCTACGATGGCGATACTGAACCGATCTTCTTCTTTGAAATTACCTTTAAGGTATAGGACAATCGGCGGGCCAGGGATGGCTTTGAGCCACTGCGGATAATCGGCATCATCCAGGGTAAGGAGCTTAAGGCCTCTTTTTTTAACCGCAGTAAATTCTTTCTCTATATCCTTAGCGGTAAGCGAACGTATTTTGGCGGCGATCTCGTTTCCGATACCCGATACGGCGGTTAATTTTTCAAGGGGGGCCTCAAATATATTCTGCGGCCTGCCAAAATAACCGAGGAGCCTGTCCAGCCGGATACTGCCTATGTCAGATACCATATTCAAGCCGACAAGGGCTTCCAGGCGGGTCATTTTATTTAACCCTGCGGGGTCGTGGAGGCGGGATAATTTTCAGTATCCTCTGCGCAACTTCGGCGATAGAAATCCCGGAGGTGTTAATTGTCCTGTCTGCCAGGGCATAATAAGGTGCGCGTAATTTCAGTAAAAGCCCTATCTGTTTTTTCTGGTCGCGCACGTTTAATAAGGGCCGGTGCTTATAACCGGATGTCCTCTTTAATATCACATCGGGCGTGGCGGTCAGGCAAAGAATAGTCCCCGTCTTCTTCATTATCTCTATATTATCCTTATCGCTAACTATGCCGCCGCCGCAGGCCACCACGAAATTCTTCTCTGCCGAGACCTCTTTTAGAGCCGCTTTTTCTGCTTTGCGGAAATAAGGCTCTTTTTTCCTGGCGAATATATCCGAAATAGCGCACTTTTCTTTTAATTCAACCAGTTCGTCGAGGTCAACAAACTGCCATTCTTTCCTGCGGGCAACTTCCCTGCCCGCTGCGGTTTTACCGGTACCCATGAACCCCACTAAATAAATATTCCCCATGATTATGCGTTTGCCCCGCCGCCCTCACTGACTCGGGCGGCGCGCTAAACGGTGCTCCTTATTCGTCGCACCAGCGCCCCATGAACCCGACTAAATAAATATTACTCATAAGGATAAGGATTAGGTTAAGGGCGGGAAGGGTAAAGACCGAACCCCAACCTTAACCTAATCCTTTTTTGAATATTACTGATTGTAGGCGTTAATCACTAAATCAGTCAACTCCTGAAGCACTTCCTTGGAGTTAAGAGTAACGGTGTTATACCAACGGCCGTCCTTCCCCTGATGCCGCGGCATACCCAGAAACAAGCCGTCCTTCCCCTCCACGATGCGCAGGCCCTTGATTACCCAATCGCCGAGAGCTATATCTACAAAGGCCTTAAGCTTTGACTCTCCGTCAACCTTATAAATCCGGCTGACTTCCAAATTCTGCTGCTGGAGCATTGCAATCACCCCCTTTTATCTTTAATAGACGCAAAGAGGGCGATTTTCTCACCTATTATTTTTAATAAGCGCTGTCAACGACAATCTCGTGGCGGGTCATAACATGCATCGCCTTATCATAGGACACTTCTTCAATCCGCTTATCAAAAGACCTGGTCTGTCCGGCAGCCAGCCCGTTTACGACTACAACCGTGTTTGATAGAGGGATATTCTTTTGAAAGAGGACAATCCGGATAGCTACTGCGGAATAATTCTTTGACGAC
>JADHYK010000019.1 GCA_016782485.1 Candidatus Omnitrophota bacterium
TCAATTAAAACCAGCATATCCTTTAACTCCGCATCTGCATCTAAAACGCGGTCCTCTTCTATGCGCATAATATCGGCAATACAACCCAGGACCTTATCCATTTCCTTGCCTAATGCTTGCCTTAAACAACTGGCTAGCACATATTCTTTAATGCGTTCGTTTGAAGGAATAATACCTGCGTTAACCATATTTTGTATCTGCGCCCACTCCGAATCAAGATTGACATTGTTCAATCTGGTTAAATCAGCGGCGCTTAATTTAAGCATTGCTGTATTGATCGGTTGATTAACGATGGGTAAAACACGAAAATCGACGCCGCCCTTATCAGCGATTGCCGAAGAGGTAACAGATTTAGTGTCGGATTTCGTTATTGGCTCTTTTTCTGGATAACCTAGATCTTCATAGCTTATTTTTGTCCCTTGTCCTACTTCAGGCTCAAAGTCTTTTGTAATCTCAAATAGATAATCTTCGTTTAAGAAAGCTAAGTCTTTTGGTGTAAATGCTTCAATAAATTCATAAGGCTGAGTTGTAACCTGAAGACCTCTTTCTATTTGTTCTCTATAAACTTCGTAACCTCTTAAAAGCGATAAAACCTCCCAATTTTCTTGGTATTGGTGTCTGGGCTTTGTAAACACATTACCTTTTTCCTGAATGGTTTTGTCGTATAAGTCTCCTATGCGTTGTTGTAATTCTTGAAATGCTTTCAAATTATGCAGTCCGCCTATTTTAAGACCTTTTTCATCCCTCGAGAAATCTGTGCGCGTATGCTGAACTTCATGCGCAATAACGCGTTCTATTTCATCTTCGCTCATCTTATCTATCCATAATGAATTAATATATATTTTATTATCAATTATTTCTGCTCTTGCCTTTGGATTATTTAACTTCTTAACTCCACCAAAGATAGCATCAGGGACACCAAGCCTACCAATAAACTGCTCTGTATATTCTTTTGCCTTTTCCACCGCCGAAGAGGCGACGGCAGGCTGCTCTGCTGAGTTATTGTCCTGTCCACCTAGCCTATTACTTTGGAACTTATTTTTATACTCAAGCAACTTATTTCTTAATATTTCTTTTTCTTCTTCTGAAATCGCACGCTTAGGCAGAGAGCGAGTAGTTAAGGAGGATATGACTTCCTCAATCTTGTTTATATCCCATTCAAATATAATTTTCTCTAGATTCTTTAATATGGGATTTAACTCTAACTTATTTAATTCTTTTAACGCGAATATTTCTTGTCTAATACTTGTTTTTTCCTCTCTAGATAAAGGTTTATCAATAGTAGCAGTGCTTTCTTTTGTTTCTTCTGTTTCTTTATACGAAGGCTTAAACCCTCTGGTCAATAAGTCTTCTTTTGTAAGTTTATGTGTCATTGTAAACATTGTCTCGGTATCGGAGTTTCCAGAACTAAAATCAAAATAAAGGTCGGTCTCTAAAGTATCCTTTTTCTTCGCGGAGATATTTTCTTGTCTTGTATATTCTGTGGCATCTTTTATCACTTGCTGAAAAATTCCGATAAATAAAACTGAAGGTACCATGTCCTTGAGTAATAAAGCGGCTAATCCTTCAAAAACTACTCTAGATAAATCCAGATTAGTAGCATTATAAAGTGGCTGGACAACAACTCCTTGAGGAGTCAATACCAAAACAGCATTGGCTATCATTTTATTATTCGCATCATATACTCGTAAGAATAAGGCGTTGGTTTCAAGGGCATGAATCATCGGCATTTGATTATTAGAACCATGTGGAGCAAAACAACCTGGCACGCCCACGCCAGAGTAGGTGTCTTTTAAGAAATCTTTAACTATTTCAACGGTTACTTTTTTTGATGAAATTATCTTATTCTTGTATTCCTCTTCGTATTTTTTTGTGCTCTCAAGGATGTCTTTTACTAAATCTTTTACTTCTTGATTTAAACTATCATTAGTCAGAAAATATTTTTCAGCGAATTCTTGGGCTTGAGCATAAGAACTTATCCCTTTTTCTTTGTATTGAGAATCTATTTCTAAAGTATGTTTACTTGCGAGTTCAATTAATTGCTCGGTTTGCATCTTCATTTTTTCTTCTATGTTTTCTCCAATTCCACCCACTGGAAGAGTTTCCCTTATGCCTTGATCCCAAAGCAAAGAACTATATCCGTTATGCCTGAGCTCTTGGTATATCTCTTTATTCCACTCCGATTCTTTAAAAAGCCAACCATGGAATTTTTCCATATTTTTGAATTTAAGAAGATTATCCAGGGAGATGACTATTCTCTTGCAAACCTTAGGGTAACTATTTACTATACGAAAATATAGACCGACAAGATTTCCTATATATAAATCAACAATTGGATCGTCAAGGAATTCTTTTTCTCCCTCGGATAAATCCCTATTTATAATTTTTTTAAAAGCTGCTGCTTTTACTTGCTGACTAATGTTTTTTAACCCGCTTAAAAGTCTTTTATCGCCGATATTTCCTTTAAGATAATCATTTAAAATATTGCTTATTCCCTTATTAAAATCCTCGTAAGATAAAGATGCTCTCTTAACAATAATTCCCGTTTCCACCAAATGATTCACCGCCTCTTTTATAGTTTCGTATTTTTTGCGAGCATTTAAAATTTTGCCAAACATAGATGCAATCTCGGGATTAGAAGAAAAAATATTATCATCCTTAACAGGGGAAAGCATGTCTAAAAAAGAAATATCCCGCTTTGCTAAAAAATTTTCAATAAAAGACTGCGGTAGAGTAATGTTATTTTGCTGAAGATATTGGAATATTCCATCGATATCGTTTTTTTCTGCGTTTATAAATTCTACAGTTTTATTTAGCCTCTCTCCTTGCTCATCCAGCAGAGAAATTAAGGCTTCACCAAATTTATTCTTAAAAGAATTTAGTCCCGCCACATAGTCAATAATGTATTCTAATATTTGAATATTTTTACCGTAGTTCAACTCAAGAGCAGAAAGGGCAGTTTTGATTTGGTCGGAATAAAGGGCAATCTCGGGATTAAATGTTTTCAGGATTGCTTCCATATTTTTCGTAAATATTTCATAATTATTATTCAGGTAAGCTAAGAAACCATCGGTTAGTTTGGGTTGAGACTTTATCGCCTCTAAAAGATTGCCTTTAGTTTTAATAAGAACACTGTTTAATGTGCCGAAAAGAAGAGGTAGGGTTAAAAAAGTAGACTCACCAAGAGCAGAAAGGGCAGTTTTGATTTGGTCGGAATAAAGGGCAATCTCGGGATTAAATGTTTTCAGGATTGCGCTTAAGCCATCTTTGTCTCCATAGCGTATCTTGTGTTCCAATATACTTATTATGCTCTTCTTTAATGCCTCATTCGAAGAACCCTCTAAGATGCCTTTCATTGCTAAATAGGAATCCTCTAAGTTCAACACATTTTCCCAGTGCTTGAAGTAACCCATCGCAAAAACTTGTTTAGACGCATCTTTACCTTCTAACATTGCCAAAGCCATCTTTTTCAACTCAGGATGAAGCCTTTGATATTCAGGATTCGGTAGCCATTCGTCCCGGATAGCATCTGGTTTAAGCCCGAGTTCTTTAAGGGTTTTTTCAATCGCCTCTTTTACAGTCAAATCTTCGTTATTTTGTGGGTTTCCGTTAAGGATTCTCTCCTCTTCTATTTCTTTATTCTTAAATTTATAAGCTCGTAGATAATCACTGAGTCGCTTTCTATCGTAACTGTGATCTTCTTTGTAATATCTATAAGCAACTTCTGGATTTTCATGCCAGAAGCTTAAATATCCATTGGTTACAAATTTTTTTTCAAACAATACAAAGGAAGGATTGTCAAAATAAGAGCCTATTCCGCTTGGATTATCCCGAATAGCAGTTATAAACTCAATCAACCCGGGGATATTCTTCTTTTTTAGTTGCTCTATATCCTCCTTTGTTAAGGCATTAATGAACTTAAATAACGCAGAATCATTTGATAAACCTGCCTGACCAATAAAAGGCATCTCACCAGAAGTTCCTGGTTCTCGCCAGCAGTTCATAATAATCAAAGGAGCAAATTCTACCCTCAGTCCTGAATCTATCTTTGCTAAATTTAAAAGCGCTCTGCCTAAAGTCACAGACAATCCAGAGTCAGAAGCTGACATAAGCAGATCTTTAACGATTCTCGAACCAAAGAATTCAATATCTTGCTTGGTGAGATTTAACTCAGAAGCCCAAGAAATTTGTTTAATAATTGAATTAATGAGTCTGTCTCTTTTGTCGCCAATGATGTTTTGTATCCTAATTTCATCGTTTCCTTTATTAATCGTATAACCCCCATAAGTAAAATGGGGATCTTTTTTAGCAAGATTATCTAATAACTTTCGATAAATTTCTAATTTCTTCTCTAATTCAAAAAACCTTTGCGTAGTTTTAGAAACATCGGGGCTCTGTTCAAAACGTACCAATAAATCCCTATAGTTTTCACTAAATTTTGATAAGAAACCCGTGACTATGAATGAGGATACGGTGCTCCTTATTTCGTGTCCCAAATTCCATAAATTTGACCTCGTTTCTTCCTCAAGCGACCGATAAAGCGTCAATAACTTAGATTGTCTTTCTATCAGCCGGGTTATATCTTCTATTTCTTTTTTTAAATTTTCTTCCTTAAATAAGCGATGCCAAAATTTATCTTTCTTTATTTCTAATCCTTTTTTAGTTTCAATTTGATAATCTCTGTTAGAATCTATATATTCACTCATTTCGCGCAATTCATTAGAAAGCTTTCTGTATTTTTCCTCTGTTTCATTACCTTGTGGGAGGATATCTAAATACTGTATAAGCATTACTAATTCCTTAACTAATTCATCAGAATCCGTTACCGTTTCTAATTTCTTTAATTTATTACGCACTTCCTTTATTGTATTTGACATTCTTTTAATCTCTTCAATCATAGGGGGTAATTCTTTCTCCCGTCTTTCTAATACCTCTATCGCCAAAGAGGCGGAGACCGGCGAGGCGGCGGATGCGCCTTTTAAGCCAAGCTCAAGTTGTCTGGCTTGATTAACAGTGGTTTGACTTTGCTCGCTACTTGTTACGGTAGGTGCAACAGAAGAGGCGTCTGATTGAAGGCCTCCGGCTGGCAAGCCTGAAGGTGAGGACGCCTCTTCTGTCATCTTTACGTTTCCTATTGATAAATCATTTAAATCGCCGCCACTACCTAAGGCACCGAGATCATTCTTGGTTAACGGCGAAGCAACAGTATCACCTAATATCACAGTAACATCTGTTGGTCCATCCACCTTATTGGTAGCAACTCCCGGGAGAGGTACTGCTGGTATAGGAACATTACAGACAAACCCTCCGCTAAAGTAGCTTCTGATAGTCTGACCATAGGGAGTAGAAACCGGCTCCTTGATATTATATTCACCATCCTTAAAGGATTTTTGGTAGGCTTGAAAATAGGTGGTCTTTGACCATGAGGTTTTAGAAGTTAAACCTTGGAGATTCCTTCTATTTATAAGCCAAGAATAGAGTCCGCCTTTACCATAGAATCTGGCCTTAAACCATTGGGCTAGAATGAGAGAATAATAAATCTGCCTTAAAGGGGCATACCTTGAAGAGGTGTTTATCTCTTTGGTTAACTTGGGGATGATGAGGTCTCGTATGAGTTGGGATGAGTATTCATTCAGGGTTTTTAATCTGGGGTCAGCAAAATTGTAAGTGGCTGAATCTTTCAGGTAATCCTGCTCTAACATTACTTTGAGGGTTGCCTTGTAGATATAGGCGTTATCTTTAGTTTCGCGGATGATGATTTCACCCGGAACTATCCAAGGACGGGTTAAAGTCGGGATTGTAATATTTTCGTTCCCCAAGAGCTCTCCTGCTTTCTGATAGAGCTTTTTCCAGTATTCCTTGCCTTCGGGGGTTTCCGGAGAGGTAAACGAAGCTGTGTCTTTCTTTAACTGCAGGTCTGCTTCCAGGAGAACCTTCCCGACATCGGTTGCAGCTAAATCCGGGTCAATGATATTGTTCTCTGAGTCTGGACGTAGGTTTACCCAGAAGGTGTCATTGGGCAGGGAGATGCCGATAAAGAAGTAATTTAGAAGGGTCTTGGTTGTGGTTTCTAATTCTGGCTTTTTAGGATTTTTTAGATCGCCTTTATCTAGTAAGAGTCTAAAGTTATTCTGGAGATTATCATAACCAAGGGAACGTAGATGCAAGGGCCGGAATTTATCCTGGATAAAAGAATTACGAAAGGCAGCGATATGGCCGGATATATCCAACTCGCCTGCGATTTGGGCAAAGCCGGTCTGCTCAAATAAAAGGCTAAAACACAATAAAAGAGATAAAATCTTACTTTTCCTGAGCATTTTTTCTTACCTATTGTTGGATTTTCGGCATGCCAGCCATATATTAATATAAGTATGCTATATAGGTAAGGAAATTCAAGGCTAAATGAGGGGTTTTGAGAAAGCGCTTTCTTGAAAAAATCCCTCCCACAAAACCAACTTTCCCTTTATATTTTCTGGTGATGGCTGTAATCTCTGGGCAAAATTTTTGGTGCGGTCAAAAATTTTGCCCAGCGCAAGTTTTGTTTTTTCAAGCTCTGCATATAAGAGGCGCGGCCTCCTTGACACAAAAGAACATAGGTATCATTACCAAAATACCTTTTGCGGCAAGGAGAGCGGACGAGCACCTCTATAAAAACTTTATTTTTTTACTTATAAAAAATTTCTCATTGCGAGGACGCTTGCGGCTTGGCTGCCCCCACCCAGCCAAGCCGCAAGCTGCGCCGAACTAGCCTTGCATTACCTCTAAGCCTGCTGACCTAAGCAGGCGTGGAGTGAGCCCTTGCCCGCCCACGGCAAGGGCGAACGGTGCAAGCGAGATACGGCAGGGCGCGGCCTAGCGCCCGGTGCCTAAAACAACTTGCCTCAAATAAAATCCTATGGTATCTTATTGTCAATTGGGACCTCAAAAAAAGTGAGAACCTTATACAGTAGGCCCCGCCAAACAAAAACACCCTTTTGATAAAGGGTGTTTTTGTTTTTAAGGGCTAAAGCGCTCTTTAACCTTGTAATTTAGCCAGAGCGTGGTATCATGAATAGCGATAAAATAAAAAGGAGGGGCAATGGCAACAATAGAGGATTTTAAGAAGATAGAGTTAAAAGTTGCTGAAATTAAAGAAGTTAACGAACATCCTAACGCAGACAGATTATACGTAATCACCGTTGATTTGGGTGGCAGGACAAAGCAGGTGGTAGCCGGGATAAAAGCTTCTTATCAAAAAGAGGAGTTAATCGGGAAGCAGGTTGTGGTAGTGGACAACCTCGAACCGGCGGTTCTGCGCGGAGTAGAAAGCCAGGGGATGATTTTGGCAGCGCAGGATGACGAAGGGTTCTCTATTATCTCTCCGGCCAGGAAGATGAAATTAGGGAGCACAGTAAAGTAAAAGATCCCTCGCGGCTTAAGGTAAGCCGCTCGGGATAAATTCGCACACTTAACTTACTCGCACGGGTGTGCTCGTAAGTTAAGTGCTCATTTAAATGATTAAGCAGTTTGTCCCGCAGGAAGCTTGTTTAAACTGCCGCCGTTGCTGCAGGTTCTCCGATTCTAATTCCGTCTGGCTGCCCTGTTTACTGAATGAAGAGATAGAGAGCTTTGCAGACAAGCCCGGCATACCGGCGGTCTCTATCTCTGCTGACAAAAGAATTGTACCGGTTGCCAATTCCGCTCAGGACGGATTCCTCTGCCCCTTCTTGAATACCGGGGATAATAAATGCCGGATTTATGAGGCCCGGCCCTTTGAATGCCGGCTTTATCCGTTTCTCATAAATTTGCGCGACAGAAAAGTACTCCTGACCGTTGACCTTAATTGCCCTTATATCAGGGGTAACATACAAAGCGCTGATTTTAAAAGATACAGCCAGGATTTAGCCGCCTTTCTAAACTTGCCGGAACAGCTAAAGACCTTAAAGGAAAACCCCCAGCTCCTTCAGGCCTATGAAGAGGTGGCCGAGGTGGTAGAATTAGGCCTGCCGCAAGATGAAATTAAATAAAATATCCCCGAAGGATAAAAAAATATTCTCCGGTTATCTGGGGCTATCGGAGCACCGGCTTTCGGCGTATTCTTTTGAAAATATTTATATATGGAGAGAGCTCTATGACATCTTCTGGCTGGTTATCGACGATAATCTTTGCCTGTTCTTCAGGGATAAATTAGGCTGTTTTATGTATCTTCCGCCTTTGGCAAAGGAAGTCAGCTCAGGAGTTTTAGATCGGGCATTTAGTATTATGGATAATTTCAATTCCCGGAGTGCGGTTTCGCGCATTGAGAATGTAGAAAATGAAGCAATAGCGCAATACGATAAGTTAGGTTACCTCCGTAATGATAAATTCTGCGACTATTTATGCCAAAGAAGCGATCTGGCAGAGTTAAAAGGTAATAGATTTAAATCTAAGCGTGCCTGCTGTAATTATTTCAGCAAACAATATGATTTTAAATACCTTAATTTTTCGCCAAAATATAAAAAAGGCTGTCTGGGGTTGTATGAACGCTGGGCGGATGAACGGAAGGCGCATAACCAGGATACGCTGTATACCGGCATGCTTAAGGATAGCGGCAGCTGCCTTCGGCAATTATTGGGCAGTTATAAATACCTTGATTTTTCCGGCAGGGTTGTAAAAATTCAAAAGCAAATAAAGGCATTTACTTTCGGGTTCCGGTTAAATCAGAAGATATTTTGTATATTATATGAAGTGGCGGATTTATCGGTTAAGGGTTTGGCTCAATTTATCTTCCGCCAGTTTGCCCGCGACTGCGGAAGTTATAAATACGTAAATATTATGGATGACTCCGGGCTGCTCAACCTTAAGAAAACCAAACTCTCTTATCATCCGGCTAAAGTGCCGGCGTATATCATATCCCGCTAAGATGGAGAAAAAAATAGACGATATAGAGATTACCATTTTCGATACCGAAACTACCGGCCTTGAGCCTGCGGCGGGCGACAGGATTGTGGAGATTGCCGGCATCAGGTTAAAGGGAGAGCAAAAATTAGGCGTTTTCCAGACCCTGATTGACCCCGGCAGGCCGATCTCTGCGGCTGCCTTTGCAGTTAACGGAATAAGCAGCCAGATGCTTGCAGGCGCCCCAAAGCCGGAGGTTGCCATACCGCAATTTTTGGATTTTATAAGGGGGAGCCTTATCTGTTCTTATAATGCCGCCTTTGATTTAGAGTTTTTAAACAGCGAATTAAAAATGATAGGCAGGAGCCTCTGGGAAGGCGTAGAGGTCGCGGATATATTGAAGATGGCCAGGCGCCTTATGCCGGGATTAGAGCGCTACGCGCTCTGGTTTGTGGCAGAGAAACTCGGCATAAAGACAAAACAGGAGCATCGCGCCTTCTCTGATGTGGAACTGACGTTGGGGGTTTTTGGCAAACTCAAGCAGATGATGTCTGTAAAAGGCATAGCTGACCTGAAAAGTTTTTGCGGACTTTTCGGGATCGGCTCGCCGTCGCGCGCTTTGGAAAATAATAACGCCCGGAAGATCGCTGAAATCCAAGAGGCAATGGATTTGGGGGTGAAGCTTAAAATAAAATATATTTCCCGTTCCAATGCCGAGGTATCGGAACGCGAAGTCATCCCCAAAGAAATCAGGCAGGAGAATAACCGGGCATATCTTGTGGGTTATTGCTGTTTAAGAAAAGAGGAGCGTACTTTCAGGATAGATGGCATACTGCATCTTGAAGTCGTATAAATTAAGGCTTAGCCCCTTTGAGATATTCAGGGCCTTTAAGGACAGGAAGAATTGTTTTTTTCTGGACAGCAGCCTGAATGCGGATTATTCCCTCGGCAGGTACTCTTTTTTAGGCATTGAGCCCTTTCATACCCTGGAGGTAAATAAGAGCGGGCCCTTTGATAAATTAAGGGGGCTTTTGGATAGATACAGGCTTTCCCTCCCGCAGGGCAACCCTCCTTTTTTAGGGGGCGCGGTAGGATATCTTTCCTATGATCTAGGATTTATTCTGGAAGAAAAGTTAAAGCCGCAGCCTAAGCCCGATACGCAGATACCGGGTTGCCTGTTTGCGTTTTACAACAGCGCAGTCATAATTGACCACCTGAAGAACGCCCTTTATATATTTTCCTGCGGGTTCCCTGAAACAAGATATGCTGCGGCCAGGCTTTTAGCGGAACGGAATTTTAAAAAAATTTTTCGCTTGCTTGACGAAGCTGCCGGCATCAAAGACAGGGATAAGCTTAAGGATGGGCCCAGGCACAATAGCATAGGCTCTAATTTTACCAAAGAGGATTATCTGGCTGCGGTTAAAAGGGCAAAGGAATATATTAAGGCAGGGGATATTTACCAGGTCAATCTTTCCCAGCAGTTCCGGGCAAAAAGCGATCTTTGTGCCTTCGGGATTTACCAGAGGTTACGCAGGTTAAGCCCTTCTTATTTCGGCGCCTATTTTGACGCCGGAGATTTTCAGATTTTAAGTTCCTCCCCGGAAAGATTTTTAAAGGTCGAAGGCGATACGGTAATCACCCGGCCGATGAAAGGGACAAGGCCCTGCCCGCCTAACACCGCAATGAAGAAAAAGTTTAGAGGCCAGCTTTTACAGAGCGCCAAGGATAAAGCAGAGCTGACCATGATTGTAGACCTGGAAAGGAATGATTTAGGCAGGGTCTGCAGTTATGATTCCGTGCGCGTGCTGCGGCTGAGAGAGCTTGAAGAATACAGTACGGTCTTTCAAACCACGGCAACGGTCTGCGGCCGCCTCCATAAAAACAGAGACAGTATTGACCTGCTGCGCGCATGTTTTCCCGGCGGCTCGATTACCGGATGCCCTAAGATACGCGCCATGGAGATCATTGAGGAGCTGGAACCCGGCCGCCGCGGCATCTATACCGGATGCCTGGGGTATTTTAGTTTTTCCGGGCCGATGGAGTTTAATATCTTAATCCGCAGTATTTTAAAAAGGAACAATGAGCTTTGCTTTGGCGCAGGCGGCGGGATTGTGGCGGATTCGGTTGCCGAAGAAGAGTATAATGAAACCCTGGTTAAAGCTGCGGCAATGGCAAAAGCAATAGGAGCAAGGGACACCCTTAGCTTTGGCTGTAAGGACGGCCCTGCTTTGGCTGGAAGGGTGTCCCCATGAGAGAGGCAAAGGTTTCGGTTTTAGAGCCGGGGTTTTTATACGGCGCCGGCCTTTTTGAAACCATGCGCTCCTGCAATAACAAAATAGTCTATCTTGATGCGCATCTGCAGCGGATAAAGGATTCTTCCCGTTTAATTAATTTAGGTTTTCCTTTTACCTTATCGGGACTCAAGAGGATTATTCAAGAGGCGGTTAGAATAAACGGGTTTGCCGATAGCTATGTCAGATTGACTTTGTGGGAGGCCGGCAAAGGGGCCTCTGCCTCGGTAATAGTAAAAAAATACCGGCCTTATCCTGCGGCAAAATACTGCGTTGGATTCAGGGGCTGCATCGGCCCTTATCGGCAGGGCATAGACTCTGGTTTTCCCCGTGTTAAGTCGACAAGCTATCTTTTTTACCGGCTTAGCCTCAAGGATGCCCGCAGGCGCGGGTTTGACGAGGCGGTTATCCTGAATAGCCTCGGGTTTATTGTTGAAGGCAGCAGGACCAACATCTTCTTTGTTAAGGATGGAGAGTTGTTTACTCCTGCCCTGGAATGCGGGGGCTTAGCCGGCATTACCAGAAGCGCGGTCTTTGGTTTATGCGCAAGCAGCCATATCAAAGTCTACGAAGGCAAATTTAGCCCGGCAGATCTTTACGCAGCGGATGAGGCCTTCCTGACTAATTCTTTAATGGGGATTATGCCCTTAGCTTCTTTTGAGGCAAAACCGATAGGTAAGAATAAATGCCGCAGGTTAACCAGCATTCTTATAAAAAAATACAACTGCCTTTTAAAATAAATAAATCCGTCCTTGCTTTAGGCAGCCAGAGCAATAACACGGTTTGTTTTGCCCGGGGCAGGTACGCCTATTTAAGCCGGGTGCATCCGGACTTAAGTCTCCTGAGAGATTTTGCTGATTTTGAAAAGGCGGTTAGATATTTTCTTAAAAAGCGCCCTGAAATTATCGCCTGCGATTTGCACCCCGAATATCAGTCCACAAAATACGCTCAAAAACTATCCGCTATCCGCTATCCGCTATCCGCTATCCAACATCACCATGCCCACATCGCCTCCTGCATGCTGGACAACGGATTAAGTAATCAAAAGGTAATCGGTGTTGCCTTTGACGGTACCGGTTTTGGGCCGGGCGGAACTCTCTGGGGGGCGGAGTTTTTATTATGCGATTACCGGAATTTTTCAAGGAGGGCGCACCTGAGAGAAATCCCTCTTTTAGGAGGGCAGCAGGCAATCCGCCAGCCCTGGAGGGTTGCCGCAGCCTGGCTGGCGCAGTCAGGGGCCAGGTTTCCAGGAGGGATTGACCTAAAAAAATGGAGGGTGTTAAAGGCAATGTATGCGGCAGGCATTAACTCTCCTTTCGCAAGCAGCATGGGCAGGCTCTTTGATGCGGCGGCAAGCCTTATTCTTGCTAAATATACAACTGCGTCCGCAGCCGAACTGCCGAAGCAATTAGAAAGGCTGGCCTGTCGTTATCAGAGACAGGCCCGGGGATACAAATTTAAAATAATCAAGGCAAAGGACGGATATATTATTGATCCGGCGCAGATGTGGAGGCAGATTACCGCGGATTTAAAAAGCATGGAGAGAAAGGAGAAAATAGCCTATTGTTTTCATTTGAGCGTGGCAGAGATGGCCAAAAAAGTCTGTTGCGTCCTGCGCAAAGAAAGCGGGATAAAAAAAGTAGTTTTATCAGGAGGGGTCTTCCAAAATAGCCTTTTACTTAATTTATGTTTGGATTTATTATATAAGCAGGGTTTTTTGCCCTTTATGCATAGAGAGTTACCCTGCAACGATGCCGCTGTTTCAGTAGGTCAGGCAGCCATCGCAGGTTATGGGAGTTAAGCGATGTGTTTGGCGATTCCGATGAAGATAAAAAAGATAGAGGGCAATTTCGCCAAGGTAGAGACCGGCGGCTTTGCGCGCAAGGTAAACATCCAGATGCTTGGCGGTATTAAAATAGGGGACTATGTAATAGTGCATGCCGGGTTTGCTATCCAGAAGATAGACCCGCAGAAGGCAAAAGAGACGCTAGAGTTTCTACAATGAAATATATCGATGAGTTCCGCAATAAAAAGCTAATTAGAGAGGCTGCCGCAAAAATTGCGGCAATAGCCCCGCAGGGAAAAATAAATTTTATGGAGGTCTGCGGCACGCATACGCAGAATTTTTTCCGCTTCGGGCTCAACAGTATCCTGCCTGCTAACCTGAGGTTAATCGCAGGCCCCGGTTGCCCGGTATGCGTCAGCACTCAAGGCTACATCGATAGCGCCATTGCCCTGGCAGCAGATAAAAAAAATATTATTTTGACCTTCGGGGATATGCTGCGTATCCCCGGCAGCAGTTCGACTCTCGAAAAAGAGCGTGCCAGATACGGAAATGTGCGCGTAGTGTATTCCAGCCTGGATGCCCTTACCATGGCAGGCTCATCTGCCGGGAAGAGGTTTATATTCCTGGCAGTGGGGTTTGAGACCACCGCCCCGGCTATCGCTTTAACTATCGCCGCCGCCGGGAAGATGAAATTAAACAACTTATTTTTTCTTTGTTCCTTAAAATTAATTCCCGCGGTAATGGGCTATCTGCTCAAAGACAAAGGCTTAAATCTGCAGGGATTTTTATGCCCCGGGCATGTCTCCGCGGTAATCGGGACAAGGCCTTACGAATCAATAGCCAGAAAATACAGGGTAAACTGCTGTGTTGCCGGTTTTGAGCCCCTGGATATACTGGAGGGGATTTATCTGTTGTTACGCCAGATTACCAGCAAGAGGAGGCCTTTAGTGTCCAACCAGTATTCGCGCGTTGTAACTGGCGGCGGGAATAAGAAAGCGCAGCGGATAATCAAGGATGTTTTTGTTACCTGCGATGCCGACTGGCGCGGTTTCGGCAGCGTTCCCAAAAGCGGCCTTAAGATCAGAAGGGAATTCGCCCGCTTCGATGCGCAAAAAGCATTTTCTATTGCTGATCAGCGCCTGCCGGGCATATCTGCGCTAAGCCGCAGGCAGAATAAATGCCGATGCGGCGATATTTTAAGGGGGATTATTTCTCCGCCGGAGTGCCCGCTTTTTGCAAAATCCTGCCGGCCGGAGGATCCTTTTGGTCCGTGTATGGTTTCAAGCGAAGGAGCATGCAATGCCTATTATAAATACAAGGGATAAATTAAGATTTTTTGCGTCTTTATTTTTAGCGCTGTTTATTTTTGCATCTCTAAATGGCTGCATGCAAAAAAGCGATCTGGAGCGGGCTCAAAGTTATGCCCGTCAGGCAGAAAGCCGCTACCAGCGCGCAGTGGCGCAATATAAGGAGTTAATCCCTAAAGGCAAAGAGCTGGATAAATTATATCTGCGGCTGGGTCAACTTTATTACAGCCACGGGGACTTCAGGGAGGCGATAGATGCGCTCAAAAAATCCGCCGATACGCAGGCAAAGAAATTTTTAGGCATAGCATATTACCGCCTGGAAGGCCTTACCGACGCCCTGGAGGTCTTTGACCGCAACGACATTGACGACGACGAATACCGTTATTATCACGCCCTGGTCTGCGAAAAAATGAATTTATTTGACCAGGCGCTAAAGATTTACAGAAAGATTGCAAAGAATAACAAATTCATTACTTTGGCCCGCCAACATATCGAGGCGATTGAAAAAGAGGGAGTAGCCGGCAAGATAAAGGAGTTAAGCCCTGAGATAGAAAAGGGCTTGAGCACTCTCCGGGCCGAGGATTATCCCCAGGCCGGCGCGCTTATTTTGTCCTGCGCAGAGGGTATTGCAGTTACGGATCAAGGCAGGCAGGTATTTTCTCTGCATTACCTGATCAAGATTCTTAACCAGCGGGGCAAGGAGGATTTTTCAGAGGCAAAGATAGATTACGACTCCACTTATGAAAAGGTAGAACTGGAATATGCCCGCACCATCAAGCCCGACGGGACAGCGGTAGAGGTAGGCGCGCGGCATATCCGTAACGTATCAAAATATTTAAACTTCCCGCTTTACAGCAATGCGCGCGTCTATATAATTTCTTTCCCGGAGGTCGAGGAGGGCTCAATTATAGAATATAAGCTCAAGGTCTACCGTAACCAGCTGATCAATAAGAAAGACATCGCCATAGCATATCCCTTGCAGTCATCGGAGCCGCTGTTAGCAGCAACTTTCAGCGTTTCGCTTCCCGAGGGGAACAAGCTCAATATAAAGGCGATCAATGACCAATACAATAATTTTTCCGCAAACCTCATCCCGCAGGTTAAGGAAGAAGGCGGGCGGATAATCTACAGTTGGAAATTCAGCGATATCCCGCAGATAATCCCGGAATCAAATATGCCGGCAAGCGTTGAAATTAACCCTACCCTGCTTTTATCGACATTTGGCGACTGGCAGGAGGTCTATGATTGGTGGTGGGGCTTAGCCAGGGATAAGATAAAAGCGGACAAAGAGATAAAAAATAAAGTTGAGGAGTTAACCAGGGACAAGCCCTCTGCCGAAGAAAAGATAAAAGCAATTTATAACTTCTGTGCTAAAGATGTCCGTTACGTAGCGGTGGAGTACGGCCAGGCCGGATACGAGCCGCATCAGGCCGGACTGATCTTCAAAAATAAATACGGTGACTGTAAAGACCAGGCCGTACTTTTGGTCGCTATGCTCAGGGAGGCCGGGATTGAAAGTTTTCCCGTGCTTATTGCTACAAGACAATATTATAATCTGCACCGGGATTTTCCTTCCGTGCTTTTTAATCATTGTATTGCCGCAGCACAGCTTGAGGATAAAGTTGTCTTTCTTGACCCCACCGCAGAAACCTGTCCTTTGGGAGATTTGCCTGCGGCAGATCAGGACAGGCAGGTTTTGCTATTCAAGGAGGATGGTTACAAAATAGAAGCCACGCCCTTTTATCCGGCCGCGCATAATATGCTAAGGCAGCTGCTCTATATGAAGATAAATAGCGACGAGGCCATTACTGCCAAGAAGGACGTTTTTACCTACGGCTTATTTGACCAGGCCCAGCGGTACTGGTTATTATATACCCAGCCCGAATTAATCCGGGAGGCGCTCAAGGAAAAAATACAGGATATTTCTATCGGCGCAAAATTATTGAAATACGATATTGAGAACCTCGGCGACCTAAATAAGCCGGTGGTGTTGCGTTATGATTTTAAGGGGGGCGAATATTTTACCAGCGCCGGAGACTTAAGGATCCTGCCGCAGCTGGCCGGCCTTGATACCTCCCTGATAGCCAAAGATGAGAGGCGCTATCCAATTGATTTTGTTTCATTAGACAGCCGGGAGAACAGCTTTAGCGTTGAAATCCCGGATAGTTTTGTTATAAAATATATACCCGAGAGCATAAGCGAGGAGAGCACCTGGTTAAAAGTAGAGCTTGAGTATAATTACCGCGGTAATCAAATGTCGTTTAGGCAAAGGAGTGAGTTGAAAAAAAGGCTGGTTTTAGCAAGCGAGTATCCGGAGTTTAAGAATTTTTTCGAGGGCCTTGCCAGGAAGATTAAGCAAAGGATCGTATTGGAAAGGAAAAGGTAGCTATGCCCACAAAAGATGCGCGGCAGGAACGCAGGCAATACATACGGCTGGATTCGGTTTTCCCGGTACAGTTTCAAATCCTCTCCCTCGACAGGGAGCGTTCCTTATCCGGCTGCCTGCAGGGTTTTACCAATAACGTCGGAAAAGGCGGCATCTGCCTGGCGGTGAATAATTTGACCCCGGCGTTATCCGAACCGTTAAAGGAGCGTAAGGCCGTAATTGCCCTGGAGATACAGATGCCTATGGCCGCCAGGTCTGTCAAGGCCACGGCCAAAGTGGCATGGATAGAAAGCGTCTCTGACTGCCCGAACAGTTACCTTATAGGCTTAAGTTACGAAAAGATAGACCCGGTTGCAAACAGCAGGTTGATGCGTTATGCCCGGGCTAAGAAGCTGGTTATACCCCTGCTAACGGGGATAATTATTATTTTGGGCCTGGGTTTCGGGCTGAACAGTTATATAAGCGCAAAGTTAATCAAAGGCAACAGGGAACTGGTCGTTCAACTGGTGGGCCTAGTGCAGAGGTCCAGCATTGCCAAACAGAAAATAAAGACTATAAATAAGGAGAGGGAGGACCTGCAGGTTAAGCTTAAGGCGGTGGAGCTGCAGATACGCACAGCAGAGGAGGAGAGTATTAAGTCCGCCAGTAAGAAACGGGAGTCAGCACTCCTGGTCGAAGAACTCAACAGGCAGAAGGAGTCTTTGCAGGAAGAGTTAATCGCTATCCAGACTAAAGAAGCGGTAATTACCGAGGACCTCTTACAACTGGATAAGATAAAGACTACCCTGGAAGAGGCAAACCTAGAAAAGATGTACAAGTGGTTGCAGTCGCGTCAGAATCTGCGCAGCGGACTGCTGGTAAGTATCGAGGGCAAAAGTGAGGCGCAAAATCAGGCCCTTACTTATGAGCAGGCCCTGGCAGCCCAGGCCTATACTAATTTTTCGGACTTTGAGCGGGCGCGCATGGTTTTTAATTTCTTCAATAAGAGGCTACAAAGTTTAAGCGGCCTCTTCCCCAGCGTTTATTATGTCAGTAGCGGCAAGCCGTTGGAGGGCCCCTGGCAGACCGGGCCGAATATTACTTTGGGGATAGCCGCAGTACATTATACGCAGAAAACAAAAAACCGGCATTACCTGCCCCTGGCCGAGGAGATCGCGGCCAGGATTATGCGCCTGCAGCAGCAGGACAGAGAGGGAGGCATCCCTTCTGCAGAGGAGGCGCTGTATTATTGCGCCAAAGACAACCTGGATGCCTACGCGTTATTTAATATGTTACATAAGGCCACCGGAGAAGAAAAATACCAGGAGGCAGGCAGCAAGACATTGAATTGGCTGCTTAACAATATATATGACAAAAACGGAATCAGGCCGCTGCCGGCTAAAGTGAATATTGATACTGATACTTTCGCCTGGGCAATTGCGGCTATCGGGCCGGTAAAACTGGAGGAGCTGGGCGTTAATCCGGACAGGGTGATAGAGTTTGCCGAAAACAACTGCGGCGTTAAAACCTGTTATATACGGCCGGGGGGCCAGAGTGTTGACCTAAAGGGGTTTGATTTTTCCGTGCCTGGCGGCAGCGGCGCAAGCGGCATTGTTTCTTCCGAGCGGACTGCTCAAATGGTGATTGCCTTTAAGATCATCGCTGATTTTTACTATGAAAAGGGGATGATCGCAAAGGCGCGCGCCTATGCCTCCAAGATTGGCGAATATCTCTCTGAGCTGGATAATCTGATTATCTCCAGCCCATCCCCCTATAGCCAGGGGGAGAGTTGCCTGCCCTATGCTAACCAGGACATCCCGGAGACTATCGGCGCAAGCACGATAATCCGCAGTAAGTCCGCGGGGAGCCTGGCAGGCACTGTTTATACGCTTTTTGCATACTATAACTATAATCCACTAGAATTGTAAGATCAAGAAAATTGCCTTCGGCAACAACCCGGCGCAATTTTCGAAGTGGTATGGTATTTTACTTTCCTATACCATGAAAAACAGGCTTTATCTAATATATAGGCAGCTATACAACTATTTCGGGCCGCAGCACTGGTGGCCGGCTGATACGCCTTTGGAGGTTATGCTGGGGGCGGTACTTACCCAGAATACCAGCTGGGCCAACGTAGAAAAGGCGATAAAAAACCTTAAGCAAAAAAGATTATTGAGATTAGAGAGGCTTTACGGCCTTTC
>JADHYK010000061.1 GCA_016782485.1 Candidatus Omnitrophota bacterium
CGGACAGTCATAACCAGTAATTGCTTCGAATAAAGTATGCCAAACACCCCTTCCTGTTAAGCGAACTTTATTCCACCATATATCTGCATAAAATTTTTTGTCTGGTTTCCAGCTTATTCCGTGATGATAATTTTCACTACGCTTTCCAAATCTTGGATATTTTATTCCTGAAAGTGCTTTGGCTAGATTCAAAAAAGCATAATAATAGAATACTGGTGCTGTGGTGGCTCTAGCATTTTCTGCCGCACGATAAAACTCTAAGGCTTGCTGTATATAAACACTCAAATCACGTGCGATAGCTGTCCGCGTCTTTTTATCGCGAATCAAATGTTTCTCTGATAAGACCTCATCAGCATAATTTAATGAACAAAGCTGCTCGAGTGATGCTAAAATAGCTTTCTCTGGATCAGTTATAGTAATTATAGAAGTTTCGGCCGGCTGAGAAGTAAATGGTTCAATGCGATTACTAGCTCTGGGTTTATTTAATGCCATGTGCAATCACTCTTTAAGTTTAAATTACCTGTATTTCTATCAATTATTTTACTGCGGTAATCTAGACCGGTCAAGGTAAATGAGGAAGCTTAAGGAGAAGAATCGTTGTTTAATAATTGGGAAATCCCTGGCACAAATTTGGCACAAAATTATCCCAAAAATGCCCTTTTTTACTTATGTAACTTTATATAATTTGATATGATTTTAGGTAGGTTTATAGACGATAAATACTGTTTATGGGGAATTTGTGCGAGAAGGACGATTTAAGCCCGAAACTATCCCTCCTTCCGCACCATTCTTTTATAGATATACGATGTCTTCGGGGTGGTAAAGCGAAAGAAACAGGAGCATATAATCCCTTAAGTGGCGGGTGATCAGGAAGCTGTTCCTGATATGCTCCCTGCCGTTCTCCCCTAATTTTTTGGCGTATTCGGGGCTGTTTAAGAACTGTTTGATGGAGAATGCCGCCCCTTCTATGGAGTGACAGAGCAGGCCCGAATACTTGTGCTTTATCTGCAAGGGGATTCCGCCGATATTCGATGCCACCACCGGCTTTGCCTTCCATAAACCCTCGGCAACCGTCAGGCCAAATCCCTCCTTTATCGATTTCTGCACGATAACATCGGATGCCCGCTGCAGGGCATTAACCTCGATATCGTTCTGCGGCAATAATAATATGTGTATATCGGGGTCGGTCTTTGCCTTTTCGCGCACCTCTGCCAGCACCTTTGCCCCCTCGGGGTCGTCGGCTGCCGTGCCGCCGGCTAAAATCAGCTGGCAGTCGTTGTATCTCTTTACCTGCTGATAGGCCTCGATAACCCCTATCGGATCCTTCAGGCGGTCAAAGCGGGAGACCTGCGTAATTATCGGCTTGTCCCTGACGATATTATATTTTTTTAATACCGCGTCTATCGTCTCCTGCGGCAGCTCCTTATTTTTATCGCTCAAGGGGTCTATGGAGGGAGAAATCAAAAACTGCCTGATCGGCAGCCGCTGGGCAAAACTCGGCGCGGAAAATACCGCGGCATCATATTTGACCACGAACTCCCTTAAGAAACGCCAGGCCTTCTGCCGGGGGTTGGAGACGTCTATATGGCAGCGCCAGATCCATTTGTTGTCCTTACCCGCCCCTTTTTTATTGACCAGGGCGATTGGTTGCGGGTCATGGATAAAAACTATATCGCCGTAGGTCTCCACCTCTTCGATATTCTTGCGGCTGGTCTGCATGAATACTTCAAGGTCCTCATCGGTTACCTCTCCCGGCCTGCCGTGCAGGACATTGTGCAGTTTTTTAGTTACTTCAAAGAACTGTTCTCCTCCTTTGATCAGGTCCCACCTGGTATCCACGCCCAGCTCCTTGAGCAGCGGGACCATGCAGTTTAAAATTTCGGCCACCCCGCCGCCTACGGCAGTGGAGTTGATATGCTGGATCAGTTTGCCTTTGAGCCGTTCGGCAATCAGCCGCAGGTCGTCGATTACCGACGCTCCGACGATGGGGATATATGCCTCTATCTTTGCCATAATATTATGATGCGGGGATCTTTTTTTCTATTATCCTGATCAGCTGCTTCCTTAAATCCTCCAGCGTGTACGTATAAGGGTCAAGCCCGGAAATTTTCTGCGCCAGCTGTTTGTCGCCCAGCGAGCTCTCTATCCAGTTGGAAAAGTCGTTAGTCGGCTTCTCAAGGCGCAGCCGCGCCTCAAAGATATGGAAATAAATGGAGTCGATGGTTATTTTTTTGAGCACCTCGTTAAATTCCCTTAAATCATAGACTGTGTAATTGGTGGGGATAAGAAAGCTTATCGCCTTTATAAAATGGAACTCCTCGTCTTCATGGGCAAACCTTAACTTTGCCAGAGGGTTTTTTTTGAGGTAATCCTCGACGGTCTTTACGATCTTCTCTCTTAGCGAGCGGATGTTGGAGAATTGTACCGTATCGATACTTGCCAGCTTCTCCCCCAGCTCCTCCTCCCGCAGGATCACGCTCACCCAGTAAGCGAAATCATTGGGGGGCTCGGGGGAAAGGTACTGGTGCTGCTGCAGGAACTTATGGGTATGGTGGTAGATGCAGGAGCCGGGGACCTCCTTTAGGTAACGCAGTAACTGCGTAAGGGTGGATGCCGTAAGGCCGGTCAGCTCCGAAAGGTGCAGCCGCGTATAAAACCTGAAGGGTTGTTTGGCTCTAATATTCATCCGCTTTCCAGTTCCAGTATCTTTTTTAAGAATTCTACAACTTCTGCCGTATCTTTCAAGTAATATTTTGCCCGGGACTGCGCCGAGGCACTGCCGACAAATATGCTTAAACCCTTATTCTTTAATGCCTTGAAGGCGTCCTCGTCGGTTACGTCATCGCCGATATAAACGGGGACGACATTCTTATCGCCGCGGCTGAAGCGCTCCCTGGCCAGGAGCCAGAGCACTACCTTGCCTTTATCCCACTCTACCGCAGGCCTTATATCAAAAACTTTTTTCCCGGCAATAACCTTTATTATCCTGTTGTTCAAAGACGGCCGCACCGCCTGCCCAAAACTCTCCTTAACCAGAGGGATTTGTCTTTTATCGACCAGCCGGTAATGCAGGCTCAAAGACAAGCCCTTATCTTCCAAAAGCAGGCCTTTTGTCCCCGGGAGCCTCCGTTCTAACTCTCTTTTTATCCCGTCGAAAATAGGTTTTAGTTTCGGGGAAACCCAGCTTTTGTATTTGATGTCCGGCCCTTCTATTTCCAGGCCGTGGTTGCCGGCATAAATCAATCCTTTTATCCCTACCATTGCCTGGAGGTCACCAAGCGCCCTGCCGCTTATAATCGCTACCTTGCAGCGGCGGCTCTTTAATAATTTTTTAAGCAGTTCCTTTATTTCCGCGGGCGTAACCGCCTTTTGCGGCACTTCTACGATGGGTGTTAACGTCCCGTCGTAATCCAAAAAAAGGGCGATCTGTTTATTGACCAGAGCCTTCTTTAACCGGTCCCATTCCCTGATAATATGTTTCATTGAGATTAAATCTTCTTTAACGACGTGAGTTCCGTAATGATATTTGCCGCCCAGCGGTATACGTTATTCTCGCTGATAATACTGCGCAGGTGGCTCATCCGTTTCTTTTTTTCTTCGGCGGGCATCTCTATTGCCGACTTAATCGCGTCGGCAAACTCCTCTATCGAATACGGATTCATCTGGACGGCGTCGGTGAGTTCCCTGGCGGAACCGGCAAAACGGCTCAAGATCAGGCAGCCGGAGAGGTCGCTTTTGGCGGCGACGTATTCCTTGGAGACTAAATTCATCCCGTCGTGGATGGGGCTTACGATACAATAGTCCCCCAATAAATAATAGGGCCGGATTTCATCCTGGGAAAAGTGCCTCTTTAAATAAATGATCGGCTTCCAGTTTCCTTCGGCATATTTCCAGTTCTTCTTCTCCACCAGCTCGTCGATTTCGCTGATTAAGTCGTGGTAGCGTTTTATGTGCGTGCGGCTGGGGGCAGCCAGCTGGATAAAAACAATCTTCTTTTTATATTCGGGATACTTCTCGAAAAAGCGGTCTATCGCCAGCACCTTTTCTACCAGGCCCTTGGTGTAATCAATCCTGTCCACGCCCACGGCAACCATCATTCCCTGCAGGTTATATTCTTTACGGATCCTCTCTATCTCCTCTTCTTCCTGCGCAGAGGGCTTTGTGTTCAATGGAATCTCTACGCTTATGGGGAATGCCCTGACAAAGGTCTCCTTGCCGTAACGCACCACGCTGAATTTCTCCGAGTCTACGCGCGATTCCAGCAGCCGGTTTGCCGTATCCAGAAAATTATTACAGTGGTATTGCATGTGGAAGCCGATTAAATCGCACGCCAGCATCCCCTCGAGGATCTCCTCCTGGTAGGGACAGATAGAAAAAATCTCCGGGTTCGGCCAGGGGATATGCCAGAACAGGGCAATTGTTGCATCCGGCCTTTTCTCTTTAATCATCCTGCCCAGGAGCGTAAAGTGGTAATCCTGGATAAAAATAAAGGGGTGTTTTGCCGGCAGCTCCTCAAGCACGCTGTCTGCGAATTTCTGATTTACCTCTTTGTAGGCCTGCCAATCCGCGTCACGGAAGATCGGGCGGGTGTGCGCGATATGACAGAGGGGCCAGAGCCCTTCGTTGGAGAATCCGTAATAGTAGCCTCCTGCCTCCTCCTTAGTCAGCCAGACCCTCTTTAGAATATAACGGTTATCCTGCGGAGGTACTCCCAGTTTATTTTTGGAATTAACGAACTGCCGATCGGCATTTCCGCTTCCGTAAGCTATCCAGGTGCCGCCGCAGGCGCATAAAACCGGATGAAGTGCGCTGACTACCCCGCTGGGAGGCCGCACACAGCGCGGCTTGGCATCAGTGCCTTCGATAACATGCATATATGGCTCCCTGTTTGATACGACGCAGAGGGCGTTTTCCCCCAGCTTTGCGCGTACCAGGTCCCTGAGCTTGGTCTCGGTCCATAATTCGTCTTTGCGCACGCGTAACCGCGCCGCTTCGGAGATAGACTTACGCGCCACCCTCAGGCTTAATGCCAACTGCTCCACCTCACTGGCAAGCCTGGCCAGTTCGCCCGTTTGCTTAATCGGCGGCCGGCTGTCGGTCTCGCCCTTCTGAAAATGATGGAACCACTTGGTCAGCCGCTGCACCGGCAGGATAAAAATCCTCCGGTGCAGTAAGAAAGAAATAACCAGAATCAATACTATTAAGGTTAGTAAAGTGGCGATAATCCCCTTCCATAACTCCAGCATCCTTCTGCCAATATAGGCAGTATCATAAATAATCTCTACCGCTCCCAGGAGCCCTCCGTCATCGCCCGGTATGGGAAGCGCATAACTATAGTATTTAAACTCCCCGAATTTTCCCATCCGCCCGCCGGAAGATTCATTATTTAATATGTCTTTAATGCCTGCCTGAAGCTGCTCCCCCCATTGCGAAACCCTGCGGGTAATTGCCAGGATCCTGCCGGCCTTATCATAGATGACGCAGCCCTGGAAAAATTTGCGTTCCTGGAATTTTTCTACAATCCGGTTGGCGTTTTTAAGGTTGGAGCTAAGCAGTGCCTCTCTTACGGATAATTCCGTACTCTCGGCAACTGATTTAGCCCTGCGCCCGAGGTCATCGGTCAGCCTCCCTTTCTCAAAACGCACCTGAAAGGCGCCGAAAAGGGTAACTACCGCCGTGATAATAATCAGAAGCGGAAGGATAAATAAAATAATTCTCTTCATGGTCTCCTTTTTTATAACCAGCGTA
>JADHYK010000020.1 GCA_016782485.1 Candidatus Omnitrophota bacterium
AATATTACCACACAAAATCCCTGCGGTCAAGGATAAAATAAGTGAGGGCTAGGCTTATGGAGCGAAGCAGACATAAGTCCGCCGAAGGCGGACGAAGGATCTTATAGAACCCACAACATTGGGATTGCTTCGTCGCTTCGCTCCTCGCAATGACGACCTGAGCGGGAGAAGCGACAGGTTTATTTAGGAGATTTTGACTTCTTCTATGTGGACGGCAGGGTCGGAGACAAGATTGATGCTTGTTTTAAACCTTCTTTCGATTGATCTTAAATCCTCTTTTTCCTTCAGGACTTCGGCAATCACGGCGGGAGCAAGCGTCAAGCTCACCTGTCTCTGGGACTTGCCTTTTAAGAATCTCTTTAACTCCTTTAGCGCATAAATGGCGATGGTCACCGCTGAACGCACCCTCCCCTTTCCATGGCAGTACGGGCAGGCCTGATAAGAAAGCATCTGCACCGTCTTGTGGATACGCTCCCTGGTCATCTCAACCAGTCCGAATTTAGAAATTCCCAGAACGTCAAATTTTGCCTTATCCTTATTTAATGCCTGCTTCAGAATATTCAATACCTCCCGGCGGTGAAACTCCTTTTCCATATCAATAAAATCTATGACGATTATCCCGCCAAGATCGCGCAGGGCAAGCTGCCGGGCGACCTCCGCTGCGGCATCGCAATTGACCTTGAAAGCCGCTTCTTCCTGGTTCATTTTTTTCTTAAAGCCCCCGCTGTTTACATCGATTACTACCAGCCCCTCGGTCGGCTCAATCACCAGATAGGCCTTTGACTTCATATAAACTTTGCTTTCAAAGATCTTATTTATCTGGCGTTCCACGTCCTTGTCTTCAAAAAGGTTATCGCCTTTATGTAAGTCCACTCTTCTGGTCAGGTAATTCATAAAGGCGTTCATAAAACGCTTTATCCTGTAATATTCGTCCTTGGAATCAACGATCAGCCTGGAAACATCGTCGGTAAAAGAGTCTCTTATCGCCCTGAAGGTCAGGTCATATTCTTCATAGATAATCGCAGGGGCCTTCTTCTGCTGGACCGTACGCTCCAGCCTCCTCCATAGCTTTAAGAGGAACTGGGCATCCCTGTGCAATTCATGCTTGGACTTTCCGCTTGCTACGGTACGCACGATAAAACCTACGTCCTTCGGCAGCCTCAATTCCTTAAAGATATTTTTGAGCCGCCGCCTTTCTGCTTCGTCTTCTATGCGCCGGGAGATGCCTACCTGGTCATCCTGAGGCATAAGCACCAGATACCTGCCGGCAAGGCCTATGTGCGTGGAAAGACGCGGCCCCTTCGTCCCGAAGCCCTCCTTGACTACCTGCACCAGAACCTGCTGGTCTTTTTTAATCTGGTGTTGTGCCACCTTATGCGCTGTTTCCGGGGAATCAAAGGCAAACTCAATCTCGGAGAGATAGAGGAACCCTTTTTTGGGCAGGCCGATATCCACGAATGCCGCGCCTATGGAGGGCAATACTGCCTCAATCCTGCCTTTATAGATGTTGCCGACTATCGTTTTATCCTGCGGCCGTTCAATGTAAAATTCCTCCAGCTCCCCGTCGCTGACTACGGCAACCCGCTTCTCCTGCGGCTCTACATTAATTAAAATTTCTTTTGACATCGCTAAGTATTATCCCTTCTGGTAATTGTTTTTGCAGCCTCTCTTTAAAATCCTGCGGCAGCATAAACTCCTTTAAAACAACCGTTGCCTCTTCGTTGTCGCTCTCTATGCCCAGCTTCAGCGCCCTTTTGATGCTGAATTTCGGATGGGGGCTATACCCCTGACTCATCTTAAGGGGAAAATTTGCCCTGCGCATTGCCCGCGTAAATAAACGCATCAAGTCAAGGTGCGAAATAAACTTCATTTTTCCTTTTTTGGTAAATTTAAAACTGGTTCTTTGCACGTAAAAAATGATAAGAGATCCTTCGTCGTTTCGCTCCTCAGGATAAATTAAAGCAATATTAGGTTTAAAGATGCTTTAATTTATTTTGAATCAATTATTGCCTCGTCCCTGGTCCTTCCTTTGCCTAATTTTATCTCCATCTCCGCGACCTCTTCGGGGGTCAGGGAGCCTTCTTTTACTATATGGGCGGTAATAAAGATAATTAAGTCGATTTTTTCGGTATCCACGGTTTCCCTGCCGAAAAGCTTACCCAGATAAGGCAGGTCTTTTAAGAAAGGGATACCCGAGACGCTTTTGTTTTTCACATCCTTAAGCAAGCCCCCGATTACTATGGTTTCGCCGTCTTTCATGAAGATGCGCGTCTCTGCCTCCCTGATTTCCAGAATAGGATACTGTACGTTACTGCCCAGCGTATTTGTATAGGAGGTCACCGCCGGATGTATCACCATATTTATGGAATTATCGGCGCCTATCTGCGGGATTACATTAAGCTGTATCCCTATATCCTGATAATAATCCAGCGTCAGATTAACCACCGGGCTGCCGGTAGTAGCAACCGTATCCTGTTTCAGGATGGGGTATCGTGTTCCGACCAGAATCGTAGCCTCCTGATTATTAAGGGCTAAAATCCTGGGTGCCGAGAGGGTATTGACGCCCACATCCTCTTCCAGGGCATGGATCAGCGCTTCAAACTGGAAGCCGCTTAACTTCTGGAATAACAATGAAAGGCCGGCATTGTAAGGATACACGCCGGAAATAGCAGTAGCCACAGGGCTAAAGACAGAAGGCTTAACCTGGGAGCCCAACACATTACCGCCGACATTTTCCTGAGAGCCGCCGTCTACTACACTTTTAGAGACCGACTGGGTGCTAATAGTGGTCGAGGTGGCGCCGCCAGTACCCGTGCCCCAGTCAAAACCGATATCCCGCAATTTGTTATTTGAGACTTCAATGATTTTGGTTTCAATCAACACCTGCTGCGGCTGAACATCTATCTGCGCAATGACCTTTCTTATCTCTTCCAGTGCCGGGGGGATATCGCTGACAATCAGGACCTTGGAACGGGCTAATTTTTCCTTCTCCTCTTTTCTTCTTTTGCCGAGCTCTTTTCCGCCGAATTCCCAGCCGCTCTGTCCGGTCATCTCTAAAATAGTAATCTTGCCGCGTGGCGAGAGCTGCGACTCCAGCGCCTTTTTGGCGTCCTGGGCGTCGATATATTTTAAATTAAAGACCTCCGTAACCGTCGGCTGCACCTGCGCAAGCTCCACCTCCTGCTTCTTTTGCTCGGTTATTTTTGTGATGGGGGCAACGCTAATAATATTACCCTGCTGCTCGAAGGCAAACCCGTGCGTCTTTAATATCACATCCAGCGCGGTCTGCCAGGGGACATCGGTCAGCCTTACCGTGATATTACCGGTGACCTCCGGAGCGGCAACTATGTTGACCCCGGCCTTATAAGAAATAATTTTGAGCACATTAGTGATTTCGGCGTCTTTAAAGTCCAGCGTAACATTATCGGAGGAACTTAATTTCTGCGCATTATCCTCGTCAGCAACAGCACCGGCGCTTATTTGCGTCGATAATATAAAAATAAAAACCAGGGCAGAAAACTTCAGGCCCCAACCGCTCATTCTGCCTCCTCCTGATGGATCTCTACTTCCAAAGGCTGCCCCCCTTTATCAAAAACAACCTTGCCCTCTTCGATCCTTAAAACCTTATATTCCCCGATCATATCGCCGCTTTTTACAACCGTGGAGTTGACTATAGCGTAAGAAGAACCCTGCCCGTCATATATTATACCATTAACCTGCAGTTCCTGCAGGGTTTCTTTATTCGGGCTCAGTAACCTGCCGTCAGCAGAAACCAGAGGCACAAAGGGATCCCGCCTGCCTGCGGCATCGTAAACGAAAGGCCCCTGAGCGAATGAAACGCCGCAGCTTACTGCCACCCAGTATAATAATATAGCAAAAAGCGCCCTATTTCTCAACATATGTCTTTAACTCCAGCTCAACCTTCTGCTTAAAATAATCTTTCTGCTGGGGGGTGATGGTTAAATTCTCTACAGCCATAAATACCGGGTTGTTTTCCAGGTCGTTTATAAAATGCCCGAGTTCATGATAACCGCAGGAAACATCCAGCTTAATCAGAAGCGGAGCCATATTCTGGCCTGCAGCGGCCTTATCTTTTGCCGGGGGCAGATTTTGGCGAACAGGCTTCATCTGTGTTAGTTCGACGCTATTGCTCTTGGCGGCATCTGCGACCTCTTCTAACAGCGAAGGCACCTGCCCCTCCGGAATAATCTTCTTTGCCTCTCTGAGCAGTCTTTGCTGTTCCTCTAAGTGTTCCTGCTTGGCCTGCTGCATTTTGTCTAATTGCAGCGACAGATTGCTCAAATCATTATTAAACTTCTGTATTTTGGGCGCAGCGTTTCTTAAATTCTGAAGCTGCAACTTTATAATCACAAAATAATAATCAAGGCAAAGCAACACCGAAGATGCTAAAATAATTAAAGCTATTTTCTTATTATCCAGTTCTAAAATTTTCTTTATCGGATTCCCGATCATGGTTTTAATTTTCCGGTCAGCATAAAATCGATTATATCGTAGTTTCCTAAGGCCCTTCGTTCTACGGACCCGAGTTCCAGGTTATCGAAGTCTTGAGCAAATGCTTCGTCTTCTTTTAGGCTCTCAATAAAGGCCTTCACCTGGTTCATCTCCTCTTTCTGCAGGGAGATTACCGACCCCTCGATGGTAAAATTACCGGGTTTAAGCAGGAGGCCCTTAAACCAGGTGCCGGCGGGCAAATTCCGGCTTAAGGCATCCAGCTTTTGCGCCCACTCAACCCTCTTTCCGCCCAGGCTGCGGATAGCCTCGATATTCTCGAACATAAGTGCGTATTTTTGATTAAAATCGTCCAGCTCTCTTCTCTGGGGGACGGCAGCCTCCCATTTTTTTGTAAGAGCCTGCAACAGGTTATTTTTACCGATGCTAAGTACTGCCAGATAAATGTGCAGAATGACCGTAAGCAGCATGATTACCGGTATAAGATAAAGAAAACGCCTTAAGTCCGGGGCGGCAGCAGGTTTATTTTGCTTCTTCGCAACGCGTAATTCATCGGGTAACAAATTTATTTCTATCATTATTACCGCCTCAATGCTAAACCTACGGCTACCGCCAGCTCTGACGAGGATTCCTGAACTTTTGCGGAATCCGTTTTTGCGGACAGGGTTATTGCTTTAAAGGGATCCCAGTAATCCGCGGTTATTCCCAAAAAATTTGCCAGCATATCTTTAAAGCCGTAAAGCTTAGACCCCCCTCCGCTTAAAAAAATCTTTTCCACCGAAGAAGTACTCTGGCTCTCGTAATAATCAAAGGAATTCCTGATTTCGCCGGCCAGGTTTGTAAATACCGCCTCTACCGCGGCCTTTATCTTATCGTCGGCCGATTCTTTCTCCGCGTTGATTTTTAATTTCTCACCGGCATTAAAATCCATGCCCATCACGTCGGCTATCTTCTGGCTGAAATTATGGCCGGCAATATGAATGTCGCGGCTAAAACGCGGCACCCCGCTTTCCATTATATTCAAATTACTGGCCTGCGAGCCGACATTTAATAAGGCGGTAACTTTGTGTTTAGAGGCCAGTTCGGCCGCATAATTGAAATTAAAGGCATTAAGCAGGGCAATGGAATCGATATCGACTAGATTAGCCTTAAGGGCCGCCGCTTCCAGGTCTTTGAGGCGCCTCTCTACCGCATCCTTCTTCACCGCCGCAATCAAAACAAGCATCTTGTTATCGGCAAGGCCCTCCTTTATAATCTGGGCGTCCATATTTACTTCATTTAAGGTAAAGGGAATGTGTTTCTGGGCTTCGAATTTAAGTGCCTGCTTTAATTCCTCAGCGCTCATCTTTGGAAAAGCAACGTATCTGGTCACAGTCGAGAGCCCGGAAAGGGAAACATTGACTCTTTTGGCCTCCTGGAGCTGCGTAATCCGCTTCAGAGCCTGCGAGAGAGACTGGGGTTGGTTCGGCTCCAGAGCGAAATCATAAAGTTCTGCTTTCTCTCTGTCCAGCCTCAAGCTTACCATCTTTATCGACTGAGTGCCGATATCCAGGCCAACGGATAATTTTTCCTTTGTAATAAATTTAAAATCAAAACCCATAATATTAGACTAGTTTCGGGAGGGCAACTCCTCCCCTATGCTCTGCAAGATCATCAACCGCTCTAACCTTTGCTTAACTTCTAAATTATCCGGCTCTTTCTCAAGTATCTGCCGGCAATTCTCGATGCCGGCCTCTATTTCTTTTATCTTTTTGCCGGTGACAGCGGGGTCTTCCTTGATTTTCTCATGAATCTTATCCCATGTCTGGGGAGGATATTGGGATTTCAGGTCCGTGATTTTACGGCGAATCAAGGCCTCCCACTGCTCTTGTGAAGCCGGCGCATCAGTATCCGTAACAATCATCCCGTAATCTTCGGGCCGCGCTGGCTCTAATTTTCTTGCCGGACGTTCAATCGGCTTTATCTTCTGGGCCTCGGGCATAATGACCTTCCGGACATCCTGATCAACCTTCTCTACACCCTTCAGAGAAAATAGAATCAACCCCAAAACCACTGCAAACGAAAGTATAATCAGGATAAGGAATTGCTTTTTCATCTTTTTTATAAAACTAGGGTAACTCCTGCCAATCAGTTAAGCCGGGAATACCAGTGGAACCCCCCAGGCGGCTAAAGCCCGGAGGTAAATCTCCGTTCATCGCTCGATCAGAAAAATAATATTTTTCATAACTGAGTACTTCCAGCAGCGATACGTTTCCGTTTACGATTAAGTTTCCGGTGGTAGAGCCCCAGTCCAGGATATCGATAAAGTTGCCGTTGCGATGAGCATACATCACGCTCTCATGCTCGCTTCTGAATATCGAGGCCTCATTATAATCCTCCCAGGCAATTGTGCTTAAGCGGGCATCGGCCTGAAACTGCAACGGCTCTACGTAAGTAATGTCTCCAGTCGAGATCACGGTCAGGTCCTGGCCCTCCTGCCAGGTAGCATCGAAGAAGATGTGTACGTTACCCGTGCCCGGCGAAGAACCCTCGACGAATATAACCTTTTTATCAATCAGGGACTGGTCGGGAAAAATATTGACCGTGCCGTTATTCTGTATATAAACCACCTGGTCGGCCGGATAGCTCTGGACTGCCTCCCGGCCGAAGAGGACAAAATCCGAAAATTCATCAGGGGTACCGTTATTATTATAATCGGGGATCTTTATGGTCGTTAAATCCTGAGATACGCCTTCCTGCTTATCTTCAAACCAGCCGGTTGCTAAAAATTGTTTGGAATAAGTCCCTGATATGCGGGTTTTGTCGTAAACCTCTACCCTTGCCAGAAGGCCGCTGAGAGTCAGGTTTCCGCCTACCGAAAGAGTGTTCTCAAATGTACTGGAGATATGATAAACAAGGCCGCTTACCGTCCTCTGGGCGGTTCCAAAACTACCCAAAGAAACGATTTCGGTCCCGTAAGGATAGGCTATTGAGCTGAGCTGATAGGTACCGCTGGTACCGTCGGAAAAATCAAGTTGCCCTCCGGAGAGCGGAGTGCCGTTTATTGTATCCTGATAGCCCTTACTCAGCCCCGCCTCTGCAATCCAGAACGCCCGCGCTGAATCAGCATACCTTCTGGAGATATTCCCTTCTGAGACGCTGCGCGCCAGGAAAGCGGAGCCCAGAATCATCAAGACCGTAAGCACTATATAAGAAAGTATTAGTGCCGCTCCCCGGTTATTCATTACGCAATCTCACTTTCTCCGTCAAGGAAAATGCCATTGGCCTCTGCCTGAGAGTCCTCCCGGCCCTTAACTGAATTGTTAAAAGGGGGGTAACGAGAACGCATTTAAAGTAGGTTATATTATTTGCCAGGGCCTTCGTTACCCCTGCCGGGTATTCGCGGATAAGCCGGTCGTTGTTGGTATCGCGGTAATAACTGATATCCGCTTCGTCAATAGTACTAAAGGTAATCCGGTCAGAATTCTGGTCTACGACGGTAATCGTTAAACCCTGCGCCTGCCTTAATTCCCTGACCATGGCATCCATTGCCTGCCGCGCCTGTTGCTGAAGTTCAAGCATGACCATGTCCAGATTAAAGGCGGTATCCCCGACATTTAAGACCATAAACATTGCTGACACTAATAAACTTAAGATCAGCAGGGATACCAAAACCTCAACAAGGGTGAAACCCCTAGAGGAACTCATCAATAGTCGGTAATCAATGTTTGCAATTCTCTTTCCCGCGGCCTGCCCGTAGAATCATTCCAGCTTATCCTTACAGAAACACCCGCAGGATTGCCGCTTTGGATAACCGAAGTACTTATGGTTTCGCCAGTTAAGGGCGTTAAATTATATTCGCTTTGAATTTGGGCGCTATTTAAGTCCCATCCCAGGGGAGTACCGTTATTGTCGTTAATCCTGGCCTCCAGGCCCACAAATCCGGCAGCTCTTATGTCTTCCATAACATACTGTGCATGGGAACCAGCGGTGGTCAGATTACGGTTGGCTTCGTTTAGAAAGGTGCAGTTTATAAAAAGCATTAGCAGCCCGCTTAATACAAAAATTAATATTGCTGCGGCTAAAAGCAATTCCGGTAAAGTAAAACCCCTTTTATCCGATAATCTCATCAGCAGGCCCGGCTGGCGCAACGGATCACTCCTTTGTTTTGCATTCTTCAGATATCAACAACCCGCCGGTAGTAACGGTATAGGCCATATTCCCCGTTAAGCCGCAATTGACCGGTGCGGCACGGCAGGTATACCCGCTGTTTTCAAGCCGGGGGCAAATATAATGATATCCCTTTACGGGGGAAAGAGTTATATAGTTTTTATCAAGGTAGGCGGGGGCGGTTTGAACGAGCTCAGCAAATCTTTCCGGGAAAAAGCCGTCATGGTCATTGGCGTAATTCTGCAGGGCCGTAGAAATCAGTTTTAATGTCGCTGCGGCATTGGATTCGTTCTGCGCTAAAGTCAGCTTCATTACCCTGTCTATCGCTATCCTTAAAAGCAGGGCCGAGATGGCGATAACCACCATAATAGTTACAAAACTTTTTGCCTTATTATTCATCTTAGCGTTCATCACAATGCCTTTTCCTAAATATCACTTATAAATTCTAACACAAAATCCTTTTTAAGCAAGACAAATATAAAAAAACCCGCGCCCGGAATAAAACCGGGCGCGGGGAATACCCAGAACAAACTGCCAAAGGCTTAAGGGGCAGTCGCTGGTAAAGCCAAGCATGCCGCACGGTTAAGAATCGCTCCGCCAGCCGCCTGAACCCTGACCACGCCGTCTTCGGTTACGCAGAAAGAACGCACCCCCGTAACATTAGCAGTCGCAGGAACCGCAGTCCCACAGAAGGTCTCTGCGGCAATATCAACGGTTGCAAAAGTATAACCGCTCTTTGTGCCGCCTGCCAGGACCGCATCAATATACGCCGGCCCTGTTAACGGAGCGCCTAATAGTACCAAGGTGCCGTAAGTAGCATTGGCGGTCCGGTAGGTAACTTCTGCCGTGGCTATGGTCTTTAATGCCGCCTGCGCCGAAGATTCGTTCGCCTGAAGGCGTGCCCTCAATAAGTTCGGTATTGCTATGGCGGCAAGAAGGGCAATAATCGCTACCACAATCATGATTTCCACAAGCGTAAAACCCTTTCTTCTCATCTCTACAATCCTCCTTCCCAAGGTAAGATTGACTTCTTTCTCTTAATTAAATTAACCTCTTAGCTTATCTTTTGATTATAACTATTTTTGCTTCCTTTAAGAGGCCTAATTTAGCAGAGCCAGTCACCTTATTTTTACTATTTTTTTATACCACTTCCGCTCCTGTTTGTCAAGTATAATTCTTCCGGGTGCGCTACGGCTAGAATATGCTGCGCTGCCGTATGTTGCAACGATACGGGAATCAGTTTATTCCTTAAGTCAGACTTGGATTTTAGCAAAACTTTCAGGTAGTTGCCGGTACAACCCTCCCAGAAAGAAGGATTATTTTTGGCGCGGCCTTCAATCAAGACATCCGTCCTCTTGCCCAGGAAGCGATTTCTATAGGTGAAAGAGCATGTGTCTGCGATGGCCTTGAGCTCTGAGAGCCTTTTCTTTACCGCCTGCGGGGATAACTGCCCGTTCAAAGCTGCTGCCGCAGTCCCCTCTCTTCTCGAATAAGCAAATAGATGCACCTTAAGAGGCATGATCTTTTTAACCAGCTCCCTGGTATTATTAAAATTATCCTCATTTTCGCCGGGGAACCCTACCATGACATCGGTAGTAATCGCTATGCCGCCAACCCGCTTTTTTATCCTCCGGATAAGCTCTAAATATTCTGCGGATGTATATTTACGGTTCATCTTCTTTAAAATTGCATCGTCGCCGCTCTGCAGGGGTATATGTAGATGCCGGCATATTTTTGCGCAAACCCTGATTTTTTCGATTAATTCTTCTGTGACGTCCTGAGGCTCTATTGAACTCAATCTTATGCGTAACAGGCCGTCAATATTCTCTAAGGCGCCAATTACGTCAACCAGATTATCCTGTGATTGCTTCGTCGTCCGCCAAAGTTCTGTGGCGGACTCCTCGCAATGACAATATGAACCTAAACAAATTCCGCAAAGCACTATCTCTTTGAAACCGTTCTCCGCCAGGTTTCCTGCTTCCTTAATAATATCGTTGAGCGGTTTGCTTATTGAGCATCCTCTTACCAGGGGCACCTTGCAATAAGAACAAAAATTATTGCATCCGTCCTGGATTTTTAAAAATGCGCGGGTGTGCCCTGCGAAACGAGAAATACCCTTGGCGGTTCGTCGGTTCGCCTGCCCCGAGCGAAGTCGAGGGGCTGGTTCGTTGGTTCGTTGGTTAAGAAAACTTAGTATATTCCCTTTATCTCTATTTTTAACAATCAGGCAATTTTTAACTGTTTTCTTAATTTTGCTCTGATCTAGTTCCGTCAGGCAGCCGGTAACGATAATTTTTGCGCGGGGGTTTTCTCTTTCTGCCCGGCGCAGCAGATTAAAGGAATCGCAATCCGCCCGATGGGTTACCGTACAGGTATTAATTACAAAAATAGCGGCTCTTTTGGCGTTATCTACCTCTTTAAAACCCTGTTCCAGGAACCTCTCTCTTATTTCCTGGGTTTCATATTGATTAACTTTACAGCCTAAGGTATAGAATTTAACGGTTCGACTACGCTCACCGTTAATCCTGAGCGAAGTCGAAGGATTAACGGTGCGCATATAACCTGATAAAACTTACAGCCGCGACCGCTGCGGTTTCCACGCGTAAAACGCGCTTACCCAGCGTCACGGGGATAAACCCCGCGCGCACAGCCAGATTGACTTCCTTTTTAGTAAAGTCCCCCTCCGGGCCGATGAGGAGAATGATATTTGAGGGCTTTGAGCTGTTGAGTACCGTTTTCAATTGATTCCTCTCTCCGATTAAGGCAGGAATTAACCTTAAGTCATAATTATGCGCCCCCGCTAAGACCTCTTCTATCTTTCTTATGGGCTCAATGACCGGAAATTTAGATCCCTGGCATTGCTCTGCCGCATTCAAGGCAATTTTTTTCCAACGCTGCAGGCGCAAGCTCTCCTGATGAGCGTCCAACCGCACAATTACCCGTTGTGTCTGCATCGGGATAACCCTCTCAACGCCCAGTTGGGTCAATTTATCGACGATATCATCCATCTTTGATTTCTTAGGGATAGCACAAGCAACCGTAATCGTAATATCACTATCCTCAAAAGCGGGTTTCTGCCTGGATTTTATTCTGATTATTATCTGGTCTGCGGAGGTTCTTTCTATTAAGCCGCGGTAAAGGTTACCCTGCTCGTCAAATATCTCAATTATCTGGCCTGTTTTAAAACGTAAAACGTTTTTAATATGGTGTATTTGTTTTTTATCACCGATGGTTATTTGGCCTGCAGTTATTGAATCTGATTTAGAGAATAAGCGCTGCATGTTAAAATACCCTCCGGATTAATTGCAGCCCCAGTAATACCAGGATCCCGCCGCAAATAAAATTAAAGATCCGTCCGTAAACAGCCTGCTTATCCGCCAAAATCCTCGGTATTACTCCGGTAAGGCCGGCTAAAACCAGTAACGGAGAGATTAATGTCCCCAGGCCGAAGAAAAAAGAATAGGTTAACGAAGTAAACCAGTCTTTTGAGATTAACCCCATGTAAGAAAATGCCGCCAAAAGCGGTGCACAGGGGATGAGGCCGATAATCAAGCCGAAGATAATTATGCTCTTTTTATCCTTTTCCAGAAATCTCCTGCACAATACCGCGCAGAATCCCTTTTCTTTCTTTTTGCCTGCCATCAATAAAGCTCCTACGCAGATTATAAATCCGCCCCCTGATACCAATACGTATTTAGAAATAACCCCCAAGAATTCTGCGGTCAGGGCCCTGCCTAAAAGAAAAACCAAAAGGCCGATCGCCAGATAAACCGATATCCTTGCCGCAGAAAATAATATATACGAGTACAGGCCCTCTGAAACATTCTTCCTTGTCCCGGCAAGATAAGATATCAACAGCGGCCCGCAGCTTGCCAGGCACGGCCCCGCCCCGAACGATAAACCTAATAGAAAAAAACTAATGTTTATCGGCATTATAAAAAGGAATCCTTTTCCGAAAACACCTCGGCGGTAAAGACGTATATCTCGGTATCCTTGTCCTTCCAGGCATCGGGGCTCAAGCCGGCCTTATGGGCACAAAGGTTGCCTAAAAACTCCTCTTTTGTCCATCCGGTCTCTGTCGCCACCTGCGGCAGAAAAACCCCGCTCCGGCCGCCCCTTCTGATCACCACCCCGTGTCTGCCTAATTCAACTCTTTCGGCCGAATCAACCCTTTCCAGCGGGGAAAGTACGGATATCTCAATATCAATCTTGCCTAATTCCTGCGCTCTTACAGCCGCAAAACGCGGGTCTCCTACTGCCGCCTCCACCGCCATATCCCTTACCGTCAGATACAACGGAGTCCCTACCGTCAGGTTGCCGATACAGCCACGCAACTGGCCATCTTCATTAAGAGTTACAAAAGCCCCCATCCGCTCTTGTAATAAGGGGTCATTCTCCTGAACCTCTGGTTTCCTGCCGGTACTCAGGTATGTTTTAATGGAATTACGCGCAATCTCCAATAATCTCTTTCTTTGTTCTCTGTTTAACATCGCCTGTTCTCCTTTTTTGCTGTCTATTACGCAGCTTGCGTAACCTACCGTCCAGATTCCCTTAATTTTGTTTCCGGTCACTTCGCAGGAATTGGTATATTTGAGGATATCCAGCTTATTATGCCCTAATGCCCTGGAGAGCATAATTGTGGTAACCACCGGAAAACCTCCGCAAAGTTGTATCTTTCTCTCCCTTATTCCGTAATACAAGCTTTGCGCATCCATATTTTGCAGATAACTAAATGTTAATTTATCGACCACCTCTGCCTCCTCGTAATCGTATCCGTGATACATATCGCTGGAGGCGATGACCAGGACGTCTTTTCTATCTCCGATTGCCGCCTCAAGTAATCCTGATAATTTCTGGCAGGTAGAAAGCGAGCAATCCCCCATAACAATGGGAACGATCTTCCAGCCATAATTATTGGCTGGTCCGCCACGTTGTGTGGCGGAAAAACCTGTCGGCAGGGTTTTCTGTAAAAACGGCAACTGTACTTCTATTGAATGCTCTTTCTGGAAAGCCCGCGGTTCAAAGAATATCTCTTCATCCCTCCCTAATAACTTCTGCACAAATTCCCTGTCGATCTGCACATCGCCCAGCGGCGTCCTAAAGGAGCCCGCAGGGTATATTGAAACGCCGCTAAAACCGAATTGATGGCTGGGGGCAATAATAATCACTGTTTTGTAGGGTTTGTCTTTGATGAGTTTATAGCCATAAGCGGCAATCTGTCCGGAATAACCCAGGCCTGCATGGGGAGAGATTAAGGCGAAAATGTCGCCATTTACCGGCTTAGGGTCTGCCGCCTGCAGAAACCCGTCGATCATTGACGATAATTCCTGAGGATTATCAGGATAAAAAGTACCGGCAAAACCCAGCTCCTTTATCTCGGCAGACCAAGAGTCGATAGCCGATGGCCGATGGCCAATGGTTAAAAACATTGCTATAATAATTAACAAAACTTTTTTAATCCCAGATACCCGCAATTTTTTCTCCGCAGAATTTGCATTTTCCATTTTCTATATTATTATGTACCACGAAATACCCTCGTCGTTCTATAAGTATTTTTTTACAATGAGGGCAATACGTGCTCTCGGCGGGGTTTCCGGCCAGATTTCCGATATATACGTATTTCAAACCGCAGTCCAGGGCGATCTGCCTTGCCTGCTGCAGGGTTTCCACGGGGGTGGGGGTAAGGCTGACCATTTTATACATCGGAAAGGCGCGCGAAAAATGCAGCGGCGTATCAGCCCCCAGGTTTTCCTTTATCCAAAGGCACATCCTGGTAATCGTATCCGGGCCATCATTATAGCCGCACAAAACCAGGTTAGTAATCTCTAAGAATACCCCTTCTTCCTTCAATATCTTTAAAGTCCTTAATACCGGTTCGAGCGTAGCTTCGGACATTTTAGGGTAAAAATCTTCGTTAAAGCCCTTTAAATCGATATCCGCGGCATCCAGATACTTTGCCAATTGCCGCAAGGGCTCTTCGTTTATATAACCGGCCGAATGCATAATGTTCCTGATGCCCTCTTTCCGCGCAATCCTGGCTATATCAAGCATATATTCGTAAAATATGGTCGGCTCAGAATAGGTATAGGCAATTGTCGGCGAACCTGAGGCCTTGACTCTATTTAGCAGTTCCTGGGGTTCAAGATACGTATACTGTAACTCCTCCGGTGCGCTCTGGGAGATCTCCCAGTTCTGGCAGAATTTACACCTTAAGTTGCAGCCGGCGGTAGCGATAGAAAAGGCGGTAGTGCCGGGCAGAAAATGAAAAAGGGGTTTTTTCTCAATAGGGTCTATGTGTATAGATACGGGCTTGGCATAAACCAGGGTATAGAGTGTGCCGCCGCGGTTCTGGCGCACCCTGCAGAAACCGCGCCCTCCGTCGGGCAAAGTACAGCGGCGGGGGCATAATTGGCACTGGACGGCCTTGTTATCCAGTTTGACATAAAATAAAGCTTCTTTAAGGTTACTTTGGGCAGCTATAAGAGGCAGAAAACAAATAGCAACAAAGGCGCCGAGAGTAATTATACTTAGAAATAATCTCCTCATTATTACAATTTAATTATGGAGCGAGCGGGATTTGAACCCGCGACCTCTACAATGCGAATGTAGCGTTCTCCCAACTGAACTATCGCCCCTATTTAACCGATTTATCTTTTATAATTTGGTGTTTATTATACCACGGAAAGGGATTGGTGCATATGATAAAAAACCTTAATTCAATGAAACCGAGTGCATGGTCACCCGGGTAAGTATTTTATTACAGGGGTTGGTATAATAACTGACGGGCTGGCCGGGCTGCCAGCAGGCGATAGCATTCAATTCTACATAATGGCTCTTGGAGCCATTGGGAAGACTCATCGTAAAAGAACGAATCTTATTGGCGATTACCTCTAAAGAGCCGGGGCTACTGCCATAGTTGTCATAATATTTAACCTGATAATTTAGATTATCCCACCGATAGGCTACCTGTTTATCGCGCAGGCCATCGCCGTTACTATCCAGATAAATTGTCATCAGCGGCCCGCCAGGGGCAGCGGCATTAATGTTTATGGGGAAATCCACAAAGGTCCCCGTTGCCTTCTGTATATTCTTGGACATATGCGCAATAAGAATAGAAAGCTCATTCTGCAGTGTAGACTGCCTTTCCAGGTTCAGCAGCTGCCGGCGGCTGAATAAATCTATGCTGCTAAAACTTAAAACTATGATGGAAAACAGGACTATCGTAATTAATAGCTCGATAAGAGTAATTGACTTATTTAAACGTAAAGCCGCCATTATTATTCAGTCCAGGTTAAGACAACCTTTACTTTACGCATAGGACTGACGGCAGGAAAAGAAGGCGGGACTTCTACTGTATATGTGGGGATATACTGTCTCTCCGGATAGGGGCTGGAAGATAATATAATGGGCGCTTCTGTGACGGCAGGGGCCTTACGCAACATGTTGCCGGCCTGATAGTCTTTAGCGCCGTCATCCCACTGGTCCTGCCTTACCGCATCAGAGAAACGGCTGAACTGCAATTTCTCAAGTTCCCCGCCGCTCATCCTCAACTGGCTATTAAGATTGAACCTCTTAACGGAAACAAAAATATTGGCCAGGCCTGTTACAATAAGGGCGAGGATAATTGTCGCTATGATAATTTCGAACAAACTAAACCCTCTTTCTTTAAGCGATTGCGCCATATTTTTTTAGCCGGGTAACTTTACTTTTACGGGCAGCCGGCGCCTGCAGGTGCATCATCGGCATCGGCCATAGTGTAAACGCAATTAAGATAACCGCCCGAACCCTGACGAGCCGCCGTAGCGCTAAAGGTTATGCCCGTTGCCCGAACTTCATAAGCCCAGTTCTGCGTAACCAGATTAGTTTTTAAAAGGGCATTGCAGCCCTGGTTGCCGCCACATTCGCCGCTGTCACGGCATCTGCATGAAACATACGCAAGATTCTTCATCCGGTAAATCTTTTCTCCCACCGAGATAAGCTTCAGGCTGGCAATAGCCTCCCTGCCTAAAAGGTGTTCTTTGCTTTTAATATAAAGCGGTATGCTGATACCGGCTATGATTATGATAATAAATGCCGCTATAATGATCTCAATGAGAGTAAAACCCCTGCCCCTTTTAAAGATAATGCTACTTATGTCCATCTTTAGATAAATCTTTGTTAAGGGCAGGAGACGGCGCTAATCAAATCACCGTTTTCGTTAACGGTATATACACAATCCCTATATGCGCCGGAACCCTGCCTTGAGGCGGTGGCCCGGATATAAGCGGACGTTCCGGAGCCATAGACTCTTACGGCATAGGCCCAATTTTCCGGGCTGATATCCAGCTTGAGCAGGTAATTACATCCGGAGCTGCTGTTTACGCAACCAAGAGTGGTCGTACAATTACAGTTAACATATGCGCCCTGTTCAACCCTATAAACTCTGTCTGCCGCAGCGATAAGCTTAAGATTGGCCAGCGCCTCTTTGCCCATGGCTTTTTCCTTTGCCTTGGTATAATTAGGCACGACTATAGCGGCAAGGATGGCGATAATAATCACCGTTATTATTAATTCTATCATGGTAAAAGCGGTTTTTTCCGGTATTTTCAATTGAATAACCCTCTTTTTTACGGGCAGCCCGGGTTGCATGCGCCCGCATTTGAACAAGAGGCTCTTTTACCGCTGGCTAAACACATTCCATAGCTGGCTGTCCCTGCCTTCTTAGCTGCCTGGGCATATCCTGCGCTACTGTCAGTCGAAGGAATACTATAAGTGAAGTTGTCGCTCTGGGGCGCGGCGGTAAAACTATGCA
>JADHYK010000062.1 GCA_016782485.1 Candidatus Omnitrophota bacterium
GGCTGCCGAACCTGCCCAACGGTATGGCCTGCATCATTTTCTTTTTTAATTCTTCCGGGAGCCTGGCCGTCATTTCAGTTTCTATAAAACCCGGCGCCACTGCATTAACGTTTACGTTGCGGCCGCTCCATTCTTTTCCTCCTTTAACTTAAGCCATCACCATTCCGCCATCCACCACAATCGTCTGTCCGGTAATATAGGCGGCGTCTTCGGATGCCAGAAACATACATACCGCTGCCACATCATCCGGGCTGCCGAACCTGCCCAACGGTATGGCCTGCATCATTTTCTTTTTTAATTCTTCCGGGAGCCTGGCCGTCATTTCAGTTTCTATAAAACCCGGCGCCACTGCATTAACGTTTACGTTGCGGCCGCTCAATTCTTTTGCCGCTGTTTTTGTAAGAGCGATTATTCCCGCCTTTGAAGCGGAATAATTTGCCTGTCCGGCATTGCCGATTATACCGATGATGGAAGCGATATTTATAATTTTGCCGCTGCGCTGCTTTATCATCGGCTTGGCTACGGCTTTTATGCAATTAAAAGAGCCGCTTAAATTTACCTTAAGCACCGCATCCCACTGTTCGTCGCTCATCCGCAAAAGAAAATTATCTTTTGTGATGCCAGCGTTGTTAATTAATATATCAACCTTTGAGAATTTGTCAAGAATTTTATTTATGGCTTCGCCTACGCTCCCCGGATTAGTAACATCCATCTCTATGCTTAAGCCCCTTCTGCCCATAGCTTCTATATCAGCGCAGGTTTTATCCGTGTCCGTTTTATTTATATCGCCAAGGGCAATATCAGCCCCCTCTCTGGCAAAGCCAAGGGCAATCGCCCTGCCTATACCCCTGCCACCGCCGGTGATAAAAGCAACTTTATCTTTAAAACGCATCTTATACTCCTTGAACGGGTTGTGTTAACTGCATTTATCAGACCGCCAGGATATCCTCTTTCTTTTCAATGCTGATTACTTCGGCATTATTATCGATACGCCGCATCAGGCCCTTTAAGACCTTGCCGGGGCCGAATTCAAAAAATTTGCTTACCCCCTGAGAAAGGATGAATCTCATAGAATCCGACCATTTCACCGGAGAATACATCTGGTATATCAGATTTTCTCTTATCTGTTCGGGTTTCTCTTGCGGACGAGCCGTATAGTTACTGACTACCGGAATCCCGGGAGGCGATATCTGCGTCTTATCTAAAAAAACTTTAAGCCCTGCTGCCGCCTCAGACATCAATGATGAATGGAAGGCGCCGCTTACCTCCAATTCAATCGCCCTCTTAGCGCCTGCACTTATCGCAAGCCCAACCGCCTTTTCCACCGCCTCTTTCCTACCGGAGATAACGATCTGATTCGGGGCGTTAATATTGGCAATTTCCGCGCCGCTTTTCAGGCAGAGCTCTTGTATTTTTTTTAAATCCAGATCCAATACCGCTGCCATCTTACCGGGATGCCTGCCTGCGGCATCATCCATAAGTTCCGCCCTTTTCCTGACCAGCTTTAATCCGTCCTCAAAAGCCAAAGCCCCGCTGGCTATCAGTGCGGTATATTCACCTAAGCTTAAACCTGCCATAAAAACCGGCCTGGCATTTAGCCTTTTTTTAAAGGCCTCGAAGGCCGCGAGAGTTACGGTTAAAATCGCCGGCTGGGAGATGTTGGTGGCCTTGAGCGCCTCCTGCGGCCCGTTGAAGCAGAAATTCTTTAAATCAATACCTAAGGCCTCATTCGCCCTGTCAAAGACCGCCTTGCTCTCGGGAAAAGAATCGTATAGATCCCTCCCCATACCTATATATTGGCTACCCTGACCCGCGAATAGATATGCTACCATTTGATGACACAGCCGCCCCAAACCAGCCCCGCGCCAAAGGCATCCAAAAGAACGATATCCCCCTTCTTAATCCTCCCCTTTTTCACCGCTTCAACCAGCGCGGTGGCAGTGGAGGCCGAAGACATGTTCCCGTACTTCTCTATATTAAGGTAAATCTTCTCCCTGGGCAACCCCAATTTCTTAGCCATAGCCATTATAATGCGCACATTTGCCTGGTGCGGGATAACCAGGTCTATATCCTTGCACTCCAGGCCCGCCCGCTTTAAGACAGTCTGCGCCACTTCCGCCATCAGCGTAACGGCAAGTTTAAATAATTCGTTTCCCTGCATTTTGATATAATGCAGCCGGTTGGTTAGCGTCTTTCGGCTGATAGGCATCCTTGAGCCGCCGGCATAAATCATCAGCAGCTCTTTTTTTGAGCCGTCGCTGTTAAGATAGGTAGCAAGTATCCCTCCTGACTTTACCTGCGCCAGGACTGCCGCGCCTGCTCCGTCACCGAATAAAACACAGGTATTCCTGTCCTTCCAGTCGGTTACCGAAGAAAGGACCTCTGCCCCCACTACCAGGGCCTTCTTATAACTGCCGCAGGCGATAAACTGCTGGGCAATGGTTATGGCGTAAACAAAGCCGGCACAGGCAGCGCTCACATCAAAACAGGCGGCATTCTTAATCCCCAGGGCATCCTGTAAAATGCAGGCCACCGAAGGAAAAGCCGAGTCCGGCGTGATCGTGGCAACGATTACCAAATCTATATCCTGGGGCTTCAGGCGGGCATCCTTTATCGCCCTCCTGGCCGCCTGTATCGCCAGGTCGCTGGTTGCTTCGTTCTTAGCCGCTAATCTGCGCTCTTTTATCCCGGTGCGGGTGGTAATCCATTCGTCTGAGGTATCTACCATTTTTTCCAGGCGCTGGTTAGTTAATATTTTTTTGGGCAGATACTCCCCTACTCCAATTATCCCTACTTTTCGCATGTTTTTCCTATTGCCTCAAGAATTTTTTCATTGAACTTACGCTCTACTTCTTCCTTGGCGACCCTGATGGCATTCTTGATTGCCTTAAGGCTTGAACGGCCATGCCCTATGATTACCACGCCGTCAATACCCAGCAATAACGCGCCTCCATATTCGGCATAATCCATATCCTTCTTAAAACGCGTAAAGCTGGGTTTTAAAAAAACCAGGCCTAATTTTCCCAGAGGGTTGCTTAAAAGGTGCCTTTTCAAAAAGACCTGCATTGTTTTTACGACACATTCGGTAACCTTTAAGGCGATATTCCCTACAAAACCATCGCAGAGGATAATATCGCTTTTACCGGAAAATAAATCCTTGCCTTCTATGTTACCGATAAAGTTAAGGCTGCTTTTTTCCAGGAGCTCCCGGGTCTCTTTGACGAACTCCGTACCTTTGGTTTCCTCTTCCCCGATATTTAAGAGGCCTACGCTGGGGTTGGGATTGTTTAATATGTAACGGAAATACGCATCTGCCATGATGCCGTATTGCAGTAGCTGCATCGGCTTAGGATCAATATTGGCACCGACATCAACAATTAAAGATATGCCCTTCACTGAAGGAGTAATGATAGCAATGCCCGGCCGTTCAATTCCCGGCAGCATACCCAAACCCAACGTAGCAGCGCAGACCACTGCGCCGGTGTTGCCTGCGCTTACAAAGGCATCCCCCTTACCCTCTTTTACCAGATTCATACCTACGACAATGGAGGAATTCCTTTTGCGCCTGACGCTGGTAGCCGCTGATTCGCACATCCCGATTACTTCTTTGGCCGGATGCACCAAGATCCTGTTGCCTTTATATTTGCATTTATTAAGCAGGGGGCTTATAACCGCCTCATCGCCTACAAGCACGATATCTATATCGTATTCTTTAGCCGCTGCTACCGCACCCTCAATTACCACCCTGGGGGCGTGGTCCCCGCCCATGGCATCAACGATTATTTTCATCTTCTCGCTAAGCTTTCTTCTTCTTTTTCTCTTTTACCTTTATCTCGATAACCTGCCTGCCGTTGTAATAACCGCAGATAGCGCAGACGCGATGAGGGATTTTGAGCTCTTTGCACTGCGGACAGGGCACAAGATTAAGCGGAGAAAGTTTATAATGCGTGCGCCGTTTTCTGCCGCGCGCCTTGGAATGTCTTTGTTTAGGTAGTGGCACAGGAACAACCTCCTTGGTTTAAATTCTTGCCGCATTTCGGACAAAGCCCTTTGCAATTGCTGCTGCACAAAGGCTTTATCGGATAATCCAGCATTATCTCTTCTCTTATGTCAGGATTCAGCTCGATTACCGGGGCGTTAATGTCGGCCTGATAATTCAGACTGAAACTATTTTTAAAATTTCTTTCAAATACTGCGAGGCAGCGGCTGCAGATACAAGAGGCCAAAACTTCCGCATTTATTTCAACGCTAACGGCGTTGGTAATCCTGTATACTTTTGCCGTTACCTGTACAGGAGAGCGAAATTGAATTATACTGGTCTCTAAATCTAACGCCCCGGAGGGAATCTCCTCTCTTAAGATTACCCCTTCCGGAGGTACCTGGCGTACATCAATCTTCACTATTTCTTCTGTAACTTCTTTTTCAACGCTTCTTCGACAAAATCGGGGACAAAGCTGGACAGATCAGCGCCCAAAGAGGCCGCTTCCTTTAAAAGCCTTGCCGAAAGGTAACTATACGACTCATGCGGCATAAGAAAAATAGTCTCTACCTGCGATGAGAGCTTCCTGTTTGTCAGGGCCATCTGAAATTCATATTCGAAATCAGAAAGCATACGCAGGCCCCTGATTAAAACCCGGCTTTTTAATTTACGCGCATAATCAACCACCAGGCCCTGAAAATCTTCAACCCTGACTCCCTCCAACCCGGAAACCGCCTTCTCAAGCAGCCTCACTCTTTCTTCTACCGTAAATAACGGCTTCTTATGGGGGTTATGGGCCACTGCTACAATCACCTCAGAGAAGATCTCCTGCGCCCTCTTGATCAGGTCGATATGCCCGTAGGTAACCGGGTCAAAGGTACCGGGGTATATGGCTATCTGGCACATTCTTATGTAACCTTCCTATAAAATGACAAAACGGTATCGCCGTATCTGGCTCTTTTTATTAAAGTTAGGCTGCCGATTGTTTCATCCAGGGCATCCTTCTTAAAATGCTGGACAATAACCAAACCATATCGAGCTAATATATCATAACCCCCTAACGCTTTCAAGGTTTTTTTTGAGGTATCTATATAATAAGGAGGGTCAAGAAAGATTATATCGAATTTCCTGCCTTCTTTATGCAGCATCTCCAGGGCCTTCTGAACCTCATGAGGGTAGAGGCTGCAGGCCTTTATCTTCATGGATTCTATATTCTTACGGATTGCCTGCAGGCATTCGCGATTATATTCTACCAAGGTTAATTCCGCCGCCCCCCTGGATACCGC
>JADHYK010000021.1 GCA_016782485.1 Candidatus Omnitrophota bacterium
TCTCTCTCTTTCTTATTTAAGATGGCCCGGAGTAAGATCAACTACCGCATTGACATCCATCGCAATCAAATATTGCGGCTGCGGGAGGAGCGCCTCCGGATGGCCGGGATGGCCTTTTTCTTCGCGGATATTTCTTAAGAGCCTTTGCGTTAACCTGCCGGTAATACTTGCCTCCCAGGCCTTGATTATCTTTTGGTCAAGTTTATCCCGCGGGATGATTTTTGCCTTTCCTTTAAGGCAGTATCCGCGGAACCTATGTTCGTCAACCGCCGTAATACTGATATGTGTATTGCGTTTTAAATTTTCATAGGTCCTGGCCTTGTAAACATCGAGCAGATAAATTCGCCCGTCACCGGTTATCTCCACTACCCCTTTACAGGAGCTATGCGGGAATCCGGCTTTATCAATTGTCGAAACGACTACGCATCCCTGGTTTTGCAGAAAATGTATCGTATTGACGTTTATTCGCGCCATCCTCTTTCTATCCACCTTTTATGATTTTGGCGAAATCGCTGCCGAACTCGTAACAGGCCTTCATCTCTCTTTCATCAGGCAAGTATTTAAACGAAGGCCCGCCGGAAGCGATATCTATCCCTGCCTCTTTCAAAACAACCTCCATCTCCTTGGCCGCCCCGCCTGTCCAGCCGTAAGAGCCGAATGTCGAGGCAACCCTGTTTTTGGGCCTTAGGCCCCTGACAAGTTCCAGGAATCCGGCCATGGCAGGCAGCATATCGTTGTCGTGGGTGGAGGAACCAAATAAGAACCCTCTCGTATCGAGCATCTCCCTGATAATTTCCGTCCTGTCAGTTACCGCGACATCGAATATTCTGGTGCTTATACCTGCCTGTATAATCCCCTCAGCAATCTTTCTGGCCATCTTCCCGGTTGAGCCCCACATCGTCTCGTAAACTATGGCCACCTTGGGTTTAGTTTCATTTTTAGCCCACGAAATATAGGCGTTGATAATTTTTGCCGGGTCCTTGCGCCAGATAATGCCGTGGCTGGGAGCAATCATCTTTATAGGTAAATCCATTTTTTGAATTTCCTCTATTTTCTTCAGGATTACCGAGCTTAAAGGCCAGAGAATATTAGCATAATACTTTGCCGCCTCATCCATAAGCGCGCACTGGTCAACTTCATCGTCAAACCTTTCGCTCGTGGCGTAATGCTGGCCAAAGGCGTCGTTAGGCATGAGCAGCTGTTCTTCGGGGCAATAGGTAAACATGCTGTCCGGCCAATGTATCATCGCTGCCTCGATAAAGTTCAGTGTTTTTTTGCCTAATTTCAGTTTGTCGCCTGTCTTTACCTCCTGGAAATCCCAATTCCCGTAATAATGTTTATATAACCCTTCCCGGCATTTAGCGGTGCCGAAAATCTTTGCCTTCGGGCAGAGCCTCATCATCTCGGGCAGGGCTCCGGAATGGTCTGTCTCCACGTGGTTTGCAATAATATAGTCTATTTTTTCGGGCGCAATAATCTGTTTTATATTTTCTATAAACTCAGCGGTAAAACTGCCCATTACCGTATCCACCAGAGTAATCTTGTCGTCGATAATAAGATAAGCATTGTAACTGGTCCCTCTCTTGGTAGTATAGGTATGGCCGTGGAAATTGCGCACATCCCAGTCAACTACTCCTACCGAATATATATCCGGCAATATCTTTAAAACTGACATTATAATCCCCCTAATTCATCCGCTCAAACTGATCCTTGCCCACCCCGCATTCAGGGCAGACCCAGTCAGCCGGCAGGTCTTCGAATTTGGTCCCGGCTGGCTGTCCGTGCTCAGGGTCTCCCACGGCAGGGTCATAAATATACCCACAGACCATACACTTGTACTTTGCCATAATACCGCCCCCCTTATTTATATCGGCTGCTTACTTCTTCTCCGGATGCGGCATCATCCCCTGCCCATGCATTTGACCCATACCCTGCTTCATCATTCCGGACTTCATGCACTTTAGGCTGCGGCGGCCATACGGGTAATTATAAATCCCTGCCGTCAAAGCTATCAACGCGGCAAGCCAAAGCAACGCCACGATTACATAACCGAATACCTTCAGCGCCTGCTCCTTTTCTGCCTTGCGCGCTGCCAATAATACAAAGAAGCTTGCGGCAAGCAATAACGTCGCCGGAAGAATCCCGGATAATGCACATGTCTTAAGCATCTGACACCTCCTTTTTTATTCCACAGCCAGTTCTTTAAAATTCTGCCATAGGCCGTGAATATTACAGTAAGATATGGCTATAAGCGTCCCGCTTTTATCGGATTTAAAACTGCACACTGCAGCCGGCTGGGTATAAACGGTGCTCGTGTTCGGCCCCTGAGCCGATGCCCCGTGTGCGCTGAATTCAAACCTTCCCAGTTCGCAGGGAAATTTTTCTCCCTGGGGCAGAAAATAAATAGTTGAACGCCTGATATGGTGCTCAGTGGTATTTGGATGCGGAATTTCCTTGCCGATGGTCACTTTTACTTCGATAACCTCGCCTTTCTTTGCCTTATCCGGGGATTCGATAACCGGAACATGTTTTTCGCTTTTCCAGTCTGCTGTCTGGAGCAATTCTTTAGCTGAGATCATCTTTGGCCTCCTTTTTTAATAGCCGATAAAACTTTCTGTCCTGAGGTCCTCCTGCCTGCAGCCTAATCCCAGGCAGAGGCCCTTCATCGCCTCCACCATTTTAGGCGGACCGAAAATGAATAAAGCCCTTTCCTTGATATCCCAGCATTCCTGCTTGACTAAGTCGGCATCAATGCGGCCAAAGCGGCATGCCGGGTCATCGGGCTTGCAATCGGTAACGGTAAATATCACTTTTATATTTTTATTAACGCTTTGCCAGTAATCCAGCTCCTTCTTAAAGGCAATATCGTCAGGGGTGCGGTTGGAGTAAAATAAAACTACGTCCGTATCCAGCTTCTTATCCATTATATACTCGATTATCGAGATAACCGGAGTTATGCCTATGCCGCCGATGAGGAAACCTATCCTTTTATATTCATCCTTAAAAACACAATTGCCTATCGGCGCTTTCAAGATGAGTTCGTCTCCGGTTTTAAGGCCGCTTAATTTCTGCGAAAAGGGGCTCTGGCTTAACCTCTTGGTGACTTCAATGTATTCTTTGGCGGGAGAAGCCGAGAAGGAAAGGTATTTATTCAGCTCTTTATTGTTTTTATCTGCGGGATCGAAGATAAGCTGCAAGAACTGCCCCGGGACAAAACTGACTTTTTCGCTAGGGATAAACCTGAAGCTCTGCGTAGTCCGGGTCCTGGTGATTCTCTCCTTTAATATTGCTCTTATTTCTTTCATCTTTGCTGACTTTTAATCTTATTATATCTTAACAACGGTTTTATACAAGCATCGTCTTAAGTCCTCTTCGGGCGTGGTAATCAGCTAATGCCGATCGCCGATGCATTCCCTGGCAGATTTACACCAATCCAGGCATGAGGGCAGCCTTTTATTACAAACCAGGCTTCCGCAGCGCCGGCAACGTGCTTTTACTTCGTCAGAAAAAATCTCTATCTCATATCCGCAACCAGGGCAGGGGATTATTTCTGCCGTGATATTCCTGTCATCCTGTCCGGGGCATTTCAAAAACATCCTTATCCTTTCTTCAATAAAGATCCTATGCTGATAGAATTCAGCTCCCTGATAACGTAATTTTCGATATTTTTTATTTTCTTTCTTAATCCGCAGGTTTTTATATTAGGACAGGCTCTTTTTTTAAAAAGGCATTCGTTTAAACTAAACCTGCCCTGGAATATTCTGATTAAGTCTATTAAGAATATTTTATCCGTTGCTTTCGCAAGGGAAAACCCGCCCCCCTGCCCTTTATGGGAACAAAGCATCCCCCTTTTACCTAAAGTCTGCAGCAGCTTTCTCAAAAAAGGCCGCGGAATCTTCAGCCTCTCAACCAATTCCGCTGCCGAAACCGCACCCTCCTTATGTCTGGCGATAAAACATATAGCCCTTAATGCGTAATCAGTCTCCCTGGTAATCAACTTCATCCCTTTTGCTCCTTATATATTAATAAAACGGTCGGGCAGTTTAACGTCATACCCAGGACAACATACTGCAGCCCTCCTTACAATGGGCTACCGGCCGAAGCATATATCTGACTGTGATATCCACCATGTCCTCCTTTCAATGAGCCCGCCAATTTTTGTGGCGGGCGAATTGATCCTGAGTCCGCCACAGGCGGACGAAGGATCTCTTATTTAACGGCTTTAGCTATAATGATACCATAGAAGTATCATTTGTCAAGTGTTTTTTAAATAAACGGGCAACGCCCCCTAACAGGCACTGTCCCCTCTTATTATTACCGGTTTAACTTTTATTTTCTTTTTTTGTTCCACAACAGCCGCAGCCGCCCTTCTTCATCAGGAAAATAACAACTACCGAAATCAATATTATCACTGCCAACGCCGCTAACATCTTTAGCCTCCTTTTTATTTAAAAACCATATTCGCGATATAGCCCAGAATAATAACCTGCGGCACGCTGACAAGCGGAAGCCACAGGGCGGTGCGCCTGCCGACATTAGTCCAAAGCAGGCCGATCTCCGTGTAATCCGTGACAACCCCTGCCATCAGAAAAGTGAAACTATTCCCCAATGCATGGGTCTGGCGGTATATTTCAAACGCCAGGGGCGAAGAGCCCTCGGAACAGATTTCTATGACCGTGGCAATTCCTAAAGTTACAAAAAGGCCCATTAAGGTAGGCCCCATAAATCTGTGGAAGAAGTGCACCGGAATGTATGCCCCGGCAAGGCTGGCAAGTACCATCCCTAATATAATCCACCAGAGCACCATATTGGCAAGCGCCAGCGCCCCGCCTGTTATGCCTTTAAAATCCGAGGCCAATGTCCTGATCCTAATTTATAATCAGCTGCCCTCTTGCGTATATCCCTGAGGATAGAAAAATCCCCGGCAACCTCAATGCTGTTATTATTCTTTTCGATCAGGCCCCTTTTTTCCAAAAACATAAATATAAATCCGGTATTAATGGCGATTACCAGGGCAGAAATTATAATATAGAGGGCTTTTAAACCGAAGAAACCGACCAGCATCACGGTAATAGCAATATTGGCCCAGGGGCTGGCGAGCAGGAAACTTACTACTGCCGGGTTTGACGCCCCCTTTTTGTGCAGCTGTATGGATAAAGCCAGGATCCCGTGGCTACAGGCACTCATCAGGAAACCCAGGAATACCGCATTAAATATCGTTGCTGAAGACCTGCGTGAGAGTACTTTGGAGATATATTCCCGCGGGATATAATAATCGATCACGCCGCCCAACAACAGGCCCAAGAGGACCGCCCACCATATCGTATTTAGATATAGCAGAAATGCCTTACGGAAGGGGACTAACAACGGTACAAAAAAGGCAAGCACGATAAATAAGGCCGGGATAAAACTTACAATAAATAGTTTATTCCTAAAAAAATGTTTCTTATCCGCATGACAACAGGCCTTATTCATTAATGCCTCCATACAAACCAGACAAATAAATAAGCCGGGATAACTGCGGCAAGGGTAAAGGGTATGCCGATTTTGCTAAAATCGCCGAATTTAACCGTGACCCCCTCTTTTTTAAGCAATCCGCAGGCAACAATATTTGCCGAGGCGCCGATGGGCGTGATATTCCCGCCTAAACTTGCTCCGATAAGCAGGCCGAAAAGAAACAGCGAAGGATTGATCTGCAGTTTATCCGACATTGAAATCGCAACCGGAAGCATCGCGGCCAAAAAGGGCACGTTATCTATAAAGGCGGATAATATCACCGCAATAAAAACAAGCAGCGTATAACCCAGGAATATATTTTGTCCCACCAGCCCCGAGAGGAACTCCGCGATTATTCCGATCCAGCCGGTTACGGTTATGCTGCCTACGAGAATAAAGATGCCTGCAAGAAAAAATGTGGTCTCCCAGTCTAAGGCGCCGATGACCTTGGAAAACCTCATTTTATCCGCCATCCTGTTCCAGAGCACAGAGACGGCCCCGAATACCATACAGATAATCCCCGCCATATAGGAAAATCCCGTATCGATAAAAGAGGCAAATGCCAGTGCAAATATTAACAATACCAGTATAAGCGCCGGTATCCAGGATTTTACTTTTTCTGCGGGGATGAAGGCTGACTTTTCTTTAAGCCCCCTGAATAAAAAATAGAGGACTGCGAAAGATACCAATGCCCCCAATTCAACGGCAAAGAAGATGCTCGGGCGGCCGCGGTAGAAAAAGAAATCCATAAAATTCATCCTGGCAAAACCGCCCAGGAGCATACTGGGGGGGTCTCCGATAAGAGTAGCCGCCCCCTGCAGATTAGAAGAAACAGCAATAGCAATCATCATCTTCAGGGGATTAATCTTTAATTTCCTGGCCAACGATATGCCTATCGGAGCTACAATCAGGACGGTCGCCACGTTCTCCACAAATGCCGAAATCAATCCTGATAGCAGGCAAATCGAGAGTATGGCAAAAGCGGCATTCCTGGCTTTATCTACTATAACCTCCGCAATATATGCCGGTACGCGGCTCTGCATAAAAATATCGGCGACCAAAAGCGTACCCACGAATATCCCCATCACGTTCCAATTTATGACAAGAAAGGCTTCTTTTAAGGAAAGTGCTCCGGATAAAATAAGCAAAGCCGAAGCGATTAATGCAAGGTGCGCCCTTTTTCTGGGCAAAAGGATAAAAAATAAATAAGTAATTATAAAGATGGCCAGGCAGATAACTTTAGTATCCATAGTAATTTTTCAGTATACATCCAAGGCGATTTTTTGGCAAGCCAAGTTTTATTATTAAGATTTTGCTTGCATAATTCTTTTTTTTCTATATAATCTTTTTGAGATGAAAAAAGCCCTCCTTTTCCTGACAGTGATCTTTGCGGCCACGCTTGTTTTAGGCACCGCTTTAGCAGAGGAGCCGGCTGCGTCCGAAGTAACGCCAGCCGCACAACCTTATCAACTAGAATCAGGCAAAAACCCCGAAGCCACCCTCCCGTCCGGACAAAAAACCAAATATTTTGAGGGAATCGAATTTCTTACCGGATTCGAATGGGGTAAAATACACGATACAACCAGAAATTATAACGTCGTCCCTTTTCTGGTCGCTTTTGATTTCACCCTGAAGCCGCTGTTGCAGAAGATCAACATTAACCCCTCTCCGCTTGTGCAGTTCCAGATAGAGCCCTTCCTTTCCTTCATTACTTCGCCGCATTCAAATGTCGAACTGGGGACTTCTTTTCTGTTTAAGGTAGGCTTACTGCCGCAGGGCTCAAAGCTACAGCCTTATGTTAAAGCAGGGGTAGGGATGATTTACCTGACCCAGCATTTCGGGGAGCAGGGCACACAGTTTAACTTTATCGAAAGCGGTGGAGTGGGGGTGCATTATCTCCTGCGTAAAAACATCTTTCTTACCGTAGAGGGGCGCATGCGCCACCTCTCTAATGCCGGCATAGCGGAACCTAACCACGGGGTAAATACTTATTTTGCCCTTGCCGGGCTCTCCTACGAATTCTAACCGATCGTTACCAGCACTATCCCGATTACTATAAAAAACGTACCCAGCCAACGCTTAAAGCCGACTTTTTCCTTTAAGAGAAACCTGGAACTGAAGGCGATAAAAATATAGTGCAGGCTCCCGATTGAAAATGCTAAACTCAAATCTGCCCGGGAGAGGACAAAAAGCCAGACGCAAAGAGCTAAAACGCTAAAGAATAGGGCAACCCATACCTGGGGCAGGCGGATTAATTGCATGATAAACTGTATTATCTTGCCGAGGCTCCCGGAAACGGAAACCCGGAGGGAATTTATGGCGGACTTCAAAAGAAGCTGCGTTACCGTATCAAGTATACTGGCGGCAATAATCAACAGCAGAATAAAAGACAGCCCTTCTTTCATCGGTTATTAATTTACCTTTCCTTGCTGCTTAAGGAGACAAAGATTACCCCTATCAATATAAAAAATATCCCCTCCCACCTCAAGATGCTGACTTTCTCCTGCAGTAAAATTATCGATACCAGAGGCACCAGTACGTAACTGAAACTGGCTACCGGGACGGCTACGCTTAAATCTATCCTGGAGAGCACCGTTGACCAGATAATAAACGTTAGCGCCACCGCAATAAACCCCAGCCATAAAAACCAGGTTAAAAAAACCCCCTGGAAAAAGCCAAAAATGCCGGATAGGTTATTGAGGGCGGCTGCGCTGCCTGCCAGCGCGCTCTTTTTAAAACAGAACTGCGTAAAGGTCTCCAGAAAATCCGAGAAGACCAGGAGCAGGAAGATGGTTAAAGTTATCTTTTTCTTAAACATCGGTGATCAGGCCAGCCTTTTCTTAAAATAAGCGTATACCTGCTTTAACCCCTTATAAGGTATATGTTTTAGCTTCTCTTTCCTGCAGAATTCCAGCAGTTCTTCTTTTGCAAATACAATATGCGCATATCCAGCAGGGCAGATATCGGAACGCCCATCGCCGATATATACTATTGTAGAATTCCTGCCGGCGAGGCGGCGGAGGTTTTTTTTCTTGCAATGGGCGCAAATACGGCATCTTTTATCCGTAAAGGGAAAAGCAGGAATAAGCCTGTCCCCGGAAAGGCGCAGCCGGTTCGAATAAATTTTTAACCGCCCGCTGCAATTACCGTCCAAGACCTTCTTTAATATATAATCGAAGTTATCGCTTAAAACCGTTACCTTAATATTTTTAGCCTTAAAGAGGTGGATTAATTTTTTAAAATAAGGGTCGGGTTTGACGCCGGACAGGTAGCTGTCCAGCCTGTCTTTGTTTATGCGTATCCCTTTTATCTGACCGCTTAAGGCAGCGCGGGAACCGATTTTTCCCTCCCGCCAATCTCTCTCCAGCTTCTTCCAGCGTTGGTCCTTGGAGAAACAAACCAGCATATCATCGAAGATATCTTTGCGGGTGATGGTGTTGTCAAAATCAAAAAATACCCTGTACCTTTCAGGCTTTATGGGCGGTATTGTTTTTTTCATGAGCACTATTTTATATCAAATTTTGCTTAAAACAAGAAATATAGTTTTTTAATCAGAGCTTTTTACCGTAAATATAAAGGGGCACATCCCTATGCAATACATGCCTGAAATAAGACCGCTTGCCTTTATGCAAGAGGCCAAACCCGTGTTTCTCGAAAAAACACGCCCCTTTTTCCGACATAGTCGCCAGGTGTACGCCCGATACCTTTGAATTCAAAAGATAGTCAAAGAAAACAATCATTAACTTTGAACCGCAGCCTTTGCCTCTGGATTCCCGGTTAAGGTTTATATGCAGGGTGGCCGGATATTCCCGGGAAAAATCCGGCATCTTAAATTCCCCGCGCAAAATGGCCCTCAGGCATTTTGCCAAAAATATAAGGTTTTTCTTCTTCAGGAAAATTCCCTTTCTAATCGCGCGCAATAACAGACGGGGGAGTATTTTATCCCGGAAGACCCGGGAGAGCAAAACACTGTCTCTGGTGCCTAAGAGATAGCCGGAGACTCTCCCGTTCACTTGAGCTACAAAACAGGATTCCGGTTCATAGTCAAGAAAATAACCCGTCAAAAAGTCGGTAAATACCTCCTTGCCGTCAAAAAATAAGGCGGCGGGCTCTCCCATTAAAGCGGTATTCCAGGCAATTTCTCTTACCAGAAGACGGTCTTCTTGCCGGTAAGGGCGAATTATGATTTCTTCCATCTCTTAAGCAAGTCCGCGGCAACTTTTTTCCCAGATAAAAGCATCCCGCCGAAAACAGGGCCCATGCGCGGCCCGCCGAAAACAGCATTTGCGCACATGCCGCAGGTATAAAGACCGGGGGCGACCTCTTTGGAGTTCCTGACAATAGCCTCCTCTCCGATCTGGGCCCACATTGACTTTTCTCCCATTAATCTGCCTGTCTTTGTTTTAAGTTTCAACCCGGATTTTTTTTCGACGATGCGCACCACCTCTGCTGCGTGCCCGGTAGCGTCAATCACAAAACGCGCCCTCATCGAAATCGGATCTACATGCAGATTGGCAATCTCAACCGCCGTCCAGTTCAGGACCAGGCCGCAGATACGCCTCCTCCTGATCATCACATCCTCTGCGCTGAGCAGATTAAAAATTCTCGCCCCCGCCTTAACTGCCCTGGAACAGATGGTTGAAACCGACTCTATGGAATCAGCCAGGTAATAGCCTTTTTCATAAAGCCTGCTTCTTATGCCGAATTCATCGAGGATAATTTTGGCTTTTTCCTGCACCACTATCTCGTTGAACATTATCCCCCCGCCCCACATGCCGCCGCCGGGAGAAAGCTTTCTCTCAAAAATCGCTACTTTCCTGCCGGCCCTGGCTAAATAATACCCGCAGACCATCCCCGCAGGCCCGGCACCGGCAATGGCCACATCCACATCAAGGGCATCAACCAATTTTTCCTTAAAGGATTCTATTATCGCCCGGGAAATCTTCACGTCGTCTAACTGCATTTCTGCCTCCCTTTTATTCAATCCTTCGACGCGCTCAGGATTGACACTGAGCGGCGTATACCTATCCCGGCCTTCAGGCCGGGGCTTGGACGCCGTCGAATGTGTCAAATCTCCCCGCTATAATCGCGCTGCAGAAAGAACACCTTCCTCCCTTTATCTTGTTTTCCAAAACACTAAAACCTTCGCGCTTAATCAGCAGTTTCTTGCAATTATGGCAGCGGGTATCGCTGCCTAAAGCATGGATATTACCTATATATATGTATTTCAGACCTGCCTCGCCCCCCAATTGCGCTGCCTTTCTTAAGGCCTCCTCCGGCGTAGGGGCATGGCCGCTAAATTTATACATCGGATGAAAACGCGAGATATGCCAGGGGATATCTTTATCAATGCCAGAGATGAATTGCGCAATCTGACCTAACTCGGACTCGGAGTCGTTTTCGCCCGGCAGGACTAACGTCGTTATCTCTATCCAGATCCCTAGTTCATGCATCAGCCGGATAGAATCCAATACCGGGGTAAGAGCGCCAGCGCAAACTTTTTTATAAGAACTGTCTTTAAAAAATTTCAGGTCTATGTTTGCCGCGTCCAGATACGGTTTAACCGCTAAGAGTGCCTCCCTGGTCATATAGCCGTTGGTGACAAATATATTATGGAGGCCTTTTTCTTTTGCTAATTTTGCCGTATCCAGCGCATACTCCAAGAAGATGGTTGGCTCAGTATAGGTATAGGAGATACTTTTACAGTTATTTTCGACAGCCAGCCTTACAATCTCCTGCGGTGTAAGGTTCTCTCCGGGTAAAAGAGGGACTCCTCCCCCAGGGGATTGTCCCTCTTTTGCTAAGGAAACCTGTGATATCTCCCAATTCTGGCAGAAACCGCAACGGAAATTACAGCCGGCGGCGGCAAGGGAAAAACTCAAGTGCCCCGGGAAAAAATGATAAAGCGGTTTTTTTTCCACCGGGTCAATATGAGCCGCAATCGCACTGGCGTAAGCATAAGTGTATAAAACTCCGTCGATGTTCTGCCTTACCCCGCAGAAACCGAACTTATTCTTCTCTATAACGCAACGATGGGCACAGAGGCCGCAACGCACTGATTTATCTTCTTTTTTTTCGTAAAGAAGGGCTTCTTTCCTCATCTCCTGAACTCCTGGAGGCTCTGCTGTCCGATAGGGGATACCCTCTGGAATTCCTCATCGCCTGCGGGAATCCTTTTATAAAATATCCGTGCATCAGGGATGCCGTTTAAGTCGCAATAATAACAGGTTATGCGGCAGGCAAGCTTAATTAACCCCTCGCTAAACGCCCCCCTCCCCAAAGAAGTAGGGCCGGCCAAATCTGGGCCGGGATAAAAAAGATAGTCTCCCTCTTTGGCCAGGCCAGCCAAGAGGTTATTTTCCTGCTCGTCTCTGCCAACAATTAATTTTGCATGGCTCTTGAGCCTAAAATACCGCCCTGATTTTAATAATTCTATGTTCTCAAGGTTAAATTCTGCTGAATTTATCAGGTCTTTTAACTTCCTTGAGAAATCAGGATCGGTTAATAAACACCCGCCGGCAGGGTTCGGATAATCCTCAACGCCCAGCTCCCTGGCCAATTCTATCTGCGGCCGCCGGCCCCTCCCGCAAAACCCCATTAATCTATCGCGGTTAACCCATCCTTCTCTTTCGGGTATAGTTTCTGAAAGCAACTTTGCCGAAAGAGGCCTTAAGACCAAACCTTGCAGGCCCGCCTCTTTTTCAATGGTAGCCAGGGCTTGTTTGTGCTGAGACATCGGCCTTTGTCCGAGGACCTCACCGGTGATAATAAACTCCGCGGCGTTGTCTCGCATGAATCCTGCGGCTTTGCGCAGCATAAAAATCTTGCAATCTATGCAGGGGTTCAGGTTTGCCCCATAACCGTGAGGGGGGTTTTTAACCATTTCCAGGAAAACATCATCCAGGCCGATATTGCTTAACTCACAGCCTAAATCCCTTCTGATCAAGGTATTCTTATCGCAAGAACCGGCAGAGCCCTTTTTGTTTCTGTGGGAAAATGGCAATCTGAAAGTCAAGGGGAGCACATCAATCCCCTGCCCTCTGACTAATTTCGCAGCCAGCCTGCTGTCCAATCCTCCTGAGACTAACGCAACTGCCTTCATCACCCAACTATTCCGATATTAAGTAATGCCCCGACAATTAAACCCGTGGCTATCATAATCAGGGTAGCCTTTATTAAATCCCGCAGGCCTAATTCTTTAAATAAAACTACGAAGGTGGCGATGCAGGGAAAAGAGACGGCCAATAACACGCAGGCGATAAAGAGCTGCTTTGGATTAAGGCCCAAAGGAATCAATAATCCTGCTGCCACATCTTTTCTTATGAATCCTATTGCCAGCGCGATAACCGCCTCTTTTGGCAGCCCGAGCACGCCTTTAATTAAAGGCGAGAGTACCGCGGAAAAAAAATCAAATAACTTAAAATATAAAAAAATATTTACCAATAGTACGCCCAGGAGGACTATTGGGACAGCCTCGAACAAAAAAACTTTTATGCGCAAAAATAGTTTTTTAAACAATAATAATAACGGCGGGAAGCGGTAGGGCGGAATCTCGATCAAAAACTCCGGGCTATACCCTTTTAATGAGCGGTTTAAAATAGCCCCTAATATAAGCCAGATCGCCAATAACACCAGGTAGACCCCGGCTATATAAAATCCCGAAATCCTGCCCAGAAGCGCAAAGATCATCGCCTGCAAGGCAACGCAGGGAACGCCGATAGAGATGAGCGTCGAGGCGATGAACCTTTCTCTTTTGGATTCCAGGATACGCGTAGATAGGATGCCGGGGACATTACAGCCGAAACCAAGAAACACGGGGATAATCGCAAATCCGTGCAGGCCGAGTCTATGGAAGAAATTATCCAGAACAATCGCCAGCCGCGGCAGGAAACCCACGTCCTCCAGTATCCCCAGGACAAAATAAAACGCAACTACATACGGCAGGACCATGGCGAACTCAACATAAGGAGCGGTAGTCAGGAGGCCCAAAGATTGCTTAAAATCAATCCCGCCGTTGATTAAATCGCCGATCAACAGATGGTGCATAAAACCCTTTTCTCCCAGGCCGAGGCTAAAGCTGTCAAGAATAGGGCGATAAAAATTAATAAATAGGGGGTCCATTACTTTGTTGATCAGCGACTCTGCGATAAAACGGACCAGATTAAATGATAAAAAAATCACCGCCACAGCCATGATTATAGCGGTGAACGGCCTTACTGAAAGGTCTTCTAAAATTTCTCTGAATGTATGGTGGCGGTGCTGGAGATGTTGGACCGCTTCGATAATCTCTCCGATCTTACGCCAGCGCTCCTGATGAGTAACTCCTGCCCTGAGAACTGCTCTAGCCTGCATTATCCTTTCGACTAATAACTTTATGCCATGTCCGGTTACGGCGCAGGTAGAAACAACCGGCGCCCCTAAAAACCTCTCCAGCTGCTGCACATCGATGTCTATTCCGCGATGCCCGGCATCATCGCACATATTCAAACAGACAATTACGCGGTAACCCTCCTCTATCAACTGCAAAGTAAGATATAAGTTCCTCTCCAGGTTTGTAGCATCAATTATGTTAATAACTATGGACTCTTCCTTGTTATACTGTTGCAATAAGGATACGGCGGCCTCTTCGGCTTTTGAGCTAGGTTGCAGCGAATAAGCCCCGGGCAGGTCAATTAGCTCAAGCCGCTGCTCGCCTAATTTCAAGTATCCTTTTATCACTTCAACGGTTGTCCCCGGATAATTGGAGGCAATCACCTGGACCCCGGTCAGGCGCGAAAATACCACGCTTTTGCCTACATTGGGGTTGCCGATTAAGAATATCTTCTTTATCATTCTACCTCTAACATAACTTTGCCTGCCATGCCGTGGCCCAGGGCCAAGACGCTCCTGCCCACCTTTATGGTCACCGGGCCCCTTAAAGCAAAGTGGGTCAGTTTTGTTATCTGGCTGCCTTTATATATACCCATGCTCATCAGCCTGTTTTGCAGGTTGTGGCCTGCGCTAATTGCGGCAACGCGGCCCTTCTGATTCCTTTTCATCTGAATCAATGAGAGACTCTTCATAGCGTTTTTCTATAGAATAATACGGGGTGAGGTACTTTCTATCCTAGGCAGGGCTTTCTTCCTTTATTGGCGCGTTTGGAACGCCAGTTAAGCTTACCTCTTCTTTTTCTTTTTCCCATTTAATTTGCTCCTTCTTAAGATCCTTCGCCCGCCTTCGGTGGGCTCGGGATAAATTCGGTCATAAGTTTATGTCGGCTCCGCCTCCATAAACTTAGACCTCATTTAATATTTATAGTAGCTTGCCGGTATGGCCTGTGAAATATACCTGATTGCTTCGATAATGGTTGCGCGGATAGCCTTTTCCATCGGGGTATCGGCATATGCTGACAAGCCCTTGCTTAAAGACCAACTGCCGAATTCGCTGCCTTTATGGGTCCCGGCGACATCAGAGGCCTGGCCCTGCACGCGCGTAGAGGCGAGGACCTCGGAATTGGAGGCGATTATTATGCGCACATCTAAAGCCATATATGCCTTATTTAAATTAGTGCCTAAAAGCCCGCCTAACACGCCGCTGCCAACGCCTCCGCCTCCGCCGATACCGCCGCTGCCTCCGGAAACCTGCGGCTCAAACTCATTGACGGCAAGGGCGATGATTAAATCCGTATCCGAAGCAGGACTTTTGTCTTCGCGGGCCTTGCCGTTTGCAACCGGATGTTCGACGATGACAAAACGGTTACTGTCAGCAAGGGCGGTTATAAGCATCTGGCGCAACCCCGAGCCGATCTCGCGCGTCGCCTTTGCCGCCTGGACATCGCAATCAGCTACCACAATTTTCGCCTTAAGTCCGGTATAAGGCGGCAACGCCACAGGCACGGCTCCCCTTTGCCCGGCTGCAGAGGACCCCAATGATGCGCATCCCGTAAGATTTGCAAGCAATAACCCAACACTAATTAAAGCGATTATTTTTTTCATTCTATTGTTAATATATTCCCGAAATCTTCCCCTGTCAAGATAAACCTCTAAGTTGCAACCCCCTTCATCTATAAATAGGCAGAAACAATAGCGCCAGCCAGGCAATCATAGTAGTAATTAAACCAACGCTTAACCCCACCCCGAACCACCTGAAAAAATTCATGCGTATTTTCTTTTCCTTCTCCAGGATGCCGATGGCCACAATATTGGCGGTTGAGCCCACCAGGGTAATATTGCCCCCCAAGCACCCTCCGAAAAGCAGGGCCCACCACAAGACCTGCAGGTTAGGATTCAGCTCCTGGAAACCCTGCACCACAGGAATAAATCCCGCCACCAGTACCACGTTATCAAGGATGCTGGAACCGATGGCGCTTACCCATAGGGTAACCGAAGTCAAATGATGAACATTGCCTCCGGTAAAATTGATAATCTCCCTGGCCAGGGCGTCGGTTACGCCCGTATATTTCAACGTGCCTGCCTGGGCAAAGAGAAGCAGGAAAAAAAGCAGCGTCCACCATTCTACGTCTTTCTCAATAAAATCGCGCGCCTTATCATGCTTCCAAATCATAATAATGGCGGCGCTAACTAAGGGCACAACCAAGAGGATAGTATTCGGTTCCAATCCCAGCAGTAAATCAAAACGGTAAGAAAAGGCTATTGCCGCAAGGGTAAGGCCGAAAATCATCAGGGCCTTTCTGGTCTGCCTGTCCGGCGGTACGGAAATCAGGCTAATCAGCATCTGGTTAGCGCCCAACTCCTTAATCTTCTGGTCTAATTTACGGATGCTATCGCGGTACCAAAACATAACCAGCAACATCATCGCTACTAAACATAGAACAGCAAGCGGGAATGCCTTCAGGATAAAGTCCTCGAAGGTCAGGCCGGATTTCGTAGCAATCAATATGCCGATAGGATTCCCTAATACCGTCCCCGCAGAGCCGATATTGGTAGCCAGGACAGCCATGATCACAAAGGGCACGGGGTCAACCTCAAAATAATCGCAGATCTCCAGCACAGCCGCTACTATAAATATAATCGAGGTAACCTCGTCTATCGCGCAGGCCAAAAGTGTGGAAATTACGGAGATGACCAGAATAAACTTTCTGGCAGAAAGGTTTTTTACGCGCAGGATCAGACTTACTATCCAGGCAAAAAAGCCCGCATCTTTCAACAGGCCGATAAGGACCATCATCCCCACCAAAAAAAGGATAATTTCAAGGGATGAATACCTGACCAGGTTTTCCAGGTCTATGGTGCGCGTGGCCAATAATACGGACACCCCCAGAAAGGCAAAGCTCAGGCGAAAATCCCAGAAGAATAAAGTCCCTAATATCGAAACAGAGAATATGGAAACGGCAAGAACCTGGTGGGGGTTAAGGCCGATGCGAGCAGCAAGAAAGGCCACTGTTAACGAAAGGAATATAATAAGCGCAAACTTTCTGAACATTTTTTACCTATCCGGATTCTTTGACCAGGGATTCTACCACGTCACAACGGGCAACAATACCCACCACCCTGCCGGATTTATCTATAACCGGTAACCGACGGGCTTTCTTGGTGAGCATGATCCTGGCCGCTTCGGACAGAGTAGTTTCCTCGCCAACCGTAATCACCTCCTTGCGCATTACCTGAGAAACCGTTATTGCCGATAATTCGCTGAATTTTTTCCTGGTCGCCTTGGGATTTTCCTCATAAACAAAA
>JADHYK010000005.1 GCA_016782485.1 Candidatus Omnitrophota bacterium
GGGTTGATACTAAAGCCGCCTTCAAGGGCTAAATTTTAAGCGGCGAACGTATAAAGGGGAAAATAGGTAGAGCACAAAGAGCGTAAAGACGGCGACCTCAGGAACAAACAGATGCGCTATCCGGTAAAAGATAATTAAAACCGCAGCTAAAAATACAACTATCGCAACAACCATCCGGATAGAGCTTCTTAAAAACTCTTTTAACCCGTCCAGGTTTAAATATCTTATCCCGGAGACCATCAGGCCGGCAAGCGCTATCACCAGTAATAAAAATAGAACCCGGGGCGCAGATATCGCGTATCCTCTGTATACCAGGATAAACGACGCCAGCGTCCCTCCTCCGGCGGTAGTGGGCAGGCCGCTGAAATACCCGGGCATCTGTTCTTTGGGGGTAATGTTATATTTTACCAGGCGCATTACGCTGCAGGCCAGATAAATAAATAGTGCCGCTGTCCCCCAGAAATAAAACTCCCGGTAAACAAAAATATAGACCAATACCGAAGGTGCGATGCCGAAAGAGACGACGTCAACCAGCGAATCAAGCTGCTTGCCGAACTCACTGGACACCGGATTCCTCCTGGCAACCTGCCCGTCCAGGCCGTCAAAGATAACCGATAAAATTATCGCCCAGCAGGCAAGGCCGAAACGGCCCTCCAGCGAGAAGATCATAGAGGCGAATCCGCAAAAAAGGCTTAAAATCGTAAGCATGTTTGCCGCAAGATTTGCTACCACAGGCTTCCCTTTCTTTTTACTTAATCTCTTCTATTATCTTTATAAAGACTTCCTCAGCTAATTTCAGGTTAGGCAGGGAATACCTGCGTGCGGAAACTTTTATTTCAGTGGCGGTTTCGGTCAATTTCGTCAATTTAATGCATACCAGGCTTTTCTCTGCCTCCAGCTCAATCTCTCCTTTTTCTTTATTTTCCCTGGTAGGCTTGCCTTTAATTTTGGCTGCTTTTAAGGCAGAGCGCCAGATAGCATTGTAGGGTTTATCACTATTGCCCGTTATGTTATCGCGGCCTATGGCATAACCGCCTAATACCCCTGCTCCCCCTACTACCAGGGGGATACAGCCGCAGAGGTTTAATAATGACAGGGCGAGTAAAAGGCAAAAAAACTTTGGGCTTTTCATTTCAGCACCTTAAGGCGTTATTTTAAGATTCAACATTGTTTGCGAGGCGGGAAAACCAACCTTCCAGTAAATCCAGCGCCTCCTGGGCCCGGCGGCTTAATTTATCGACGAGGCCAATGCTCTCCGGCTGTATCATTAAAATTATTATATCCGCCCTTAAATTGTTTTTCAAGTAGTTAATCGAAAGCGAGATTGAAGCATTATGGGTGGAAAACAGGTTGGTGGTGGTAACTTCAGGGCCTGTTAGTACTCTGACTTCGCCCGCCTTAGCGCCAAAATCAGCCGAATCAATTATAACCACCGTATCAGGCGCGTCTTTTACGATTTTGCCGAGGTAGTTCTCAGGGCTTGCCCCTGCGTCGTAGACTATATAGGGAACTCTGCCTTTAAGGCGGGCTGCCAAGAGAGACCCTATGGCGTCGTCACCGCGCAGGGTATTGCCGATCCCCAGGATCACCACCCTGCCCTTGAGCCGATCTTGTAGTTCCCTCAGAGTATCCATTTACCCCGCACCTCGTAAACCCCATCCCCGTCCCAAAAGACGAGGTGCGGGGTTTACATAACTTTTAGCGCTTCCTGAACCAGAGGTAAAATCCCTTCGACCTCCTCTTTAGACAACCTGCCAAGTTTGGCAAAGTTATAGTTGCCCTCTTTATCCTTAATCTCCCTGACGATCTGGATTTTTTTCTGGCCTTTATTGTAGGCATGAACTCCGACTACGATTTTACCGGTATCGTTTTCCCAGGATTTCGTGAACAACTCTTCGTCCAGGCTGCTGTCGTATGGCATAATCTCCTCCCTTTGGTTAGTGATTAAAACTTCTTTCCGTGGCGGTAGGGCCGGGTCTTGTTGTATTCTATCTTTTTACGCAAAGCCCTCTCTAAATCAATACCCCTGGCCCCGCAGTAATCAAAAATACGGATGCAGCAGTCGGCAAGCTCCTCCGCGACATCGTCTTTATTGCCGTGATTGCGCATCGCCTCCAGTAACTCCGATAGCTCCGAATGCATCAACGCGATCAGCTCTCCGTCGTTACGCTCGCCATCCCACCAGCCCTTTTCTTTGGCGGTCTGATGGCATTCTTTGATAAAATCGCTTATCTTCCAGGCTTTATTGCGCATCTGGCCGCACCTCTTCTTTCTCTCCGCTAAGCACCTTATCTAAAGACAGGAATAACTTTCCCGAGATATACTCCTTGCCGAATTTGCCCGGCGAAGAAACCTCTATCTGCGTATGAGAGTCATCGACGGCTTTGAAAAAGACCCCCACCGGGGTAGTATCCGTCTCGGACACATACACCGCAATCATCTTCTTATTAAGATCCTGCGCGTAAATATAGGCGCCCTTCTCTTTTAGTATCCTTTTGGATTCGTTATAGCAGGTGTCGCAGTTGCAGTTAAAGGTTTTTTTGACCGCCTCTTTTCGCCCTTCCTCAAGTACCCTGGTAGAAACGCCGGCAATGCCCCTGGCCCCTTCAATTACCATCGTACATCCATAAAGTAACGCCAGGAATCCGCACAAAAGTAGCGGCAGGTAAATCTTCTTCAGGTAATACATAACCTCCTCCTTCTATTCGCTTACGACCCGCCGGATCTTATCCAGATTCCTGCGCGCCTCTTCCTCTCCTCTTTTTACGAATTCCGCTGCCCTATGTAGTTCCAGCCAATACAGGCCGGAGGTATCCGGATGCAAAACCACATCCGCAAGCAAGGCCTCTTTCTCGGCTACTTCCGACTGCAATATCTCGACGCTGCTAAAGATTATATCGAGTATGTTGGTCCTGAACCTGTTTTTAAAGAAACCCTTCAGGTCAAGGCTCAAGCGCCTGCGCTTAATCTTCTGCGGAAGGGTAACGGTGATCTCCTCTTTTATCTTCTCATACTGGCGCATAATATCCTGCCGCGAGGGGGTGACGTTTACCGCGATAATTTTTTTTATCCCCATTTTCAATAATGCCTCGGTAGGCAGGGGGTTGGTCACCCCTCCGTCAAAAAGCATGGCCTCCTTCAATCTAAAGGGGGCAAAAACCCCGGGCATGGTACAGCTGGCCATCACCGCATCAAGCAGAAGCCCTTTGTCCAGGACTCTGGCTTCTTTCCTTTTTACATCGCTGGCAATTATCTTTAAGGGAAGCTTCAGGTCATAAAAGGTTTTATTGCCCAGGTATTTCTTTAAGAACCTCTGCAGCCTTCTCCCTTTTATAAACCCCAGATGCGGTATGGTAAAATCCAACAGGTTCCAGATATGCCTGGGCTCTTTGAATTCGCTGCTGATTATTTCCAGGATTTCGGCGCTGGAAAACCCGATTGCCCAAAGGCTGGCGACAACCGCACCGACGCTGGAGCCGGCAAGCACATCTATGGGAATCTTTTCCTCTTCGAACACCTTGAGCACCCCTATATGGCAGAACCCGTAACCGACGCCCACGCCAAAAACAAGCCCCACCTGGCACTCCCCGGTCTCCCTGGCAATCCTTCTTACTGCCCGGGAATATTCACAATCCGGCTTATCCAGGACCAGCCTCTCGGTCGCTTCAAAATCCGCCTTAGGCAGGGTAGCAAAAATACTGTGCTTCAGGAGCCGCAGCTGCTCCTGGTGGGTAAGTTTGGAAAGCCCGTATTCGTTGATAATCACCTTTACTTTATCTTCGCTAAAGTTAAATTCCTCTTTAAGCCTCTGGATTAAATTATTGCTCCTTTTTAAATCCACCGGCTCCGGGCTGATTAAAAGATGCACTAAATCCGACTGGTTGAGTATGTTGAAAATAGCCGGGTCCATCGTGGAGGGAAGTTCCAGTATCAGATAATGGTAATCGTTGACCAGCAGGCTTAAAACCCTTAACAGGTTCTTCAGGTAGCTTTCGTCCTGCGGTTTATAATTAAGGCAAAGAAGATCGACTCCAAAGCCGCTTTTTAGAATAAAATCTTTTAAGAGCTGCGGGGTTGCTGACGGCGAACCGCTTAATTCAATCCCTTGACTCCGCTCGGGATTGATGCTGAGCGAAGTCGAAGCATCAAAGATTACCGGCTGCGCTGTCTCTAATTTGGCGGGCATACTGTGCAATTTAGCCGCCGGGCAGATATCCAGTATAATCACCGACTTTTGCGTCTGTTCCTTTAGGCTAAGGCTTAAGTTAAAGGCATAGAGCGTCTTGCCGGAATGGGAATAGTAGCTAAATAGCGAGATAATCGTGCTTTCAAAGATAGTCTTCTGGTGGATGTCTTTGCGTTTCAGGCGCCGGGAAAGGGTCCGGCTTAAATCAATGGCCAGGCGGGGGATTTTTTTCAGTATAAAATCAAAACTATCCTTTTTGATCAGCAGAAGCGAACAGTCATTGAAGGCCTGGGCGGTTACCGAATGCGGCTCGTCGGTTAAAAGCGAAATTATCCCGAAATACTTACCGTGATGCAGGTATTCCAACACCGACTTCTCACCCTTGGCGTCCTGGGTGTAAATGACCACCCTGCCCGAGATGAGGCAGTAAAAGCCGCTAGTGGACGAGCCCTCTTTGTAGATAACCTCAGCCTTCTTGTACTCTATAATCGCGGAATTTTCTTTAATAATGTTTAATTCTGCCTGGGATAAATTAGTAAATAAGGGAATCTCCCGCAATATCAGGTTTTTACTTATCGTTTTCATATATCGATAGTACCCGTCCTGCAGACTTCGCAAAACTTCCTGGCGCTTTCTCTTACCCTGCGCCTATAATTATTATAATCCACCTCTATCAGGCCGAAACGCGGGGCAAAGCCTTTATCCCACTCGAAATTATCTAACAACGACCAGTAAAGATAGCCCATAACCCGCACCCCCTTCTGCATCGCCAGATACAGGCTCTTCAGATGTGCAGAGATAAACTCCCATCTTAAATTGTCGTCGGGGGTGCAGATGCCGTTTTCCAGTATAAATACGGGCAGCCTGTACCTTCTGAATTTTAAAAGCAGCTTATATAGCCCTTCGGGGTAGATATCCCAGCCCAGGGAATTTTTCTTCAAGCCACTTTCTTTAGCCTTTGATTCGTCAAAAAGCAGAACCTGTATCAACCAGCTCTCCACATTTACCAGCCCGCGGGTATAGTAATTAATGCCGATAAAGTCCAGGGATTTATGCCGCATCAGGCTGTTTACGAATGCGAAATTAAAGGACCTCTGCCTTAAATATACGGCCACTCTATTGCGCAGGGTAGGCACTGAAGGGGCAAAGGCCTGGATGTTCTTGGCGATGCTGACTGCAGGAGGCTTTAGGTTTCTTCTTTTATAAATATCGTGTATAGCGCGGTATGCCTTAACGTGCGCGGATATGAGGTTAGTGATTACTTTTTTTGCCTGTAAATATGACCTCTCCTGGGGCGGCCAGGCACCGAGGATATAGGCATGATAGGCATAAACCATCGGTTCGTTTATGGTCACCCAGAAATGCACTTCTTCGGCGAGTGCACCGACGATTTTTTCGACGTAACGCAAGAATAAATCTGCTGCCGCAGGATTCTTCCAGCCGCCTGAACCGGCAAACCAAACCGGATTGGTAAAGTGGTGCAGCGTAACCACCGGTTCGATATTGCACTGCCGCAGGGAAGCTATTACCTCTTTATAATGCGTTATCTCATCCAGGCAGAACTTTCCCTCCTGCGGCTCGATACGCGCCCACTCTATAGAGAGGCGGTGGGCATTGTGGTTGAGCTCTCTGGCAAGGGCAAAATCCTCTTTATAAAGCTGATAATGGCCGCAGGCATCGCCGGAGGGCTCTTTGCCGCTTTTCTTCTCCCACTCCCACCAGTCGCTATTTTTGTTATTGCCCTCCACCTGGTATGCGGAGGCGGCAGCGCCCCAATAGAACCCTTCTGGAAACTTAATCATAGTGCTGTATATTATATCACCGCAAATAAAAAAACCCAACAAAATGTTGGGGTTGAAAATAAGAGCCGATAAAGGCGTGGGAGCATTCTACGCTGCACACCATCACCATCCTTCGGTAACCCAGCCACCATCCCGCCACAATTCTTGGCGGATTAGGTCTGTGGCTTTGTCTCTCCTTCGCCAAAGCACTTTCGTCTTTGGCTTCGAAGAGCCCTACGAAGCCCTACCATTAGTTTGCAGGTTAAAGGGCGTAGTAGGGGTCCCCATCTTTCGATGCCCGCCGTAAGAACCAGCGGTCCTGCCGTACTTTAACGGCAGAGGTTTACCTTTATCGGCCTATCTAAAGTATACTACAAAAGCAGGCTCTTTTCAAGGGCAGCAGCTAGAAGCTATTGTTCTTTAAGGTAATTGCTTAATACCGCCCAGGTTTTAGGGCCGATCTTTCCGTCTGCTTCAAGGCCATTTGCCCTCTGAAATTCCCTGATCGCCCCCTCGCTCATCGGGCCGATTTTTCCGTCAATTTCCCCGGCGTAAAACCCCGCATTCTTCAATGCCTTCTGGATTTCCTGTGCCGTGGGCTTATATGGGCCCTGCGGGGGTAAAGGCACAATTTCCACCGCATTGGCCTCCGGTACCTGCGGCGCAGGCGTCTCAATAACAGACAGCTCTTCTATCGATATCGCCTCCCGATATTCATCTACAGGGGCCTCTTTTTTCCCGCAGCCGATTAAAAAGATACCGTAAAAAACCAATGCCAACACCAACAGACTTTTAGCCATTGTTTCTCCTTTCCATAAAATTCTTCCCTATTTTAACAAACTTTCCTTGAAAAATCAATCCTTCAATACTCCGATCTTAAAGAGCGAAGTTTGCTCAGGGGCCGTCCCTCAAGGCCGGGGAGAGCCGGCTTACGGTTAGAAAAAATACAGTACAGATAATGCCGCTTATACAAATGGCGTAAGACACCCCCAGCGCCTGGGTAAGGCCCCCGGCGATTAAATTGCCGAAGGGCATAATGCCGGCAAAGGTAAGCATAAAGACGCTCATCACCCTGCCCCTTATTTCGTCGCTGACATTAACCTGCAGCATGGTATTTATCAGCGCCACCGCGGTTACCCCTGCCCCTCCTACCAATGCCAGGAAGAAAATCGCAGACAGGTAGTTCCTGGATAATGAAAATAATACCAGGGAAATGGAAAATACCAGGGAAGAGGAAATCAGGAACCTCCCCTTGTGCTTGAAGTCACCCAGCCGCGCTAAGAGCAATGCCCCGGCCAGCGCCCCAGCCCCGGCAGAGGACATCAGGATTCCTAAGCCCCTGACGCCGACCTTTAACACTTCGCTGGCAAAGACCGGCATAAGTATTATATAGGAAACACCGAATAAACTGACCATCCCCACCATCGCCATTAACAAAAGTATCGGGCGGTGGCTTTTTATGAAGCCAAGCCCCTGCTTTAAGTCCTGCCAGACCCGGTTGTTCCTGTTATTACGCACGTTATTCTTTATCTTTATCAGGAACAACGCAGCTATCACCGCCAAAAAACTTACGCCGTTTATGTAAAAACAGCCGCTCATCCCGACGGTGGAAACAAATACCCCGGCCAGCGCCGGCCCGATGATGCGCGCGGAATTAAAGGCGGCAGAGTTCAGGGCAATGGCATTCAAAAGGTGCGTCTTGCCCACCAGCTCTACCACTACTGCCTGGCGGCTGGGGGCATCAAAGGCCATCACCACCCCGTTTAAGAGGGCAATCACCATTATCTGTGCGGGGGTAATTAATTTTAGCTGCGTCAGGAGGGCTAAAATAAATGCCAGCAGCATAAAGGCAATCTGCGTGAAGATAAGGATATTTCTCTTATTCACCCGGTCAGCCAGCACCCCGCCGAATAATGAAAGCAGGAATATAGGTATGTAGGTCAGGAAACCGACCACCCCCAGCAGGAAGGCGGATTTAGTCAGTTCAAAGACCAGCCAGCTCTGTGCCACTGCCTGAATCCAGGTGCCGGTAAGCGAAACCAGCATCCCGAACCAGTAGACCCTGAAGTTTCTTACCTTTAAGGAAGAAAACATCTTTATTAGGATTTTAACACTGCTTCCCGGCGGCAGCGCGGGCAAAGGATTTTTATGCGGTCGGCGCGCAGGAACTCCATCTCCTTCTTTTGCGCGGGAACAATATCCGGGGCGAGACTTAAGCTCCTTAAATAAAAGAGCATCAGCGAAGGGTTGGCAAAAACAAGCGGCCCTAATTTTTTCACCACCCACAAATACTGATCATAGGGAATAATCGGCTCCCCGCAGCATTCGCAGGCGATGAGCTCCTTTTGTATCTCCTGTTTCAAATCCTGCCTCTTCTCGGTGGTGGCCAGGTCAAATTCATTAGAAAGCATAATCCCTTTTTCAGTCAGGCAATTTGCCTGGCATTGGCCGCAGAAGATGCAAAGTTCTGTCCGATAAGTCAGTATCCTCATCGCCCTGCCGTTTTTATTTACATCCATGAATTCCAGGGCACCCGACGGACAGACCTGCACGCAGGCAGAACAGCCTACGCAGTCCTCTTCGTAAAAGTAGGGCTTGCCTCTAAAGCGTTCAAAGGGCTTATGCGGCTTGTAGGGGAAGCGCGCAGTATAGGGGCCTTTTATTAGTGCGGTGATTGCCTCTCTTAGTTCGCGTAATTTAGGGTATCTCATTTGCTATCTTCTTCGTATTTGTCGCAGACCGAACCCTCCCACAACTTCACTCCCGCCTTATGCGCACCGCGCGCCAGGGCATGGGCAGCGACCGGGGCGGTTAAAAGCAGAAATACAATGCATAACAAGGCCTTGATGCCGGTGCCATTAAAACCTTTGATTACCACTACGCCAAAAAGAATACTGCAGGTGCCCAGGGTAACGCACTTGGTAACTGCCTGCAGGCGGTTATAGACATCGGGAAGGCGTATCAAGCCTACGCAACCGAATATATCAAAGGCCAGGCCGAATAAAATAAATATGTACCCTAAGACTTCACTCATCAAAACCCTTACCTTCCAGGTATTTGGCTAAAGCTAACGCGCCGATAAAACTCTGCAGTGCCCAGGCGATGGCAATATCAATATACCAGCTTCTTCCTGTGGGGATGCTCAGGATTGCGCAGAAACCCACGATTAAAATCCCCAGCGTATCCACGGCCACTGCCCTGTCTGCGGCGGTGGGCCCGAGCAACAAGCGCAGCAGGCATAAGGCGAAGCAGAGCATCAGCACAAAAAAGCAGCGCGCCAGATACGGCGACTGCCAGCTTAATAACGACGGCAGGGTATAAACAGTAATAACCAACAGCAGCGCTGCCATCGTCAACAGGCCCAGTAACCAGCTCAAAATCTTTGCCTTCCTCTTCATCATTCAAAAATCCTGCTTAAGATCTTCTCAAATTTTTCTACGATCAAGCGGCTGGCCTCTTGTGTATCCTCTGATTTGACATCAATCCAGTGGATATAAAGAGACCCCTCTTCGGGTTTTATATCAACGCAAAAGGTCCCCGGGGTAAGGGTAATGGAATTAGCTAAAAAAGTAAGCCCGGTATCTGATTTTAAAGTTGTTTTGACTTTGACGATGCCCGGATTAATGGGCAGCCGGGGGCTAATTACGCGCCTGGCTACGTCGATATTCGCCTTTAAACACTCCCAGGAAAATATAAAAATATAGTAGGCAAACCAGAGGTATCTGCTGATGTGGGTAAAGTGGTGCGGCCGGCGGGTAAACAAATCTCCGGTCAGGGCGGCCACCAGGGCGGCGGCAAAAATTCCTACCAGCGCATGCTGCAGGTCGAACGGCCAGCCTAAAAGCATCCAGATAAAAAACCCGATAATAAATAATATAATCCTGCTCTTCATTTTAGAACCGCCCCAAAGACCGCCAGCGCATAATCCCTGCCGTCTGACAATACATTTACCGCATTATTAAGAAAGAAACTAAAACTGGGCAATAACAGCAGCCCCCCCAGGATACAGATAGTTGCCAGGCTGACCATAGCGAACTTCATCGCAGGAGGCACTTCCTTGATCGCCTGATATTTCTCCTTTAGCGGCCCTAAAAAGGCGAACTTCTGCACCTTCATAAAACTTGCCAGCGTCAGGACAGAGGCAATTACCGCTGCCAGGGCATAACCGATATGGCCCTTTTGCACACAGGCCAGGATGATGATTAATTTGCTGAAAAAACCGTTAAGGGGCGGGATGCCGGCAATTGACATAGAAGCAATTAAATTAGTGCCTGCGGTTACCGGCAGCTTCTTGCGTAATCCGGACATCTCTCTTAGGTCCCTGGTCCGGGCGGAATAATCTATCGCCCCGGAGTTTAAGAAAAGCAGGGATTTGAATATCGAGTGGTTAAATAAGTGGAAGAGCCCTCCCAGTATACCCAAAGGCGTACCCAGCCCGATGCCTAAAACCACATAACCGATCTGGCTGATGGAGTGATACGCCAGCAATCTTTTCAGGTCCCATTGCGAAAGCGCCAGGATTACCGCCACCAGCATTGAAAGAGCACCCAAAAACATTAACACCGATAACACTGTACCGGAGGCGCCTATAACGTTAAAAAATATCCTCGCCAGGGCATAAACGCCCAGGGTCTTAATCAAGACACCCGAAAGCATCGCGGAAATTGAGGCGGGCGCAGAGGAGTGGGCATCAGGCAGCCAGGCATGAAAAGGCACTAATGCCGACTTCAGGCCAAAGCCCATTAAAAAAAGTACGCTTACAAAAGGTACCGCCCAGTTACTTGGCTTTGCGCTTAAAACCCGCGCCATATCCGCCATATTCAGGGTGGAGGTAAAGCCATATAAAAAGGCAATCCCGATAAATATGAAGGCCGATGCCACTGAGCCCATAATCGCATACTTAAAGGATGCCTCCAACTCTTCTGCTTCGGTACCGAAAGCAACCAGGGCATAGCTGGATATCGAGGCAATCTCCAGGAATACAAAAAGGTTGAATAAGTCCCCGGTTACAATCACCCCGTTCATTCCGGTGAGCATCAGAAAAAATAAAGTGTAAAATTTGGGCTTATCGGTGTACTTCTCCATGTAGTTAAAGGAATAGATAACTACCAGGAAGGCAATGATATTTACGGTAACCAGCATAAAATTGCTTAGTCCGTCTAAGACCATACAGATGCCAAAAGGAGGCAGCCACCCTCCGATCTTATAGACCAGCGCAGTCTCGGGACAGCGGCCTAAAATGGCCAGGCCCCAGAAAGAAAAAATTAAAAGCAGAAAACTGGATAACCCTGAGACAATATCTACATAAGTAGATTTTATAAACCTGCCGATCAGGGAGATAAAAAATGCCGTAAACAGCGGAATGATTACAAATAAAGGAATAATGTTTGCTCCGGGCATTTAACTAACCTCTCAGCCTCTTTATTTCGGTAATGTCGAATGTACCGTATTTTTCATAAATTCTTATGGCAATGGAAATAACCAAAGCAGTAACCGCCAGGCCTATGACTATCGAGGTAAGCACCAGCGCCTGCGGAAGCGGGTCAACCATCTGCAAAATCTGCTGGTCCTGGGCCTCTATGGGAGAGCGGCCATGATAGCGATAGGCCAGAAGAATAAAAAATAAATTCATCGCATATTCCATGATCCCTAAGCCGATGATGATCTTTACGAGGTTGCGCTTACGCAAGACTCCGTAAAGGCCGACACAAAATAATGCCAGGCACAATAAATACAGGGTCATTTTCTTTTTGACTCCTCTAATATTACTAACGCCAGAAATATCGCAAACAAACCTACGCCGACCTTTAAGCTGATCGCTAAATTGCTCAAAGGAATCGTCCCGGCGCTGAATAACTGGAAGGGTACGCCCTTATTGATGATATTTGAGAAAAATGCCCCGCCGAAGAACCCGAATAAGGCAATTGACAGAAACATCAACGCTGCGATACTCTCTAAGTTTGAAGCCAGGTTCTTTGACAGTTTCTTCAACGCTACGTCTTTACCGAAGGCAAGCATCAGATGCACGAAGGAAAGGGCGATAATCACCCCTCCCGCAAAACCGCCGCCCGGAGAAAGATGGCCGTGTAAAACAATATAGATGCCGAATAATAATATCAGCCCCACGGTCAGGCGGGTAACCGTTTTAACAATTAACGACATTCCGATCTTAGGGTCATTCATCATGCGTTTTTATTTAATCCTCCCCGGCCGGCGCAATACCGCCATAATCCCTATTACGGAAGCAAATAAGACCGTGGCCTCCCCCAGGGTATCATAAGCCCTGAAGTCCAGGATTACTGCGGCAACCAGGTTTACTGCTCCGGTCTGAGCCGTGCCCTGCTGGAGGTATCTTTTCACTACCGCCATTATGGGATGTCCAAAGCCGGGGAGCTCTTGCAGGGCGGTATGCGCAAAGAAAAGAAATACGGCAATAAACGCCAGGGTGCCGAGGGTATTAAAAAACCAGCGCCCCTTAATCACCAGGGGCAGATCTTTTCTTAAGGTCGCCCTGATTAAAATAATCAGGCACAAAATCTCTACTACCAGCTGGGTAATCGCCAGGTCCGGCGCCTTTAAAATCAAAAACGCAAGGCAGAGAGCAAAGCCCACAGCCCCCACCGCCACTACGCTGGATAAGAGGTCCTTGGCCTCGACGGCGATCAAGGCCCCGACAATCATAAATAAAAGGAGTAAATGTAATTCCATATTATTTCATCAATACAAAGAATAAAGCAATCATCCCTAACAGTGTCCAGACCAGGTAGGTAGGCAAAACACCGTTATGCAGATATTGAAAAAACCTGCCTATGCCGAAAACCAGGGACTTGCCCTGTTCATAAATATCAAAATATCCTTTTTCCGCCTTTGCATAAATGCCCTTTAGGACCGGGAGCTCTTTGATCGTGTTATAAAACTCCGTGCCGCTCACCCGGTTTTTCCCTAATTCGGCGCCCTCTGCGCCCACAAAAGACGCATCCTGACGTATGACGGGTTTAATTGCCTTTAACTTAAATATAAATATCCCCAGAAGCAGGCCAATGATAATTAGCAGGGTGGATAACCCCGCATACCAGCTCCCTATAAAAGACACCCCTCCTACTGCCGGAAGGATAAAATATTTAAGCGGTAGTTGATTGGCAAAAACCCCGAATAGCACACAGATAACTGCTAAGACAACGCAGGGAAGCCACATCTGCCAGGGAACCTCACCGGACCGCTTTTTTGCCCCGCTGGGTTGCTGGCCTAAAAAAGTTGCATGGAGCAGTTTCATGAAGCTTGCCAGGGTCAGGCCTGAACCGCACATAGCCGCCGCCAAACACAGAATTAATATTAAGTTTCCTTTACCGAACGATAACCTCTCGATTAATCCCTGATAAATCATCCATTTGGAAACAAAGCCATTAAAAGGCGGGATGCCGGAGATAGCAAGGCTGGCCACCAGGCAGGAAATATAGGTAAGCGGCATTGCTTTTGACAGCCCCCCCAGTTTATCCAGTTCGGTTGTACCGGTTTTCTGCTCCACATTGCCCGCGCCGAGAAAAAGGGCCTGCTTATAAATGGAGTTATTTAACATATGGAATAATCCGCCGGCAATACCTATTGGGACGCCTGTGCCGATACCCAGCACCATATAGCCCACCTGAGATACCGCATGGTAACCCAAGAGCCTCTTCATATTGTGCTGCACCAGCGCCATCATTACTGCGGCAATTATGGTAAAAGCGCCGATGACCATAAGAAATATATTTATTGCCTGATTTAATATAAACAAATCCAGGGAGAGCCTTGCCAAAAGATAAATTCCTAATAGTTTATCTAATGACGCCGGCAAATATGCTACTACCGGCACAGGCGCTTTTTCGGCGCAATCCGGGACCCAGGTGTGAAAAGGCATTGCCCCGGCTTTAGCAAGACAGGCGACGGCAATGCATAAATATGCCGCTATCGGCAGGAATTGCAAGTTACCGTCTAGGGCAATGCGTATCTTATCTATCTGCATTGTCCCGCTAATGTAATAAATTATGCCGATGCCCAATAACATCAGCGCATCCGTACCGCCGATGATAATAAGGGTTTTTTTCGCCGTGGAAGAGACATCATCTTTAGCCGTATTAATCAAAAGGTAAAGCGTCAAACCTAAAAAACCCCATAAGATTGCAAGTAAAATGAGGTTATTGGAAAGCACCACTCCTATAGAGCTGGCGGCAGTCAGAATAATATAGGTATAATACCGGAGGCCCTGGCCCCTGCCCTTCATAAAACGCCAGGAGTAAATAAGAATAAGTACCGAAAACAAAGCGATTGCTAAAACTATAAAGCCGTTGAGTGAATCTAATTTAAACCAGGGGTAATACATCTTTATTTAACTGTCCTTTTATCTATACTACTTTTTAATCTTGAGTAAATTCCTGGCTACCTTCTTTGCATGATAATAGACCGCGGCGGTAAAATCAAGAATATTTAAGAACATATTGCAGGCCATCGGGCTGCAAACCCCGTCGAGCATCCTCTGATTATGCCGCAGGCGGTACTCATCTACCAGCGTATCTATGTGCTCCTGGTTTTTTAATACCTGCCCCACTAAATCAGGATTGTCCTGTTTTAAGGCATAAACTACTTCATGCAGTGCTTTTTCGGTCTTCTGGTAGAGGACTTCGTATTCCTTTACCGCCTCATCGCTGAAAAGCAGTTTTTCTTCTATTTTGATCTGGACTCTCTCCAGGATATCCTTGCAGTAATCCCCAATCAACTCTAAATCACCCACTATATCTGCGAAAATTAAGGTTTTGGCCTTTTCGGATTTATCAGTAACTGCGCGGCCAAAGGCCACTAATTCAGAGGTAATCTCCTTTTCTAAATTATTCAATTTCTGCTCGTCGGTTAATACCCGGGTTAATAGATCCAGGTCGTGTTCCAGGAAGGCCCGGTGGGCCGCCTGCCACATCGTAAAGGCAAGCGCCGCCATATCGGCAATCTTTAATCTGATGCTATCCAGATTTTCCATCCCTTAGTCCTTCCTTTAGCTGAGCGGTCTTTTCCTGCGAGAGTTTTATTAAATCCCAGCCGTTGAGGATTTTTTTATTATCCACTTTTTTGAGCACCGCAACCCTCTCGGTGCAGCAATAACAGGGGTCAACCGCCGCCAGGGTAATAGCGGCATCCGAAATCGTCCCGCCCACACAAGCTACTTTATTAGAAGCCACATTTACGTAACTGGGTGCCCGAATCTTATGTCTTATCGGGCGGTTTGTCCCGTCGCTCTTTACGTAATGGAAGCACTCTCCTCTTGGCGCCTCTACCCGGCCGATGCCTTCGCCCGGCGGGATCTCTTTTATATCGGCATCAAAAGCGCCCTTTGGCATTTTATTCAGGCACTGACGGATAATCCCTATGCATTCGTATAACTCCAGGATGCGTACTTTTGTCTTGGCAAAGATATCCCCCTCTTTCTCTACAATTACGTTCCAGCTAACTTTATCATATGCAGCGTAGGGGTCATCCCGCCTGATGTCAATATTCACTCCTGAAGCGCGGGCAGTCGGCCCGACCACGCACCAGTCTATTGCCTGCTGCCTGTTTAAAATTCCAATCCCTTTAAGCCTGGCCTGTATTACCGGGTCATCCATTACCGCGCCCTTGAACATATTCACTGCCGGGATTAGTTCGTCGAGCGTCTTCTTCAATTCAGGTATATCATCGTCTATTATATCACGCCGCACTCCCCCCACCTTCATCATTGCGTAGTGATTACGGTTACCGGTAATCATCTCGAAAATATCCAGCACCGGCTCGCGGTATTTCCAGGCCCACATCCATACGGTATTGTAACCTATAAAATGGCCGGCAAGGCCCAGCCAGAGCAGGTGGCTGTGAATCCGTTCCAGCTCCGCGATTATCGTACGGATGTAAAGCGCGCGCTCCGGCACTTCAATGCCTGCCAGGTCTTCCATGGCATTAACATAGGCCAGGGGATGGCTGGTGGAGCAAATCCCGCAGATACGCTCAACCAGAAAAGGGACCTGGTCAAAGTGTTTATGCTCTGAAAGTTCTTCAATCCCGCGGTGCATATAACCGATAACGATATCAATATCCACCACCTTCTCCCCTTCTACATAGAGGCGGAAATACTCCGGCTCCTCCTGCAAAGGGTGATAGGGGCCTATGGGTATGATTACTTTGTGTGACATATCGTTATGCCTCTTAACACTTATCTTTCCTTAAGGGATATTTTCCCTGCGGCCAGTCGTCAATCAGAAGCAGGTGCGTTAAATTAGGATGGCCGACAAAATTAATCCCCAATAACTCCCAGATCTCGCGCTCAATCCATTCTGCTCCGGGAAACAGCGGGGCAATGGAATCTATCTTTGGCGATTTTTTATCTTCTATCAAAACCCGGACGGAATAAATCACCCCGGTCTTATCCAGGCTGAAGTGATATAATATCTCCAGGCCCTCGGGCGTATCGGTGCCGGTAGCAATGACAAAGCGCAGGCCCAACTCCTTAAATAAAACCTTTGCTGTCTCCAAGATATCTTCTTTCTTGAGGGAAAAATAAACCCTGCGGGGGGAAGATTGTTTCCATTCCAGGATCTTCTTTCCCAGTTTCTCTTTTATTTTGTCCTCTATTAGATTTACGCTATTCATGGCTTAAGCGGCCTTTTCTATCTTGGCGATCAGTTTTGCCACTCCGGCAATTATCGCCTCCGGCTTGGGCGGACAGCCGGGAATATATACGTCTACCGGCACTACTTCATCGACCGGGCAGGGGCTGTTATAGGAATCCTTGAACATAATCCTGCCGCAGGCACAACTGCCTATCGCCAGTACCAGGCAGGGCTTGGGGGCCTGGGCATAAAGCATCTTCAATCTTTCCCTGGTCTTGTAATTAGGCACGCCGGTAACCAAAAGTGCATCTGCATGCCTGACGCTGCCCACCAGAACCATGCCTAATCTTTCCAGGTCATGCCTGGGAGTCAAGAGATCCAGAATTTCAATATCACAGTTATTGCAGGGAGAGCAGGCTGCATGAAAAACCCAGATGGATTTAGTTAAGCTTTTTAGTTTTATATTCATAATAAACTCACAGCCCGAGCATTGCTAAGACCACTGCTATAAATGCGAGGGCTGTAACCGGCCCCCAAAAGAATCTCATTATCTGGTCTATGCGTAAACGCGGATTCGTATTCTTGATCAGTATGATGAGCACTAATATCGCTATAAATTTTAAGGAGATAAATAAGGGGCTTAAGTCTTTACCCATAAAGAGCACGATAAGTAAAAGCGCCGCAACATAAAGAAGGATTGCCTTGCTCAGTTTAAATACGGCTAAGGGAAGCCCCGAATATTCGATTAAAACCCCGCCCATTATCTCCTGCTCCGCCTCAGGGGCATCAAAAGGCACAAAGCCAAGTTTTGCCTGCACGCAAAGCAAGGCTGCTAAAAATGCCAATACCCCTGAAATAGATGCGATATTGGAGCCGAAATTCATCTGATAACCCAGAATCTGCCCTAACTGTAGCGCGCCGGCATTTTTAACAATCACTGCAATTATGGAAAGAATAAACGGCAGTTCATATGCTAAAAGCAGCTTCATCTCCCGGGAAACGCCGATGGAGGCCAGGGGGTTTCCTGAGGAAGAGGCCCCCAGAATCAAGGCTATTGCCGGGATAGTCAAAAGATAAATAACCACGATAAGGTCGCCCAGAGAACCCTGAAAGGGAAAAATAACTGCCTTACCCAGCATTGTCGCCGCTAAAACCAGGCTCAAGAGCCCCAAAAAAGGGGAAAAGAGAAAGGTAATCTTTGACCTCTCGGGTAAAATAATCTCCTTGCCGGACAATTTCAAGATATCAACGAAATTCTGATACCAGGGCGGGCCTACCCGCCACTGCAGCCGGGCAGTAACCTTTCTATCAACCCATCCGGACAATAAACCTACAATCGCGCTGAATAAAAATCCGGGAAATATTAAATAATTGAATAATATCATCGTTTCTTCTTGGCTGGCTGGGGATCCTCTCTTGACCACCTAAGCGTATGCACGGCCAGATGCTCTCCGACCAGATATATATTCTTTTCCGGGTCCTCTGTTACTTCCTTAATTTCTATTGCTTTCTCCGGGCAGCTGGTTACGCACTTGGGGAGCTTTTCGCTTATCCCCACGCAATAATCGCATTTTGAATCCAGGTAGGGGATAAAATCATCAAAGATTATCCCGAAAGGACAGGCAATCGAGCAAGACTTACAGCTGGTGCAGCGCATCTTATAACGCTTGAGGTGGCCGTCCGGCGAACGCTCCAATGCATTATGATAACAGGCGTTCACGCAGGGCGCCTCTTCGCAATGGCGGCAGATGGTCGCAAATGTCGCATATTCCCGTAACGAGGCAATCCCGTTATTCTGCGGATGATAAAAATAATCGCAGACCACGCGGCAATCCTGGCATTTATTGCATATTTCTAAGTCGATAAACAGGCGTTTCATCCTCTAGTCCCAGATATCGTGAATATCTTTAATCTCTTCGTAGGTAAATACCGGGCCGTCTTTACAGGCATAATACCTGCCAAGGCGGCAATGCCCGCACTTTCCCAGGCCGCAGGACATATTCTTCTCCATGGAAAGGTAGATATCTTTGGTTTGGAAGCCCAAATCCAGTAATTTTAAAGTCACAAACTTCATCATAATCGGCGGGCCGCAGACTATCGCCACCGCCTTATTCAGGTCCACCGGCATACCGTCCAATATCGTAGTCACCAGCCCCACCTTCCCGCTCCAGCCCGGATCACCCACGTCAACGCTGACCAGGGCATCGACTTTTTCCTTCTTCGACCATTCAGGAAGCGAACCCTTATATATAATGTCAAAGGGGGTGCGCGAACCATAACGCAATATGATCTTGTTATAATTATGGATTTCGGAAAATAAACTGAATAATAAGGAACGTAAAGGTGCCAATCCCACTCCGCCCCCTACAATTACGATATCTTTACCTCTAAATTTATCCAGCGCATATCCCTTTCCGTAGGGGCCGCGTATTCCCAAAGAATCCCCCTTCTGCATCGAATGCAGTTTAGCGGTTATCCTGCCGGCCTTCATTATGGTTACGTCTAACCTTTGCTTAATACCGGGGTCGGAAGACGGAGTAAACGGCCCCTCCCCTATCCCGGGAACGGTCAATTCTATGAATTGTCCCGTTGCAAAGGAGAAATCCGACTTTGGCCTCAGGGTAAAGGTCTTGATGGTGGAAGTCTCTTCCTTTATGTCTTCAATGACCGCCTCAAGCGGCTGGTAGATATTTTTCATCATATAGTCTTTTCAAGATATAACGTATATCTATCCTGCCCGGACAGACGTCAATACACCTGCCGCAGCCGCAGCAGGCCTGAAAACCCAGATTATCGATAAAGAAATCAAATTTCTTGAGGTAACGGTTACGCAGCCTCATATAGCGCATCCTTAGAGGGTTGGCTCCGCCGGCAACCGTGGTAAAATTTTTATACAGGCAACCGTCCCAGATACGGAAACGCTCTGCCCGCTCTTTTCTGGATTCGTCCGCCAGCAAAAAACAGTGGCAGGTGTCGCAGGCAAATACGCAGGCGCCGCATTCGACACAGGTCTGCATCTGTTCCTGCCAGACCGGGGAATTAAACCCGGCAGTAACAATTTCTTTTAAGGTTTCTTTTTTCGGGATCTGATGGTAGCAAAGGTGTTCCTCCATTCGTTTTACTACCGACTCTCTCTTTGCGTAACGGCCGGAGATCTGACCGAAATTGGCGGGCGTTAAGATGCCCTTTAGGGCATTCACGATCTCTTCGGCTTTATCCGAAGCTACATCAAGCAGAAAACCGTCATTAAGCGGCGAGAGGTTAAAATCAAACCCCTTTGTGGCAAAGGGGTCGATGTCAAACCCCCGGCAGAAACAGGCCTCTTTGAAATTAGGGCAGTCCCCGGAGATGACCAGGGCATTTTCCCGCCTGGATTTATACAAGGGATCGGCCTGTTCGCCCTCCAGAAAGACATAATCCTGGATTTTTAAGGCAAAAAGATCGCAATTCTTTACCCCGCATATCGCCAGGGGCTTGCGATTTTTTTCTTTATCCGCTGGGCCATGAAAATAATCGCAGACCTTTTCCTTAAAATGGGTAAAAAAGATACGTACCGGCTCAATAGAACGGTAATCGTTAAAGACGATCCCCTCTTTTTTAGCCTCTTCGTATTTTTTTAAAAGGTAATCGTCGCTGGGCAGTTGGAAGGAATGCTCGCACGGGACTTTGAGGGGGGACTTGATTCTGGTGGGGACATACAAATTAAAACTGGCGGATATATGCTCATAAAATTTGCTTAGATTATGTCCTTCGAGGTAATAAGTCTTCATCCGAAATGTCTTTAGGTTTAAAGAAAGGGCGGGTAATTTGTGAAGATTATCACAAAATATCCCAGAAAATATTGAAGTTTAATATTAACATAATTCCCTATTCTTGTCTATAAAAAACTTATACTGCCGGCTTTGAAAGCCTGGCCCTTACCAGTTCGCTTACTGTTTTTGAATCCGCCTGCGCGCCGACTTTAGCCAGGACCTCTTTCATCACTTTACCCATGTCTTTAATGCCGCCGGCCCCTGTTGACACTACCGCCTCCTCGATTATCTTTTGAATCTCCTCGGCCGGGATTTCTTTGGGCAGATAATTTTTGAGGATCTCCAGTTCTTTTGTTTCCTTATCCGCAAGCTCCGCCCTGCCGCCTTTAGTAAACTGCTCTATGGAATCCTGGCGCTGCTTTGACTGCTTTCTTATTACCGCAATGACATCATTGTCTTCGAGGGATTTTTTCTTTTTTGCCATTGCTACGTTTATCATCTCCGCTCGCAGGAAACTCAACACCGAACTCTTCAGCGTATCCTTATCTTTCATTGCCTGCTTATAATCACTAAGAATTTTTTCTTCTAACATATCTCTCTCCTTAAAATAAAATATATTTTCTAAATTTCACCAGCCTTTTTTCTAAATCCCCTAACTTGAGGCGGCAGGTCCGGTTAACTCCGAAGTCTTCCACATTAAAAGAGGCGGCGACCGTAGCAAGGCTGAGGGCCTTTGATATATTTGCCGGGTTTATCCTTTTTGCCTTGCTCAAATACCCCATAAAGCCTCCGGCAAAGGTATCTCCTGCGCCAGTGGGGTCGATCACTGTATCCGTGGGGTAGGCAGGCAGGGCAAAGATAAATTTATTGCTGAAGAAGAGCACCCCGTGTTCCCCTTTTTTAACCAGCACCATCTTCGGGCCGCGTGAATACAGATACCTTGCTGCCTTTATCAAATTGCTCTCACCGGAAAGGCTCCTTGCCTCCTGGTCGTTGGCAACATAGATATGCACCTTTCTTAAGAGGCGCAGGAGCGCTTTGCGTTTATGTTTTATCCAGAAATTCATGCTGTCTAACCCTACTAACTGCGGAGAATGCATGTGCTGCAAAAGATGCCTCTGGATATCAGGATCAACATTAGCCAGGAAGATATGTTTTATCGTTCTCTGCTCCTCGGTAATCACCGGCCTGAATGCAGAAAGCACCCCCAGTTCAGTATTCAGGGTAAGGGCGGTATTTAAGTCCCCCTGGTATTGGCCCTCCCATTTGAAGGTATTGCCCTTTTCTTTAATCAGCGAGGTCAGCACTATCCCCTTCTGATGCAGAAAATCAATATACTTTTTGGGAAAATCGCTCCCCACAATGGCCACCAGGTTTACGCTGGTAAATAAACGCGCGGTCATCGCAAAATGTACGGCTGAGCCGCCGAGCATCTGCTTTCTCCGGCCAGATGGCGTCTTGACCGTATCCAATGCCACTGTTCCTAACACGATAATACTCATTTTATAAATAGTAAGGTTATTAAAGCGGCGATTATACAATAAATCCCGAAATAATGCAATTTTGCTTTTCGTAATACCAGCCTCAGCAGCCAGAGCGAAATAATACCGGCGATAAAACTGGCGATAAATCCTGCCAGAAGCCCGGCTGAATTACCCGTCAGGGCAAACCCCACTTTTTTGGCCTCCAGAACCAAGGCTCCCAGTATCGCAGGTATCGCGGCTAAAAAGGAGAACCTGAAGGCCAGCTCCTTATCTATCTTCCTGAATAGAAGCGACGATATGGTGATACCGGAGCGGGAGAGCCCCGGGATAATGGCGGCGCCCTGCACCAGGCCTAAAACCAGCGCATCCACGATATCCAGGATATTCCTGCGCGAATTGATAAAAAGGCGCGCCCTGATCAATATTACGCCGGTAACCATCAACGCTACGGCTACAGCTTTTGGCGAACTGAATAACCCTTCAAAGAAGTCCCTGCCCAATATACCGATAATACCGGTGACTACGGTAACCACGGCTATCAGTATCAGCCATTTTACGTTGCGCAATAAGTCCAGTATATCTTTAAAAAAGAAAAGGATCAGGGCACAGAGGGTCCCGATGTGTAAAACTACGGATACGGCTAACTCCTGACCGGCTACTCCCAAGGCCTTCTGTAAGATCACCAGGTGCCCGGAGCTGCTCACTGGCAGAAACTCGGTCACCCCCTGCACTATCCCCAAGAAGATGTATTTAAGCATATTATCTTCGCTAAAACCTCAATCCCGGCTCTTCTCTCGCTGCGGTGCTCGTCGCATTCGGCTCAACTTTTTGGGTGGGCCCCCCCATCCCCCACAGGGGGCTTCAAAGAAGAAAAGCCCTAAAAAGTTTCGTCTCATATGCATGCTCCTGCGCGCCTTATGCTCGTTTTAGAGCCGGGACTTGAGTTTTACGCTCAAACTAACCCAACCCATCCGCTAAATTAAGTACTGTGTCCCCAGAGCTTGCGGATACTATTATTTATAAATGCCGCTGGCGGATCTTACGCCCTGATATATCCTGCGGAGGGTTTGTGAGCGCGCATTAAAAAATTTTCGGCATCGCGACTTTACGTTAAGTCTGCGAGGAATTACGGCGAGCGAAGGCCGTTGGCGCTAAGTGTTACGTAGTTGCCGTAGCGAGCCGTAAGCCGAAGCAGACGGCGAAAATTTTAGCGCGCGAACAAATCCGCAGCAGGAGATATCAGAACGAGAAAGTCGACAGTAGCATTTATAAAGAGCGAATTTAGTGCTTATCCAGGAATTCCTGTAAATCCTTTGGTAAATCTACGGACAAATTTATGGTTTTGCCGCTTAGCGGATGCGTGAATTCAAGGGATTTTGCGTGCAGGCAAAGCCGCCGGAAGCGTAATTTGAAGTCTTTGCGAAAGGCAAACTTACTCTCACCGACAACGGGATGCCCAATCTGTTTAAAATGTACCCTTAATTGGTTGGTCCTTCCGGTAACGGGCCTGGCCTCTACAATCGTAAAATTTTTTCTTCTTTCTAAAATTCTGTATTCGGTCAGCGCCGGCCTGCCTTCAATCGGCTTCTCTATCCGTCCCCGGCCCTGTCCTAAAACCCCCTGCAGAAAAGCAATATAAGTTTTTTTTACCCTCTTTTGCCCGAATTCCTGCATTAACTTTTTTTGCGCGGATTTGCCCTTGGCATAGATAATCAGGCCCGAGGTCTCCTTATCCAGGCGGTGACAGGGATGCAGCCGGTAAAGTTGCCCTCTTTCTTTCAAATCGTCGTTAAGAATAGAGGTTAACGTGCGGCGTTCTTTTTTAGGGGTAGGTATTACCAAGAGCCCCGAAGGCTTATTTACGACTAATAACCAGTTATCCTCATATAATACGGGAATATTCAAGCTATCTCAAGCATCCTGTCTATCGCCTTCTTGGCGCGTTGACGGACTTCATCCGGGACTTTGACCTCTTCCTTCAGCTCCTCTAATGCCCAAACTATCTTTTCCTGGGTGGTACGTTTCATATTCGGACAGACCGCCCGCTCAGTGGCAGGATAAAATTCCTTATCGGGGTTATCTTGTTTCAGCCGGTAAATAAGGCCGACCTCTGTCCCAACGATAAACTCCTTGGCCTGGTCTTCCCTGGCAAACTTAGCCATCCTGCTTGTAGAAAGCACCGCATCTGCCAGGGCCACAACCTCCGGCAGGCATTCCGGATGGACCATAACCTTGGCCCGGGGATGGAATTTCCTCTTCTGTTTTATGTCCTCGGGAAGAATTTTTACGTGCGTGGGACAGAACCCGTTCCAGATAATCAGCTTTCTGTGGGTCTGCTTGGAGACGAAATCGGCAAGGTATTTATCGGGTATAAAAATAATATCTTTATATTTACCTTTTAGGGCATTGACTATCGCCACGGCATTGGTGGAGGTACAGCAGTAATCCAATTCCGCCTTAACCTGCGCAGAGGTATTCACATACCCGACTGCCACCGCCTTAGGATATTTTTCCTTGAGCTTCTTTAAATCAGCGGCAGTAATCATATTGGCCATCGGGCAGCCGGCAAGGGCATCCGGCATAATCACCTTTTTATCCGGGCAGAGGATTGAAGCGGTTTCGGCCATAAAATGCACCCCGCAGAAAACAATCACCTCTGCCTCTGTTTTTGCGGCAACCCGGCTTAACTCCAGGGAATCCCCCCGGTAATCCGCCACCTCCTGGACTTCCGGGAGTTGGTAATTATGCGCCAGGATAACGGCATTGCGCCTCTTCTTCAGTGCTTGAATCTTTTCTTCCAGATCGTCTTTAAATAATTCCTTATTCATGCTAATGCCTTATCGATTATACCCCCGCCTAATACTATATCTTTGTCATAGAATACCGCGGATTGACCGGGGGTTATGGCAAACTGCGGTTTTCTGAAGCGGGCCCTCAAATTCCTGCCAAAAGGCCAAACCCATGCCGGCATTTCTTTGTGATTATACCTTATCTTTACCTTAACGGCAACCTTCTTTTCTGGTTTTTTTAAAATGGAGCTCCGCGGCTTAAAGCCCGCGGCCTCCTGGAGCGGAATACTGAGCGGCCATTTTTTATCCTTGCCCTCAAGGGCAAGGTTTTCTGGCCGCGAATGTATAAAATGCGCTTTATTTACCAGGAATGCGCTTTTGCTTGCCTCTTTTTTTGTACCGACAACCAGCTGATTCTTCCTGCTATCTATCCCGGTTATATATAACGGATAACCCTTGGCAATACCCAGGCCCTCCCGCTGGCCAACGGTATAAAAGGCAACCCCCTTGTGCCTACCCAGGAGATTGCCCTGCCTGTCCACTATTGGCCCCGGCCTTATTTTGTCTTTAGCCCGGCTTACTAAAAATTCCCGGTAATCTTCACCCGGTAAAAAACATATCTCCTGGCTGCCTGGCTTATCCGCAACCGCCAGGCCGAATTTTACGGCTAATTTCCTTACTTCTCCCTTGGTATAATCGCCCAGGGGAAAAAGTATGTGCCCCAGTTGTGCCTGATTTAACCGGTAAAGAAAATAAGACTGGTCTTTATTGCTGTCTTTTGCCTTCTTTAATAAATAATTTTTACTATCAACCCTTTCTATCCGGGCATAATGGCCGGTTGCCAGAAACCCTGCCCCCAGAGAAAAGGCCTTTTTTAATAAAAGGCCGAATTTTATATACTGGTTACATCTGATGCAGGGATTGGGTGTTTTGCCCCGGAGATACTCCCGGCAGAAATCCTTAATCACATATTCATCCAGCGCCTTGCGCATATTTAATACATAGTGGCGTATCGCCAGCCGCTGGGCAACCCTGCGGGCATCTTCAATGCCCTGCCTGCTGCAGCAGGCAGGCCTTTTTCTGCCGGAATCGGAGAGATTAAAACACATGGTGATGCCGATAACCTCATAGCCCTTACTCTTTAACAATGCCGCGGCTACCGAGGAATCCACCCCTCCGCTCATCGCCACTACCACCAGTTCCTTCTTGCGCATCGGCCCGGATAATCGCATAAGAAATAGGGACGTTCCCCGAATCAAAGCAAAAAGCTGATTTTAGAAACGTCCCTATTGTTTTTTTTAGGTTATAATTTTGTTACCTTTACCGCCTGTTCTCCCTTAGGACCTTTTTCGATTTCAAACTCGACTTCCTGGCCCTCCTCTAAGGTCTTATAACCGTCCCCCTGAATTGCGCTATGATGCACAAAGACATCATTGCCAGACTCAGGAGTGATAAATCCGTAACCTTTTTGGTTGGAAAACCACTTTACTTTTCCTTTTGCCATTACTTACTACCCTCCTTTCACTTTTAATTTTAGTAAATAACGGCATAGGATACAAAAAATCCGTAAAGCGTGGTGATCTGCTTCTTTCGCGCCTTACGGCCTTAAGTGCTGTCCTTCCACTGCCTTATTTACTACCTTCAGGGTAAGTATACACTAAATTCGGCCTTTGTCAACCGAATCTTCACCCGATTTCTGCCCAATTACCATTCGAATTTTACCCCCCCTTTAATCCATCTGCCGGGTAAAATAACCCCTGAGATTTCGCTGTATTTGGTATTGGTGAAATTATCCACTTTCACAAACGGCTCAAAGCTAAAGTTGTTTTTTGTTATGTTTTTGGCTAAATAAAGGCCCCCTACAAAGTAAGTCTCCCCGTAATACCTCTGATTGTAAGATAACTGCCAGTCAACCCTTAAGCCCAGAAGCGATGAGTATATATCCAGGAGTAATTGGTGCTTCAAGGCATCCAGGGCATATTTAGAAAAAAATCCGCTGCTCTTTTTGTCGACATCAATATAGGTGTAGGAGAGCATAAGTTTCTGCGGATTCATAATCTTAAAACTTGTCTGCGGGCTCCAGCCGGTTATGAACTCTGCGCCGCGAAAGTCAACCCTCCCTAAATTCGTCGCCGTCCAGGGGTCCTGCTCTGAAGTGCGCGTCCAGTCTATCAGGTTATAGCCCCGGCGCATAAACCCGTCTATGCTCAGCTGGAATCCTCCCTCCCTGAAATCCAGCCCCAGCTTGAAATTATCGCCGTGCTCAACCTCAAGGCCTGAATTTCCCTTATTGGCGGCGGTATCATAATACAGTTCGGTAAAACTGGGGATGCGGAACGAACGGTTAACCGAGCCGTTTATTTTTAACCTGTTGTCTATGATTGCATAACCAAGGCCGAAATTATACGACCCCTGCCACCCCCATTTCCGGTAATGGTCTAATCTTACCCGGCAATCCGCATCTAACTTAAACGGTAACTGCGGGATGAGCCCTAAGGAAAAGGCTTCATAGGAAATATTATGTTTGCCCAAATTCGTAGAATTGATCTCCTCCCGGTCTAAATCCAGGCCCAGAATAACCTCCCCTGCTTTCGTGGGCGCATTCAGGCGCGAGGCAAGGCCGTAAAGATAAGTAGTATGGTAATTGACCGAGACGGGATTATTCCTGTTTAGTATAAATTTATCCCGATGTCTCCTGAAGAAAAGATTATTCTTAAAGGTGCCGATATTTAATTGATTATCCAGGCCGCTCTTGAAGAACAAAGTCTCGGTATGCTCCTCTTCTTCGGGAAAGAGGTTGGAGTAAAAGCTGTCTGCCCCGAAATCCTTCTTCTGGTAGCCGAAGAGAAAATCCAGGAGAGAACTGCTCAGCTCTTTATTCAGGCAGAGCGAGGTGGTATAGTACTGGAAATCCGTATTCGGCCGGGCGGCCTTGGATACCTTATGCTCATAGGAAACCCTTGCTGACAGAATCCGTTCAGGCACGGTCAGAGAAAATGACTCGCCGTATAGGGCATGCTGCCCGAAAACAGCGCCTACCTTCAGGCTCTGCTTTGTCGGTTTTTTGACCACGAAATTCGTGCTTCCGGCAAAGGCGCCGGATCCGTATAAAGAAGAATCGCCGTCCTTGATTACCTCCAACCTCTCAATGTCGTATATGGTCAAGGGTATATCCAGGTTATGATGGCCGGTCTGAGGGTCATTTACCTTTATGCCGTCAATAAGCACTGCTACCTGCTCGTAAGTAGAGCCCCTTAACGACAGGTCTCCCTGGATACCGCTGGTGCCGCGGTAACGCAGGTCCAACCCGGCAATATCTCCCAATAAATCCACCAAAGAATCGGGATTTTTCATTTTTATCTCCCGGGAGTTCAGGACCTGGGCGGAATAGACCCTCTTTGCCGCACTCGGCCCCAGGGAATCCGTGCCGGGAGTAACGACAATTCTTTCCAGCCTGCGTTCTTCTCCAGCGAAGGCAAAGCAATAAGCAGACATAATAATGCCGATCAATATAATAAAAGCCTTTTTCATATAACAAAAACCCCGCAACTTATTCTATAGGCTGCGGGGCAATTGTCAACCAAAATTACTCTCTTAGTTTACATTATCCTCTCTAAAACCTCCCCTCTTTCCTCATCTTCCTCAGGACGGGGTCGAAGTTCAGCGGGCTAAAAAGACCGCCTAGGATTTTCAGGAAAGGGTTGATTAGCCTGCTGCGGTGCCTGGCATACATATAAAGCGGGATGAATTTAAAGCCCAGCCTTCTCTTCGGCTCATAATTGGTTACGCCCATCTCATAGGTCTTTATTTTGTTTTCTATGCACCAGTTGAATAAATCCCGGATTTTTATAAAATAAAGGTGGCATTGATAGGCGAACGAATAATCAAAACCCAGATAAATATCTAGAAAATACTCCCCCGAAAGAAGGCAGAGGGCAAATCCCACCAGCTTATTATCAATCCGCCAGAGAAAATATCTGGCTTTTTCCGGCATATTCTCGGAGACGGCCCGGAAGAATTCCATCGGGGCTATTTCGAACCCCATCTCCTGCCTATTTACCGTCTGAAGGTAAAGATCGTAAACCTGCGCCAGCTCTTCATGATCGAGCCCGGGCTTAACCTGCATTTTAATCTCGAACCCAGAGCGGTCTACTTTTCTAAACTTTCTCCTTAAATCATACCGGGAGGCCGCGCTTAAGCCGAGAAGGTGCTCCTGGAAACTTGAAAAATTTATCTCCATGACAGTGGTCGGCAGGCTCTCTATCTTAAAAAAACCTCTCTTTAATAACGGATCAAGCAGCGGTACATAATCGGAATCAAAATCTCTAAAGGCAATCACCCTGGCGCCTTCTTCTTCTGCTATTTGAGACATCGCCCTGCTGACCGATTCGATTACCTCCTTCTGGATATCCTTGTTCAAGAAACCTAACCTGCCGCGGTCCATAGGCAGGCCGCAGAGCAGGGCCCTGATATTAAAAACAGAGGGGAAGAATTTTTTGATCAGGTTGACAATCTGCCTCGCCGCCCCTTGAACACCGGCGTCCATAGGAAAATCCATCAGAAAACAGGGGGCTGCCCCGATAAGCGAATTATTATCGTAGGCCAGGATATACCTGAACCGAAACTGTGCGAAATTCGATCCCTCAAGCGACTTAAAAAAATAGTAGTCCTCTAAAACATCGGGAAAAACGCTGTTCCATTCCCGGGGAGAAATTTCCGCGATTCTGTTAAAAACCTTGGTTTCAACAGCCAATTAGCTCGTCCTTTTTTACCGGCAATGCACGACATCGCCAGCCATGACCTTCTCCATTGTGCCGGAGTCTGTCCTGATTAAAAGCCCTCCGTCGCTGTCTATATCAACCGCCTGCCCCTCGACATAATCCTTCTGGTAATGCACCTTTACCCTTCTGCCCAGAGTAACGCTGTACTGGCGCCACTTCTCAATAATGGGAGTAGCGCCTTTTTTCTGAAAAACTGAATAATTCTCCTCTATTTTAAGCAATATCTCCTGCAAGAGGCCTACGCGGCTTAGCTCTTCCTTATTTTCTGCCTTTAAGGAAGTAGCCCCTTCCGTCAGGCTTTTCTTCTCATTGTTTACGTTTAAGCCGATTCCGATAACCACGAATTTAATCCTGTCCATTTCGGCATTCAATTCGGTCAATATCCCGCCCAATTTTTTATCGCGCATCAGTATATCGTTGGGCCATTTGATTCTCGGCTCTAAGCCGCAGATTGCCTTGACCGCTTCGCAGATCCCTATCGCAGTAAGCAGCGTCAGGATCGATGCCTGGAGAGGAAGGATTTTGGGGCGAAGTATTAAAGAGGCGTATATGCCTTTATATTTAGGCGAAAACCATTCCCGGCTTAATCTCCCCCTGCCCTTTCTCTGGGATTCTGCCACCACCAGTGTGCCCTCGCCGGCACCCTGCACGCCCAATTGCATAGCCACATTCATCGTCGAGCCCAGCTCTTCGAAATAATGAACTTGGCTGCCCAGAAACTTAGTGCGCAAAGCGCGCTTTATTTCAAAGGCAAAAAGCCTATCCGGCGAAGAAATCAGCCGGTACCCCAGGTGCGGCACGGCAACAATATCATATCCCTTATCCTTTAACTCCTGAATATGCTTCCATAATGCCTGCCTGCTTATCCCTAAGCGTTCGCTCATAGCGTCGCCGGAAATATAGGCCTGCTTCTTCTTCAAAAAATCAATTATTTTTTCCTGTATAATCATTTCTTATCATATAGGGGGGACATTGCGCGCAGCTTTTTAACGATTTTGGGAAGGGTCTCCAGCAGGTAGTCGATATCGGCTTCTTTTGTCCATCTGCCCAGCGTAATCCTTAATGAACCGTGCGCGATTTCATGGGGCAGCCCGATAGCCAAGAGCACATGCGAGGGCTCTAAAGAAGTGGAGGTGCAGGCAGAGCCGGTAGAGCAGGCAATCCCTGCCAGGTCAAGGTTAAGCAGGATAGACTCGCCTTCGATATATTTTATAGAGAAGTTTGCGTTATTAGGAAGCCTGCGTAATGCGTGCCCGTTAAGGCGAGTCTCGGATATCTTCCGGGGGACCTCCCTGATTAATCTATCGCGTAAAGAGGACTGAAACTTCGCCTCCTGGCCCATATTTTCCCGGCACAATTCTATTGCCTTGGCCATGCCTACAATTCCCGGCGTATTATAAGTTGAGGCGCGCCTGTTGTTTTCCTGGTCCCCGCCGTGCAAAAGGCTCTCTATGCGCGTGCCTTTCCTGACGTATAAGGCGCCTACCCCCTTGGGCCCGTAGAATTTGTGCCCGGAGAAGGATAACAGGTCGACATTTAACTCCTGGACATTCACAGGAATGTGCCCGACGGTCTGAACGGCATCGCTATGAAAACAAATGCCCTTTTCCCTGGCTATCCGGCCGATTTCGGCGATGGGCTGGATGGTGCCGATTTCATTGTTGGCATGCATAACCGAGATCAGAATTGTTTTGTCGCTAATCTCCTTGCCGATATCTTCGGGAGAGACTAATCCCTCCTTGTCCACGCCGACAAAGGTGATTTTAAAACCCATCTTTTGTAAAAAGGCGCATGTTCCGCTTACCGCGTGATGTTCAATGGCAGTGGTGATGATATGATTGCCTTTTTTCTGAAGCGCAAAGGCGACACCTTTGATTGCCAGATTATCCGATTCAGTGCCGCCGGAAGTAAAAATAATCTCTTCCTGCCGGGCGCCCAGGAATGAAGCAACTGCTGAGCGCGCATCCTCTATCGAGCTTTTTGCCTCCTGCCCCAGGGCATAAATACTTGAGGCGTTGCCGAATTTCTTAAAAAAATACGGCTGCATCGCTTTTGATACCCGGGGGTCAGTGGGGGTAGTGGCCGCATAATCTAAATATACGCATTTTCCCATATTGCTACCTCATCAGGCCTGTGTTCATGTTTCCGCTGCGATAACCCTCTAAATCCAAAGTGATACAATTATATCCTAATTTTTTTAATCTGTCGACTATTTGATTACTCTTTGTTATCAGGCGCGCTATATCGCTCTTTGAGACCTCTATCCGGCAATAATTATCGTAATCCCTTACCCTGACCTGCCTGAACCCCATTTTTTTTATAATAATTTCCGCCCGGTTAATGCGCTTTAATAATTGCGCAGAGATTTTTCTGCCGTAGGGGATGCGTGATGCCAGGCAGGCCAGGGCCGGCTTGTCCCAGGTCTTAAGCCCAAGATTTTTACTTAAGCTGCGGATCTCCTGCTTGGTAAGGCCTGCCTCTGCCAGCGGTGAACGTACCTTAAACCTTTCTTTAGCTATATTGCCGGGCCTGAAGTCAGAGGCATCGGAAATATTACTGGCATCCGCCACAAAATTAAAATTAAGCTGCGCGGCAATTTTTTTTAACCTGCCGAAGAGCTCTTTTTTGCAAAAATAACAGCGGTCAGGCGGATTACTGACGAAGCGGCGGTCCCTTAATTCATCTGTCCTGATTATTTTATGCCTGACCCCTAAACGCCTGGACATGGCTTTAGCAAAAGTGAATTCTTCTTTAGGATAGGTGGCTGAATCCGCGGTCACCGCCAGGAGTTTGTCTTTCGGCAGTATATCCGAGGCAATTTTCAAAAGGAAACTGCTGTCTGTCCCCCCTGAAAAAGCAACCAGGCAGGAATGCATGCCTGAAATAATTTTCTTTAGTCTGGTTAATTTTTTTTGCAGGGCCATCTTTTAGAAATGCACTTCCATAGCGCGGGTGGGGCAGATTTTAACGCAGAGCTCGCAGGCGATACATTTATCATTATAAAAATGGACCTTACGAGTTTTGGGGTCAACCACCAGGGCCTCGGTAGGACAGATCGGAACACATACCCCGCAATCAGTGCATTTGATGTCGTTACGCGTTACATCCTGGCTTAGGGGCTGAATCTTTACCCCGCAGGACTTCAAATACTCAATACCTCTATTGAAATTCTCCTTTTTGCCCGATAGCTCCAGAACCATCAGTCCCTCTTCCTGCGGAGTAACATGCGCTTTTAGGATATTGAACTTTAAATCAAAATCCTTTACCAGTTTATAGACGATCGGCTGGTCCACCATCCGGCGGGGAAAGTGTAAAACTATTTTTTGGGAAGTCATCTTTTCTCCTTCTATTTATATAATCGGCCTTTCCTTAAGCGGTTTAAAAGCATACCCTGACTCAGCGCCCGGCAATGGTGCCACCGGTTCACTCAGGAGAAAATCCCCTTTCTTAATCCAGGACTTTAACTCCTCGGAAATTTCGCGCGCCTTGGAGTAACTGGAGAGGTTACCCGTAGCCACCTGTTTACCCTGAACAGCAATCTTGCCGGATTTTAACTGGGCATAATTAACCTCGCCTAAAGAACCGGATATGCCCTGCGGATAACTGGAGCTATAATCCACAATCTGGGCATATATCTCCTCGTCGGAAATAGCGGCGAATTTAATCGCCTGTTCATCCAAGACAGGTATAGGAACGCCCATGCCTACTATTAAACTCACACCGTAACCTAACATGCTGGTACCCACCAGCCATTCCGGCTTCATCTGTTTTAAGTCCCCGATTACGGCAATCGTGCCTGCAGGGGATTTCGGGATGCCGTTTTCACCTCTGGGGGCTACCGGATTATGCTGGGTGCCCTGCCAGGCAACGTAACCAATCCCTCCCCCTAAGAATATCTTTGTCCCGATGCCGATTGTCCTGTAATATGGGTCCTTTAAAAGCGGGGAAAGCTGCCCTGCCGAACAATAGTTGGCATTACCCAGGTTGGGCTTTAAGGTACCCATATAGGTATGGATACTCTTATCCGATAAATTAACCGCGACATTATAATTCTGGTAACAGTTGCGCATATTAAACAATACCGCTTCATTTAAATCCCTTATATTAACTAAAGTTTCCAGCTTCCTGCGCGGATAGCAATCCGTGCCATAGGTAGTGGCCACCAGCCGGATATCCTTGCCGGCAACTATTTCGTTGATTACATGCCCGCCGCCGTATTTAAATTCACCCGGATAGACTTTATTGCGCGGGTCATCATCAGGCACGGCGGTTGCACCCAGATAAATATCCACTGCCGCAAAACCGGCATAAACCAGCACATCGTTAAGAGTACAGGTCCCCCCGCCTAATTTTATCTTGGGCTTGGAATGGCCGATATTAAAATATGCTCCGGAAGAACACATCGGGCCAAAGGTCCCGGTAGTAACCACATCCACCTCTTCGGCAGCTTTTTTAGCGCCTTTTTTGGCTACTAATTCTATTACTTCCTCGGCGGTAAGCGCAACAACTTCGCCCTTTTTAATTTTATCGTTTATCTGCTTTATGGTCCTCATTATCCTCATCCCCCTCCTAAGTTATAGCGCAATAACCTGCTTTACTTCAGGAACTTCTTCTTTTAACACCCTCTCCACACCCATCTTTAAAGTCATCGAACTCATCGGGCAGGAGCCACAGGCGCCGGTAAGTTTTAATTTTACTACGCCATCATCGCTGACATCCACCAGCTCAATGTTACCGCCGTCAGCCATCAGCATCGGGCGGACTTTTTCCAGCGCCTTCTCCACTTTCTCTCTGATCATTGGATCCCTCCGCTTTTATACATTCGCGGCTACAAAACCGCAGCCTTCAGGTTGCGTATGGAGTGTAGCCGCTCAGTATTCCGCTCCGGGAAACTGCAGGTTTGAAGCCCGCGGAGCTTCATTCTTTGAATAATTCGGTACTTAAATACCGCTCTCCCGTATCCGGCAGTATTACAACAATCAACTTACCTTTATTTTCCTGCCGTGATGCCGCCTGCAGCGCTGCAAAGGCCGCCGCACCCGAAGAGATACCCGCCAATAACCCCTCTTCTCTAACCAATCTTAGGGCTGTGGCAATGGCGTCGTCATTGGATACCTGGATTACTTCATCAATAATACCTTTATTCAGGACTTCGGGGATAAAGCCCGCGCCGATACCCTGAATCTTATGCGTACCGGGCTTTCCTCCGGACAATACCGGGGAATCTTTGGGTTCCACCGCTATTGACCTGAAGGAAGGCTTCTTTTTCTTAATCACCTCACTTATGCCGGTGATCGTACCGCCGGTCCCTACTCCCGCTACTAAAATATCGACCTTACCATCAGTGTCGTCCCAGATTTCTCTGGCGGTAGCACGGCGATGGATTTCAGGGTTAGCTTCATTTTTAAACTGTTGCGGCATAAAATAACCTCTTCCTTTTTGAACCAGCTCTTCTGCCTTCTTGATTGCGCCGCTCATGCCCTCTGTGCCCGCAGTTAAGATAATCTCTGCGCCGAAGGCAGTCAGTAACTTTCGACGCTCGATACTCATTGTCTCCGGCATAGTCAGAATTAATTTATACCCCTTGACGGCGCAGACAAAGGCAAGACCGATCCCCGTATTGCCCGAGGTCGGCTCAACGATAGTCGTATCTTTTGTAATTTTCCCCTCTTTTTCCGCCTGTTCAATCATGCTCAGGCCTATCCTGTCTTTAACCGAGCCGGCGGGGTTAAAATACTCCAACTTTGCTGCCACCATGGCAGGGTTATCTTTATTGATTTTGTTCAACATCACCAAAGGAGTATTACCGATTAATTCCGTAATGTCTTTCGCGATCTTCGGCATCTTAGGTCTCCCTCTTTAAATTTGATAACTTATTGTGCAGTCTGAATCCTCTATTTTCTTCAGCAGGTCTTCAAAGGTAATATTGTCAATAATCCCGCAGGTTGCCTTATTCACCCACTGCCAGACCTCCCTCAAAACACAGTTATAAATGCTGTTGCAGCCCTGATAGTTTTTAGATACGCAGGCGATAGGCTCAATAGGGCCTTCAATGAAACGGATAACTTCGCCTAACTTTATCCCTGAGGGCTCTTTTGCCAGGAGATAACCACCGACCTTCCCGCGCCTGCTTTCTACGAATCCCCCTCTTTTTAAATCCAGGAGTATCTGCTCCAGGAATTTAATCGGGATATCCGCACGCTTGGCTAAATCATGGATGGTAACCGGGCTATTGCCGTAATGCCTGGCCAGGTCAAGTATGGTTTTTAAAGCGTAATCGCCCTTATAAGTTATCTTCATATGTATTCTCTATAATCCCTATTGTATTAGTAGAGTATACCTAAGAAATAAAAATTGTCAAGTATTTTATTAATATTTTTATAAATAGGCGGGAGAGGGCTAAAATTTATGCCGGGCAAGATAACGGAAGGCACTCAGCGCGGCTTTAGAGCCCTCGCCTGCGGCGATAATAATCTGTTTTTCCGGGACGTCGGTAACGTCCCCGGCAGCGAATACGCCGGCAAGGTTAGTTTCATTCCTGCAATTCACTTTGATTTCACCGGTTTCGTTCTTATCTATATCTTTGGTAAACTCCGAGTTGGGCACCAGGCCGATCTCCACAAATATTCCCTGGACAGCAATGGTCTTCTCTTCGGCGCCCTGCCTTAATTTAATTCCATTGACAAATTGATCCCCGAGAATGGCCTCCACCCTGGAGTCATTCAATATGGCGGCACGATCTCTGACCTGCTCCTGCATTACCGGGTCGGCACTGAGTGCGGGATTAATATTGATTATGCTTACCTGCCTGGCTATTTTTATTAATTGTATGGCTGCATCCAAAGCAGAATTCCCTCCGCCGATAACCGCAACATCCTTGCCGGCAAATAAAGGGCCGTCGCAGGTAGCGCAATAAGTCAACCCTTTGTTCTTAAATTCTTTTTCTCCGGGCACGCCCAGCTCCTTCGACTTCTTGCCTGAAGCAATAATTACCGTACGGGCCTCATATTCTGCCTTATCGGTTTTTAATACAACTTTATTACCGGCCTTCTTGAGCTCTTTGGCAGATTCACCCTCTTTTACAGCTATATTGAACTTGCGCATATGCTCTTCGAATTTCGCTGCCAATTCCGGGCCGGAGATAAACTGATAGCCGGTATAATTTTGGACCTCGCCGCTCCAGTTGGTCTGGCCGCCGATGTCTCCTGAGATTAGCAGAAAATCCATTTTCTTGCGGGCGGCATACACTGCAGCAGTAATGCCGGCGGGGCCGGCGCCTATAATAATCAGATCAAGCATATTTACTGGAGGCCTAATGCGGATTTTATCTTTTCTTTATCAAA